>NZ_JBSYGH010000004.1:0-172493 GCF_054121495.1 Salegentibacter haimaensis
CAATAACATTGTAAAACTGCCTAAAGCACGAATAAAAAAAGACCGTCTAAAAATAGCTTTTAAGACGGCCTCTTTTTTTAGTTTAAATATTCCCATTTCGAGGGCCAGGGGGCTGGGTCTAAATGAAAAAATTATAATACAAATACCCCAAATTAAACAGCACTAAAAACCAAAAACACACCAGACTGAAGATTCGGTAATTACTTCCGGGGCGGTGTTTTTTTGGCATTTGATTTCCGATAACCAGTTTATAATTAAACCAGGCGAGAAAAGGTGCCGAGAGAAATGAAAGCCCTGCAGCGAAATCCACTAATAGTGTAAAGGATCCTGAAAGAAAGAACAATATGGAAAGCGAGAAAACCGGGATAAGAAAAACTGCCCAGGTGTAGATCTTCCATTTCTCTGCTCTGGCTTGTGCTGAATTTTTATCGGGATCTTTTAATTCAGAAATCACCCGCGGGAAGGCATCGGTCACGGTGATCACGGTGCTAAGCATTGTGATAAATGCAGCTACCGAGATTAGGGGTTTGCTCCAGCTGCCCAGGCTTTGGCCGTAGAGGTCTACGAGTTGGGAAGAGAACTCCACGGCATTTCCAGAGAAAGAGAGTCCGCTGCCGAACATCACCAAAACCCCCAAAAAGAAAAAAAGTAAACCTATGAAGGCTGCAGAGAGATAACCTATGTTGAAATCGGCAAAAGCTCCTTTTACCGAGGTTTTTTTATTGTTTTGAATGGCTTTTTCACGGGTCCAGATCGAATGCCAAACCGCCGCATCTAGCGGGATGGGCATCCAGCCCATAAATGCGATGATAAAGCCGATGCTGGCGGTGGTCCAAAGGGAGGGGGCCGGGGTTTGAACGGCAGTTTCTAAAGTTCCGGAGCTAAAGGCCATAATAACCGCAAAAAGAGTAGCCAGGGTAAGAAAACTAACTATGATTTTCATACTCTTATCAAGGCCGGGGTATTTTCCGATTAGGAGTAAGGTGATACTGGCTCCCAGAATTACGAGACTCCACACAAAAGGTGACCAGCCAAAATTAAACAGGCGCTCGGCCAGCCCCGCTGAAACGATAGTTACAGCCGCCTGGATAATGAACATACTGCCAATGGTGATAATGATATAGATCCAGTAAGGGAATTTGCCCAGGCGCTTATAGCCGGAAATAAGATGCTGTCCCGTTGCCGCTGCATAACGCGGCCCAAATTCCAGAAAAGGATATTTTGAAACGCAGGCTAAAACAAGAGCCCAAAGCAAAATAAATCCGTAATCGGCGCCGGCGCGGGTGGCCTGCACCAAATGCGAAACCCCAATCGCTGCGCCTGCCAGCAAAAAACCCGGACCTATGTTTTTGAGTAGTTTTTTAAGTTTCAAGAATCGGTTTAATTATTTTCCTGAAGCTAAATTTAAGAGGATTCTTTAAACCTGCAATTTTGATAATTTCCCGGAAGTTTAGTTTTCAGCAATTTCTGAAATAAAATCCTTATTTACTTCGTGCCCTCCCTCAAAAGTTTTGATTTCAAAATTCGACGGAAAAAGTTTGTTGAGGCGTTCTTGTTCCCGGGCTATGTCGGCTTCAGAAAAATATTGATCCCTTGTTCCATAGAGGTAACTAAATTTTGAATTTTTCAGAAAAGAAAAATCTTCAGCCTGCAATTCCACTGGGACTTTCCCTGAATGCATCACTAAATGATCGCAGTTAATTTTTCTACGTGCCACCCAACGTGTCACCACCGATACGCCTTGTGAATAACCGAAAAGAATGAGGCGGTGTGCTTTTTCCAGGTTTTCAGCCTTATAAACAGCATCGAGATAATTCAGTACATTTTCGATCTCATGTTCGGTGCTTTCCCGGGTGAGCCAGGAAGCCCCCACGTGTTTGTATTCGCCATTGAGGTAATATTTGGAAGGCGCCTGCGGGGCGATGATATAGTTCTCTTCCTGATTGAGGTGTGTAAAGTATTTCAGGAAATACCGGCTTAAATAGCCAATCCCGTGGCAAACTACCCAAACATTTTTTGTTTGGGGGGTGAATTTATTCAAGACCTCGTAGGTATTGGTGCTTTGGTAAGAAAGCCTATGTTCGGTGCTCATATTTCCTGCCTGCTTTTGTATTTTTACAAAGAAACCAATCTAATCGAAATGACCCAAGAAGAACTGCTGGAGCTTTCTAAAAAAGTGTGTAAAAACACGCTAATGGAAACCCTGGATATAGAATTTACTGAAGTTGGAGAAGATTATCTCATCGCAAAAATGCCAGTGACCTCAAAAGTGCATCAACCCGATGGCGTACTGCACGGCGGTGCAAGCGTGGCCCTGGCCGAAAGCGTTGGCAGTATGGCCAGCTTTATCTTTCTGAATGTAGAGGAATTTACCGTAAGAGGCATTGAGATCTCGGCTAATCATCTCAAAAGTATTGCTGAAGGAGTTGTTTTTGCCAGGGCCTCATTTATCCATAAGGGCCGCACGACGCAGCTTTGGGAGATTCGCATTACCGATGAAGCTGGAACTTTGATTTCGCTGGTGAAACTCACCACCATTGCGTTACCTAAAAAGAAATAGCTATGAAACCCGAAGAATTTTTCAGCAAGCTTGAAGCTCAGTATCAGAAACATTTGCCCTTTGTGGCCTGGCACGACCCGAATTCGGGTAGGGGGGAGACCAAAGCTTTATTGCAGCAGGATGCTTCAGAAAATATTCTGAGAGATTTTACAGAAAGCGGTTTTGTTTTCTCCCCATTTGATGATAGCTCTTCAAGCTATTTCATTCCGCAGGAAAAAGCCGAATATTTAAGCACTGAATATCTTGGCTTTATCGATGAAGAAAAAGTTTTGGAAAAAGAAAAGCCTTCATTCCCACCTGAACAGTTTGTGCAGCAAACAAGAGCCGAACACGAGTCATTGGTGGAAAAAGCGGTACAGGCCATCAAAAATGGAGAATTTAAAAAGGTAGTGCTATCCAGGCGGGAAGAGGTAGAGACACAGCTGGGTGCCCTGGAAATATTTAGAGATCTTTTGAAGAAATATAAATCGGCTTTTGTGTATCTCTGGTTTCATCCAAAAACCGGACTGTGGATGGGCGCCACGCCAGAAAGTTTGCTTAAAGTTGAACGAAATACATTTAAAACAATGGCCCTTGCAGGTACCCAGAGTTACAAGGGTATCACTGAAGTGAGTTGGGGAGCCAAAGAGGTGGAAGAACAACAAATTGTGACCGATTATATTCTGGAAAATCTCAAAAAGGTGACTTCAGAAAATATTGATACTTCTGAAACCTATACTGCCCGGGCAGGAAGTTTATTACATTTAAGAACCGATATTCAGGGTAAAATTGATCCGAACAATCCCGACCTAAAACAACTTATCACTGCCTTACATCCCACTCCTGCCGTTTGTGGGATGCCCAAAGAGAAAGCCAGGGAATTTATTTTAAAAAATGAAAATTACGACCGGGAGTTTTACACCGGATTTTTGGGAGAGCTCAATTTTAAAAATGAAGTGAAACGGAGTTTAAATCGAAGAAATCAGGAAAATCAGGCCTATGGGAGTATTTCAAAAAGCACGGCTTTGTTCGTGAATTTGCGCTGTATGAAACTGGAGGGCGATGAAGCCGTGATTTTTGTGGGGGGAGGAATCACTTATGATTCTGAGCCCGCTGCCGAATTTGAAGAAACTCAGAATAAAGCCCAAACGATGAAGGCGGTACTCGTAAAATAAATCCTTCTAAAAATCGTAATTTTGGGTAGAAATTAGACCTCACAGGTTTCCAAAACCTGTGAGGTCTGCGATATGACCTGTGAGGTCTAATGTTACCAAAAACAAATTTGTGAAATATTCTAAAATTCCCGTAGCCCGCTCGGTGGTGGCACTTTGCGTGGCAAAAAATATACAAAGAGTGGTGATCTCGCCCGGTTCGAGAAATGCCCCCTTAACCCTGGGTTTTACCCATCATCCCGAAATTACGTCTTACAGTATTGTCGATGAACGTTCGGCGGCCTTTTTTGCGTTGGGAATGGCGCAGCAGCTTCAGCAGCCTGTGGCTCTGGTTTGTAGTTCAGGCTCGGCTTTGCTGAATTATTATCCTGCGATTGCTGAGGCTTTTTACAGCGATATTCCGCTGGTGATCATCTCGGCCGACAGGCCTGTGGAGCGCATCGACATTGGTGACGGGCAAACCATTAGACAGAAAAACGTATTTGAAAATCATATTCTGTATTCGGCTAATTTGTATTCTGAATTGGTGCTGGACAACGAAGCTGAAGATCCCAAACTTCAGCAAAAACAATTTGAGGCGCGTAAACATAACGAACGCGAAATCAACCTGGCGTTAAATAAGGCCATAGAGGAGAAGGGACCGGTGCACATCAATGTGCCTTTCTACGAGCCTTTGTATGATTTGGTAGAAAATATTGAGGTAAACCCTATTCAGATTTTTCCGGAGATAAAGCAGCGTACTTATTCGCCAAAACAACTGGAAACCTATGCTGAAATGTGGAATCGGGCCAGGCGAAAAATGATTATTGTTGGAGTGGCGCAACCTAATGCTGTAGAGCAAAAATTCCTCGACTTTTTGGCAAAAGATCCATCGGTAATAGTTTTTACTGAAACCACCTCCAATTTACACCATCCCGAATTTTTTACCCGAATAGATACTACAATTGGGCCCATTGAAAGAGAAGATGATCCAGAAGCGCACTTTAGAAAGCTTCAGCCGGAAATCCTGCTCACTTTTGGAGGGATGATTATCTCAAAAAAAATCAAGGCTTTTCTTCGAAAATATCAGCCGCAGCAACATTGGCACATCGATGAGAAAAAAGCATACAATACCTTTTTCTGTCTGAATAAACATTTTGAAACTTCGGTAAATTCATTTTTTGAAAATTTTCTTCCGCTTAGCAAAGAGATTGAAAGCGATTACGGAGCTTACTGGAAAAATATCAGGGAAAAGCGACAGGCCCGGCACGAGGAGTATATGAATGAGATCCCGTATTCAGATTTAAAAGCGATGCAGCTCATAGTGCCACAAGTGCCTGAAGATTATATCCTTCAGCTGGGCAATAGTTCGATTATTCGCTATGCGCAGCTTTTTAAATGGAAGGAAAATATCAGGGTTTTTTGCAACCGCGGTACCAGCGGGATAGATGGAAGTTTATCTACGGCCGTAGGTGCAGCCTGCGTGAAGGCCGGGCCTGTGCTAATGATTTCTGGCGACCTAAGTTTTTTCTATGACAGCAACGCGCT
Organism: Salegentibacter haimaensis; assembly: GCF_054121495.1. Classification (NCBI taxonomy): domain Bacteria; kingdom Pseudomonadati; phylum Bacteroidota; class Flavobacteriia; order Flavobacteriales; family Flavobacteriaceae; genus Salegentibacter; species Salegentibacter haimaensis. Next base: position 5,239 of record NZ_JBSYGH010000004.1, read on the forward strand.
TTGGAATAATTATATGCCTTCTAATTTCAGGGTGATCGTGATCAATAATCAGGGGGGTGGGATTTTCAGGATACTTCCCGGGAATAAGAATACCGAAAATTTCGATACTTACTTTGAAACCATACATAACTTAAAAGCAAAGCCCTTGTGTGAGCTATATGGCCTGGATTATCTCACTGCAAAAACTTCAGAAGAAATAAGCCAAAATCTCGAAGAATTTTTTGCTGAATCTGAGAGGCCTAAACTCTTGGAAATTTTTACCCCCAGAAAGGTCAACGATGAGGTCCTGCTCGAATACTTTAATTTTATGAAATCTTAAGATTTGATTTTCGGTTCTTCGGGCATAGTTTGGTAACTTTAAGCATATTAACCAAATAATTTTTAAACTATGGCAACTAAAACCGATGAAAAAGTTGGAAAATACATCCAGGATGTAAAAGACAAAATTGGGGAAGAACCCGATGTAGATTTGCTTAGAAAAGTGACAGAGGCCTGTGGTCCCAGTATCTTTAGAAGTGATGCGGAAACCGTTTCAAGTTCATCAGACTCTGAAATGGAAACCGTTAAAAAGAATTTTCTGGTAAAAAAGCTTGGCCTGAAAGACGATAGCAAACTGGATGAAGGATTAAATGCAGTTATCGAAAAATATGGGAAATCCAATCGCAATAAATATCGTGCAGTAGTATATTATTTACTAACCAAACATTTTAAAAAGGAAAGCGTTTTTAAATAAGAAACGCAATTTTAAAAATCCGCTTTTTGGAAACAGAAAGCGGATTTTTTGTTTTTGAGGGTTTAGCCGTTATATTCACTTATCTTTGCAGTCTAAAAATTTTTTATGCTCGATATTGGCCAGGATCACAAGCTTATCATAGATCGCGAAACCGAACCCGGATTATTTCTTAGAAATGAAGAAGGCGATGAGGTTTTACTTCCTAATAAATATATTCCCGCAACCTGGGAAATAGGAGGTGAGATAGAGGTTTTTGTGTATTTAGATCACGAGGAAAGACCTGTAGCTACCACCCTAAAGCCATTGGTGAAACTGGATGAATTCGCTTTTCTGAAATGTGTAGAAGTAACCGAATTTGGTGCTTTCCTGGATTGGGGTCTGGAAAAACATTTATTTGTGCCGTTTAAAGAGCAGGCCTACCCAATGAAAAAAGGTGGAAGGTATTTGATTTTCTGTTATTTAGATGAAGACACCAACCGACTGGTTGCTTCCAGTAAGGTGCACGCTTTTTTGGATAATTTAGAATTAACCGTCGAGCCATTTGAAGAGGTAGATTTGATCATTAGCAATAAATCTGATTTGGGATATAATGTAATAATCAATCAGTTGCACCTGGGCTTGATTTATCACGATGAGGTATTTCAGAATTTGAATGTGGGAGACGAAATGCGCGGCTGGATTAAGAAAACCCGACCCGATGGAAAGATCGACGTGAGCCTGCAGCGCCCGGGCTATCGCAGTATAGAACCCAATGCCCAGCGTATTCTTGATGAATTAGAGCGAAATAACGGGTTTATTAGCGTAAATGATAAATCTTCACCTACAGAGGTTCAGCGTATTTTGGAGATGAGTAAGAAAAGCTTTAAAAAAGCGGCCGGAAATCTTTACAAAAATCGGCAAATAGATATCAGGGAAGATGGCATCTATTTGAAAAAGCCGAAAGCCTAATAAAATCTTCGATAAGGAGAATGATAATAATAAGCATGGGGATTCATCATTCTACGGGTAGTATGATACATCATATTTTCTCTGAACCGCTGGTTTTGATAATATGGGTTAGATTCGTAGGCTTCGTTTCTCACCCCGCTTTGATTGTCGCGTAAACCGGCTGAAAAACTAAATTTACCCGATTTCAGATCTTTTTTGGCTATGGGGTGGCCCAGGTCTACTGTTCTCTTCCTGTATGAATTATCGCGCTCAATAAGGGCAACCATATCGATCCCGTGGTTCAATTCGCTTTCTACATTTAAAAAAGCACCGCTTCTAATATGAAAATTTGATTTTTCCAGACCAAAGTCGAAGGGCAAAAGCTGAGGTTTGATTTCATTTCGGGAAATGCTGAAATCTTCGGCATTCCAGTAATCAAATTCCTGAGCCTGCAGTGGCATTACAAATATAAAAGCTGAAAAAAATAAAAATCGAAATTTCATTAAATCAAATTTGTAAGGAAGAATCAAAAATAATGCAAAAATTACCCTGAGCCTTAAAAAATCTTATTTTAGCTCTAAAATAAGAATTATGAGTAAAATCGAGTGGAAAATCGCTAAAGAATACGAAGATATCACTTATAAAAAAGCTAATGGTGTAGCCAGAATTGCTTTTAACCGGCCTGAAGTTCGCAATGCTTTTAGACCAAAAACTACCAGTGAATTGCTGGATGCCTTTCACGATGCCCAGGAAGATACCAGTATCGGCTGCGTGTTGCTGTCGGGGGAAGGACCATCGCCAAAGGATGGTGGCTGGGCCTTTTGCAGCGGCGGCGATCAAAAAGCCCGGGGGCACCAGGGTTATGTGGGGGAAGACGGTTATCACCGCCTAAATATCCTGGAAGTTCAGCGGCTTATAAGATTTATGCCCAAAGCTGTTATTTGTGTGGTTCCCGGTTGGGCCGTAGGAGGGGGGCATAGCCTGCACGTGGTTTGCGACCTAACGCTTGCCAGTAAAGAACACGCCGTCTTCAAACAAACCGATGCCGATGTTACCAGTTTTGATGCGGGCTATGGTTCGGCTTACTTAGCGAAAATGGTGGGACAGAAGAAGGCGCGTGAGATCTTTTTCCTTGGAAGAAATTACTCTGCCCAGGAGGCTTATGAAATGGGGATGGTTAATGCGGTAATTCCGCACGAAGAATTAGAAGATACCGCTTATGAATGGGCTCAGGAGATTATGGCCAAATCACCCACCTCTATTAAAATGCTGAAGTTCGCGATGAACCTCACCGATGATGGGATGGTAGGCCAGCAGGTGTTTGCAGGGGAAGTAACCCGACTTGCTTATATGACCGATGAAGCCAAAGAAGGGAGAGATGCCTTTCTTGAAAAAAGGAAACCTAATTTTGATAAAAAATGGATTCCGTAGAGAGGGTCTTTATATTTTAAAATTAAAAAGCCGCAAATCTTTCGAATTGCGGCTTTTTCCTTTAACTAACTAAATTATTCTTATCTCAATTTGGGAAATTTTGAAGGCATAGCTTCGTGCATAATCCCATACACTTTTTCATAAATATCTTCGGCTGAAGGTTTGGAGAAATAATCACCATCGGTACCATAGGCAGGGCGATGCTCTTTGGCAGTAAGCGTTTCAGGCTTACTATCCAGGAATTTCCAGCCATCCTGTTCGTTTAGAACCTTGTCCAGAATATATGAGGAGGCTCCACCTGGTACATCTTCATCTATAATTAGCAGTCGATTGGTTTTCTCTAAACTTTTTACAATATCGTGATCCAGGTCGAAGGGTAACAAAGACTGAACATCGATAATTTCAGCATTTATACCAACTTCTTCAAGCTCCCGGGCGGTTTGTTCTACTATTCTTAAAGTAGAGCCATAAGAAACCAGGCTGATATCAGTACCTTCTTTTACAGTTTCTACTTTTCCGATAGGAGTAGTGAATTCACCTAAGTTTTCGGGTAATTTCTCCTTTAATCGGTATCCATTAAGACATTCTACCACCAGGGCCGGAGTGTCTTGTTGTAACAACGTATTGTAGAATCCGGCGGCTTTGGTCATATTTCGGGGAACTAAAACATACATTCCGCGTACTAAATTTAAAATTCCGCCCATTTGAGAGCCGCTATGCCAGATTCCCTCCAGGCGATGCCCGCGTGTTCTAATAATTAGCGGAGCTTTTTGCTTTCCCTTGGTACGATATAGTAAAGTGGCAAGATCATCACTCATTCCCTGCAGGGCATACATTACATAATCCAGATATTGAATTTCAGCAATTGGCCTAAGCCCACGCATTGCCATTCCAATACCCTGTCCAAGAATGGTAGCTTCGCGGATACCAACATCGGCTACGCGTAATTTTCCATATTTTTTCTGAAGACCTTCCAGCCCCTGGTTAACATCTCCTATCTCCCCGGCATCCTCACCGAAAATTAAAGTTTCAGGACGAGTAGCAAAGATTTTATCAAAATTATCCCGTAGAACCACCCGGGCGTCTACTTCTTTAGAATCTTCAGCATAAACCGGGTTTATTTCCTCAACTTCTAAACCTGTATCACTATAGAGAAAACTACTGTAATCGTGAGTAGTTTGCTCCAGGACTTCATCCATCCAGAATATAAGCTGCTGCTTTTTTTCTGAATTTTCATTTACCAAAAACCGCAAACTCTTTCTGGCAGCTGCTACTACATCTCTTTTTAGCGGTTCTTTAATGGCTTTTAATTCCTTAACCAGCCCGGCTAATTGAGTTTTATTCTCACTGCTTTTAGCGATTTCAGCCAGCTGAAGCAATAATTCTTTTTGGCGTTCTTTTATAGGAGCCTGATAATTCTCCCAGGCCGCTCTTTTACCTTCACGAACCTGTTTTTTAATTTCTTTTTCGATTGCGTCGAGATCATCGGCTGTACTAAAGTCGTTTTCGAGAATCCATTCTCTGAACTTAACATTACAGTCGTGTTCCCGCTCCCAGGAAAGCCTGTCTTCGTTTTTATAACGCTCGTGAGATCCTGAAGTGGAGTGACCCTGGGGTTGAGTGAGTTCGGTTACGTGTATGAGCACCGGGCAATGTTCATTTCTGGCAATTTCTGAAGCTTTTTCATAAGCTTCTACCAGGGCAACATAATCCCAGCCTTTTACCACGATTATTTCGAAGCCTTTATTTTCTTCATCCCTCTGAAAACCTTTTAGAATTTCAGAAATATTCTCTTTGGTGGTTTGATGCCTGGCGTGAACTGAAATTCCATATTCATCATCCCATACGCTCATAACCATTGGAACCTGCAATACCCCGGCGGCATTGATAGTTTCCCAAAAATGACCTTCACTTGTACTGGCATTCCCTATGGTTCCCCAGGCAATTTCATTGCCTTCATGCGTAAAATTAGGGGCATCTATTCCCTCTACATTTCTGTAAATTTTTGAAGCCTGAGCCAGCCCCAGTAATCTGGGCATTTGTCCTGCAGTTGGGGAAATATCGGCGCTGGAATTTTTTTGTTCCATCAGGTTTTTCCAGCTTCCGTCTTCGTTTAGACTATGCGTGGTAAAGTGACCGCCCATTTGGCGACCGCCACTCATAGGTTCATTTTCAAGGTTAGCATCGGCATATAATCCGGCAAAAAACTGCCTGATGTTAAGTTGGTCAATCGCCATCATAAAGGTTTGATCGCGATAGTATCCCGAGCGAAAATCTCCGTTTTTAAAAACCTTGGCCATAGCCAATTGAGGTAGTTCCTTTCCATCTCCAAAAATTCCGAATTTCGCTTTTCCGGTAAGAACTTCGCGTCTTCCCAGAAGGCTACATTCACGGCTGGTAACGGCGATCTTATAATCTTCGAGTACCTGTGCCTTAAAATCTTCAAATGAAATTGAATCTTTAGTTTGAGTTTCGCTTTGCATGAACCTGGTTTTGTATTGCAACAAATGTAACGAAAACAAAAATTATATACAATTCATTAATTTCTGCAATTTTTAGTAAATATTTATTTTAATCTCTAAAAAATAAGATTAATAAAATTTAACTCCTTTTAAGATTGTTTTAATTGTGGAATAAATAATTACGCAAGAGCTTTTGTGATAATGCTCCAATATAGAAGGAAAATTCTTAGTACCACCTGCGGGTAAAGAGACGTATTAAGGTATTTACATCTAAAGACACGATAAACCTGATTTTTTGATCATAATCGGGTTGCGCTATTTCCCAACCCAGGTTGGAATATACCGGAAAGAAAATTTCAAAATAATCATCTACCAAACTTAGCCGAATCCCCGAATCATACATAAAAGCCGCGTTCTCGTGTTTATTTTTTACAAGCCCCACATCTCCGTAAACAAAAATCCATTTCCAGAGATTGGTACTTCCGTTCAGGGTGGTAATCCATTGGTTTGCAAATTCAGGTTGAAGCTGAGATTTAAAACCACCTTCAGCTACGATAATTTGCTGGCTAAAAAGACCGCTGCCCTGGCTTCTTCCGTAGTAATTATAGTCGAAAAGATAATCGGTAGGGCGATCCAGGGCGAAACTAAAATAATTATTGTCGGTCACATCGCTATATAGAAAGGTACCCGTGAAAAACCTTAGGTTGATTTGCCGGTTGTTTCTGAATAACTTCCGGTATTCGAGGCTGGCCGAAATTTTACTGAATTTATCGGCTAGCTGAAAATCGAAAGTAGCCGCATAGAAATCTACCAAATGCGGGTTGCTGTAACGATAATTAATATTAAAGACGTTGTAATTGGGTTGTTCCAGGGGAGCTTCAGGCAGTTCATCCCGGCGCACATTTACATTTCGAATCATTAATTGCTGGCGCTCGTTATTTCTCAAATAATTTCTTCGGAAGGAAAAAGCGAGGAAGGGAGTGTATTTTTCGTAAAACAGGTTGTATCCATAAGAAAATCTGGTGCCGCTAATTCCGTATCGAATGGCGTGTAGTTCCTTATCCCGAAACTGATGCGTATTCACCAAAGAAGCTGAACCTACGATGGTTTCAGAATTAAAGCCATATTTGGGTGCGATCTTAAAATCGAAGGTTTTATTAAGTATGGTTTTATTATAAAGTTTGGGCCCAATTGAAATCCCGTCGTAGAGGTTATAGTCAAATTCAGGCATAAAGAAAAGCTGGGTATAGCGGGGATCTTCCACATCCTGAAGCAACCTGAATTGCAGGGGTTTGTTAAATAGCTTTGTAACCCGGCGATAATTGTCTCTTTGGTTAAATTCGGGAATAGTAGCCTCATAATTAAGGGCTAGTCTATCTATACTATCCCGGGCAATTTTGACGGTTTTTTTATCTCTCACCCCGGTTACCCAGGTTTTAGAGACGATCTCGCCATCTTTTAAACCGTAAAGCGAGATGGGAAAATTGTTTTTTCGTTTGTTCTTAATTTCTACGACGAGTGAATCTTTTTGCTTCTGAAGCCCGGAAATTCTGAAATCGATCTTTTTATTGGTTTGCAGATAATCCCCGAAAAACCAGGAAATATCCTTGGAAGAATTTTTCAGCAAAATTCTTTGGAAATCTTCACTGGAGGCGGGCTTTAAAAGATAATCCTGATAAAATTCCCTAATCGAAGCCTGAATTTCACCGTTGCCTAAAAAATCTTCCAAATAGCGCATTCCCACACCGGCTTTGTAGGCATTGGCTATATTTACATTAAACTTTACCAGGGAATCCTGTGCCATAGTTAATGGTTGATCAAGATTCAACCTGGCCATATTCATATATAAAAACTGATACTGATCGTTAAATTCCAGGTCGGCAGCGTGAAACCATCTAATCCCGATAATATGGCTAAGATTTCCTAAAAGACGCATATTAGGATAGTAAGTATCTACATAATCCATCATAACCGAAACTAAAATAGCGTCGTGTACCCACTGTTCGTAACGCGGATTTATTAGGATAGTATTTTTCAAGTAGTGGTTGGTGATGGTTTTTAACATCTTTATATCGTACTGAAAACCATCTGGAAAAGGCCTGATAAAACCGGGTAATTGATTTAAGCCATATACAGGGTTGCTGAGATAATCTTCCTGGGTGATGAGCATTAAATCGTGAGGATATTCTCCCATTCGCGAATTTAAATACTCAAAAATTCTATCGGTGATAAGGCGCTTTACCGGTGGTGCCAGCCCGTCATCTTCCACATTAGTAATCAATTCGGGTTTTCCTGAAGTAACCGATTCAAATTGCACCGATTTAGTGAGATATAGTTTGGTTTCAACCTGGCTTTTACCCGAAAATTTTAAGTTTTTTCTTCCGTTGTTATTCGTGCTTTCTACCAAATTCATCGAACTGAAGGGGTAGTATCCAGAAGGAACCTCAAGATCAACTTCAACATCGAAAGGCGCCGAGAAACGATTGTCGAGATTACGATGACTGTATAGTTGCCAGCCGTTTTCATCATCAAAAACCGCAGGGGTTAGAAACCAGTATCTTATTTTATAAGTCCCGTCACCATTCACACCAAAACGGGTGAATTTATCGCTTGGAATCTTTACAATATAATTTAGGTGAATAGTAGTTTTTTCGCCGGGAAGCAGACTTTCAGGAAGCCGGATACGAACAATGTCGGGGGCGGTGAAAGGTCTTTCCCAAAAGAGAGAATCTTTGTCGTTGGAGGTGATAGATTCGATATAGGTTTCCCCGCGCTCATCTTCTTTAGCGAAATGGAAACGTCTTGCAAATTCTTCGGCAAAACGCCGGGCCAGGGGAGTGGTTTTACTGCTAAACGCATTGGCCCAGTCGTTTAAATATATTTCATTTAAAGCAGTGTTACCGGTATTTTCATAGGTAATGCTGTGTTCAATAATAAATTTGCGTTCGGTCTCAGCTAAACTGGCATTTACCTGCATAGAGGTTTGACCCAATATGCCGGGAGAGACCAGTAGTAATAATAAAAGGAGGATATATTTCAAAAGAAATCCCGGGATTAAGCAAAGTTAGAACGGCGTTAAATATACTGAAACTTAGTTATGAACAAACACTGCTTTAGAAATTAGGGCTAAGATTATATTCGTCGTAGAATTTATTAAGAATATCAATTACTTCATCCTCGTGATCTACTATTTGAACCAGGTCCATATCGGGTGCACTAATATTCTGAAAACTGTCTAACAGGGTAGCTTTAATCCAGTCTACCAGCCCACTCCAGTAATCACTGCCAACCAGGATTATGGGGAATTTATCTATTTTTTTGGTCTGAATGAGCGTAATAGCTTCAAAGAGCTCATCTAAAGTTCCAAAACCGCCCGGCATCACCACAAAGCCCTGAGAGTATTTAACGAACATTACCTTGCGAACAAAGAAATAGTCGAAGTCGAGACTTTTATCGTTATCTATGTAAGGGTTGTCATGTTGTTCGAAGGGAAGATCTATGTTTAATCCTACCGAGGTGCCCCCGCCAAGGTGAGCTCCTTTATTACCGGCTTCCATAATACCCGGGCCACCACCGGTAATTACTCCGTAACCATTTTCAACAATTTTTTTGGAAATTTTCTCGGCAAGCTTATAATATTTGTGGTCTGGTTTTGTTCTGGCTGAACCGAATATAGAAACACAGGGCCCAATTTGGCTTAGTTTTTCATACCCGTTAACGAATTCACCCATTATTTTAAAGATCGCCCAGGAATCGTTGGTTTTAATTTCATTCCAGGCTTTATTCTTCTGATTTGTTCTCATTTTAATTTTGTAATTCTATTTATTATTGTAATTCTTTTTTCAGGAATTTGGAGGTATAGCCTTTTCCTTTTTTTACTATTTCTTCGGGGGTGCCTTTGGCGATCACTTTGCCGCCGCCTTTACCGCCTTCAGGACCAATATCTATGACATAGTCGGCCATTTTTACTACATCCAGGTTGTGTTCAATGATCAAAACCGAATTACCTTTATTGGTAAGTCGATTAAGAACCTCCATTAGCACTCTTATATCTTCGAAATGTAAACCGGTGGTAGGCTCGTCTAAGATATAAAAAGTATTCCCGGTATCGCGTTTGGATAGCTCGGTGGCCAGTTTTATTCGTTGAGCTTCCCCACCCGAAAGTGTAGTGCTTTGCTGGCCCAGGCTAATATAGCCCAACCCAACATCCTGTATGGTTTTTAATTTTCTATAAATTTTGGGAATATGTTCAAAGAATGGTGTGGCCTCATTTATTGTCATTTCCAAAACATCGGCAATAGATTTTCCTTTATACCTAATCTCAAGGGTTTCCCGGTTAAAGCGTTTGCCCTGGCAGGTTTCGCATTCCACGTAAACGTCGGGTAAAAAATTCATCTCAATTACCCTTAAGCCACCACCTTTACAGGTTTCGCAGCGACCTCCTTTAACATTGAAACTGAAACGCCCCGGTTTGTATCCTCTAATTAAGGCTTCAGGAGTTTTTGCAAAAAGGTTTCGAATTTCAGAAAAAACTCCGGTATAGGTTGCCGGGTTAGACCTGGGAGTTCGGCCAATGGGAGACTGATTAATATCGATCACCTTGTCAAGATTGTCCAGACCTTTTATACTTTTATAAGGAAGGGGCTGTTTTACCCCGTTAAAATAATACGCATTAAGGATCGGATATAAAGTTTCATTGATTAAGGTAGATTTTCCGCTCCCAGAAACTCCTGTAACGGCAATCATTTGTCCTAATGGAATTTTTATAGAAACGTTTTGAAGATTATTTCCGCTGGCGCCTTTCAACTCTAAAAATTTCCCATTTCCCTTGCGGCGTTTTCCGGGAATTTCAATGGCTTTTCTCCCGCTTAGGTAAGCTGCTGTAGTGGTTTCGTGTTTTAATATTTCTGAAGGAGTTCCCTGGCTTATAATTTCACCCCCATGTCGTCCGGCTTTTGGACCTATATCTATAACATGATCGGCACGCTCGATCATATCCTTATCGTGTTCTACCACGATTACTGAATTTCCAAGGTCCCGAAGCGAGATAAGCGAATTTATAAGCTTTTCATTATCTCGTTGGTGAAGGCCTATGCTGGGCTCGTCGAGTATGTATAGAACCCCTACCAACTGTGAACCAATTTGGGTGGCCAATCTAATGCGCTGCGCTTCCCCGCCTGAAAGTGATTTTGAACCGCGATTAAGCGAAAGATAGGTTAGCCCCACATCCATCAAAAACCCAATACGGCTTCTAATTTCTTTAATTACTTCAGCAGCGATTTGATTTTGTTTTTTAGTGAGTCGGGATTCCAGACCCTCGAACCAGGCAGAAAGATCACTGATATCCATTTGAGAAAGTTCAGCAATATTTTTCCCGTCGATCTTAAAATAAAGCGATTCTTTTACAAGGCGACTGCCGTGGCATTCCGGGCACTCTACCTTATCCATATATTCCTTGGCCCAGCGTTTTAAAGAGGTTGACTCATTATTATTAAAAGTATTTTCTATAAAAGTCGCAACCCCTTCAAAATCGATTTTAAAATCGCGGGTAATACCCAGCGTTTTCGATTGTTTTGAGAACTTTTCCTTTCCGCCGAACAAAATTAGATTTAAGGCTTCTTCAGGGATTTTACTAATAGGATCTGTAAGTTTAAAATCGTAACGTTCTCCTATGAGTTCCAATTGTGAGAAAACCCAGTTTTTCTTCTGCGGTCCGTGCGGGGCGAGAGCTCCGTTTTTAATGCTTTTTGAAGTATCGGGAATTACCTTATCTACATTTACTTTGTGCAGGCTGCCAATCCCGTTACAAACGTGGCAGGCACCTTTTGGGGAATTGAAAGAAAAAGTATTCGGTTCCGGATTAGGGTATGATATCCCGGAAGTAGGGCACATAAGAGTACGACTAAAATACCGTATTTCACCGGTTTCCTGCTCCATAATCATAAGCACATCATTGCCGTGATACATAGCAGTTTTAATGCTCTCATTTAGCCTGGATTGGGCCTCTGTTTTATCGTCTATTTTTAAGCGGTCTATGACAATTTCAATATCGTGAGTCACATAACGGTCGAGTTTCATACCTTTCACCAGGTCCCGAATTTCGCCGTCGGTGCGCACCTTTACAAAACCCTGTTTGGCGATTTGTTCAAATAGTTCGCGGTAATGACCTTTTCGGGATCTTACCACGGGAGCTAAAACGTTTACTTTTTTTCCATTAAAGTTCTCCAGAATAAGCTCTTTGATTTGCTCATCGGTATAACTCACCATTTTTTCCCCGGTTTTGTAGCTGTAAGCATCGCCGGCCCTGGCAAAAAGCAGGCGAAGGAAATCATAAATTTCGGTAATGGTACCAACCGTACTGCGGGGGTTTTTGGAAGTGGTTTTTTGTTCAATGGCGATAACTGGAGAGAGGCCTTCAATTTTATCTACATCGGGGCGTTCCAGTCCGCCTAAAAACTGGCGGGCATAGGCAGAGAAAGTTTCGATATAGCGCCTTTGACCTTCAGCATAAATAGTATCGAAAGCCAGAGAAGATTTCCCCGAACCAGAAAGACCGGTCAAGACAACCAGTTTCTCACGAGGAATACTAACATCAATATTTTTTAAATTGTGTACCCGAGCCCCGAGTACCTCGATATTATCTTCAGTTTTAGCCATATTTTTCTTCAAGAGGGCAAATTTACTTAATGTACAGCTAACTAAAAAGGAAGAGCAGATGCCGGGTTGTTAATTTCAAATTAAAGTTATGAGTTGGAGGTTTTTGTCGGGATGATAGAAAATTAAACGAATTAATAAAATTTGTTAAGTATTCTAAAATTCCTACAAATTATGGTTTTAAGCTGTTAAAAAATGGAGATAAACCCCCATAAAATATAAGGATTGTAGGGATAATATTACTGAAAAATATTTGCTTAATCTACTGATTTTCACCTATATTTGAGATATAAACTTTCCCCAAATTTTCGCTTACTCCCCCCGACAATTGTTCCGGTCCCCACCCGGAAATAGATTATTTGCCCCAGCAAAGATGTGCAGCTAATTTATTAACCAGTTTGCTTTGGCAAACACAATATTTTGTGGAATGATTTCGGAAAAAAAACAATTGTTGTTAATCACCGCGAAGCCGGGATTAACCAAATGCCTGAAAGACGGTTTAAGTATGCACTTTGAAGTGCACAGCGCGGGCTCTATGCATACAGGATATACGATGGCTCTTAATTTACTGCCCGATATTATTCTGGTAGATTATGGTTCATTTAGGGGTACCCGTAGTTTTAAGAATCTCTCCAATTTTAAATCGACCCATTTCCTAAGCCGGGCCTGGCTTCTTATGTATGCTGAAGCCGATTTGAAGTATGAGGTTCAAAGCCGCTTTAGGAGTATAGTAGATGAATTTCTATATTCTCCAACGCCCGAAGCTTTATGCGGAAAAGTAATAAAAATGGTCTTCGCCAATAATTCACTCTCTAATTTTTGGAAAGACAGTTTTATGGGACTCTTTAATTTAATGGCAAAACCGGTATTGCTGCTTGAGAATGAAAACATAGTAGCGATGAACGATTCCTTTAAACAAAGTTTTAAGATCAATACCTGCGAAGGACTTAAACTAACCGATTTTGTGAATGTCGACAATAAAGCAAAGGTTAAGGCAAGCCTGCGCAATTTTGCTCGGGGAAAGCATATTAAGGCCACAACCAGGACTGCATTGCTTTTAAAGAATAATAAGATGCGAAATGCCAGGATCAACTTTTCAAAGCTTAATAAAAACCACGGCAATCACTTTATTATGATTATCGATTTTACCGGAGAGGAGATGATAGTGAATCCCAAATTAGGAACAGATTCCCAGATTTTAAATGGCTGTTTCAAAGAAAACGGGAAAGTTGCCGATTTCAGTTTTACCAAGAGAGAGAAAGAGATTATTCAATTGCTTATAAAAGGATATAAGACCAAAGAAATTAGCGATACGCTATATATTTCACCAAAGACAATCGAGAAACATAGATCTAATATTATTAAGAGAACAAATTCAGATACTATCCTGGAAAGTATCATTTACGCTATTAATCATAAGCTTATCGATTACCAGCAGGTTTAAGAATATCAACTTTTAAGGGATTTCCCCTATTCCCTTCGCTACTTCATTGTAGTACTTTAGTGTCCAGATAAGTTTGTCACCCCACTTCGCTGCTTATCTGTGAACTTTCCCCATTATGTTTTGATTTTTTGTGCAAGGATATTTTATGCTTCGAAAGGAGAGCAGATATTTTTTATTAACCATTCTAATTATTCATTTAAAAATTTAATTATGAAAAACTTCAAGTACTATTTTGCCGGGCTCGCAATCGTTGCGATGCTGTTCACTTCCTGTAGCAAGGAAGAGGATTCCCTAATTAATGACCCCTCGGAAAAAGCAACACTGAGTTTCGGGGCGGTACTAAATGATCTTTTAGCCAACAGATCCCAGGCTAAACAAGCTTTGGGAGACATTCCTGAGTGTTCAGATGCAGCTCCCTCTTATGTGGAGGTGGTATTAAGTGGAACCGCTAATGTGGGAAGTATGGCCACACCGCTGGTAGTAGATGTGAATCCAAACCCATACGATTATGATGGCGATGGAGTAGCAGAATATTTCACTGAAGAGTCTATGGATTTAGAGCTGGTACCCGGCCCTTATTCTTTAGACTTTTTCGCTGTATATGACGCTGATGACAACCTTATTTGGCTTGCGCCATATGATGGAGGTACCTTATCCAATTTTGTAGATGATGCGCTACCTATTGAGTTCAATCTAGGTGCAGGCACTAAAAAATATGTAGATGTTGAGGTACTTTGTTTCGATGATCGCATTGTAAATGAATATGGCTACTTATTCTTTGATATTATAGGAAAAGAAGCCTATGAGTTCTGTGTTTTCATTAACTACTGTACCGATAATGGAAGACACTATCCCGCTTACTATTCATTTGATGTTTACTTAGGAACTGATGACAGCGGACAATTACTTCATTCAGACCTTAGACCAACTGCCAGTACAGAGGGCGAAGACCCATCTGTAGCGCCTTTATGTTTTGCGCTTCCAAACCCATCTACAGTGGCCGATGATGAGCCATATATTTTCTGGAGAGCTACACTTCTTGATTGGGAAGGAGTTTATGGAGAAGTTGGAGATTACGTACTGGAAGGTACTTTGAGCCGAAATGATATAATGGCCAATTTCGATGGAGATTCTAATGTAGACTATACCCACTTAAGATTTAACTGTGGTGACACACCACCTCCTGCCGACGATGACGACGACGACGGTATTCCAAATGACGATGATAACTGTCCAAACGTACCAAACCCAGGGCAGGAAAATTCCGATGGAGATAGCCATGGAGATGCCTGTGATAACTGTCCATTTGTAGATAATGAAGATCAGGCTGATACCGATGGGGATGGCGTAGGAGATGCCTGTGATGTTTGTCCTGGAGAAGATGATACTATAGATGAGAATGAAAATGGTATTCCAGACTGTCTTGAGGATGGTGGTGGAGAAGACCCGGTTGCAGATCTTGACGATTGTGAAACTGCCTATATGGTAGGAAATATTACGCTTCAGGAACTTGGTGTTGGAAACAACTGGGGCTGGGCTCATTATTTCGATGATGAGGATGGAGACTACCAGTTTAACATTTATGCCGGAGCCGGCCAAAACAACCTGGAGAAGGGAACTTTGGTAGGCGTAGTTAATATTTCTGTATCAGGAACTTTAGTAGATGTAGAAATTGACCTATTTGGCGGAGTGGATGCTGAGGAAGCTCACCTATATTTCAGTGATAATACACCTCTCAACACCAATGCGCCTGGCCAGTTCGGTAATAATATTCCTGGATTTGATGATACCTTCAATTGGGATACTACCTATTCAGGAGATGGAAACTTCTGGATTGCCATTCACTTAGGAGTTTGTCCAGAGGAAGACTAAATCCTTTTAAAATTTTAAAATTAATGAATTAATGAGGTTAATACCCGGACCATTTTTGTGGTCCGGGTTAACATAAGTCGCCTTAAATCCTACGACTAACCTTCAGTGCATTGAAAATTATAACCATTCTAAATATTTATTAACCTAAAACTATTTAATCATGAAAAACTTTAAATTTTACTCTTTGAGTATTGCAATTATTGCGATGCTTTTTACTTCCTGTAGCAAGGAAGACTCTCTCATCGATGATGTAGGTGGTGAAAAAGCCACTTTATCTTTGGGAGCTGTTTTAAACGACCTGGTGACCAACCGGGCTCAATTGAAACAGGCTATAGCCGATATTCCAGAATGTAGCGATGCGGCCCCGGCTTATGTAGAGGTAGTACTTACCGGAGCCCAAAATGTTGGTACTAATGAAGACCCTGTAGTTGTACAGGTACATCCCAGCCCGATTCAGGAAGATGGCCAGGATGTATGGTTTACTCAGGAATCTGCCGATCTTGAATTAACTCCCGGAAGTTACCAATTACAACATTTTGCAGTGTTTAGTGGTGGTGACGACCTTATTTGGTTGGCTCCCAAGGCCGGAAGCGATATGGCTCATTTCGTAGACAATCCGCTTCCTATAGACATTAATCTGGGTGCAGGAGTTAAGAAATATGTAGATGTTGAGGTGCTTTGTTTCGATGATCGCGATGTTAATCTATACGGATATTTATTCTTCGATATCATTGGAGTAAAGGCTATAGAATTCTGCATCTTCGGAAACTACTGTCCACCAAGTGGCAGACACTATCCTGCTGAGTTTAGTGTAGATGTGTGGGTATGGAATGATGGCCAACGAGGAGACCAGCTCTATGATGGAGTTACCAATACAGTAGAATTAAATGATGATGGAGATTACGCCGGGTCTGTTGCTTGTTTCCAATTGCCAGATAGAAGTGGATTAGATGAATATTACTTTGAAATTACCTTATTGGATTCTGATGCTTATGGCGATGTACAAAACCGGATTATAAGAAGAGGGGTAATTACAGACGATGTGGTGAGAAGCTTCTTTGGAGAAGGAAAAACTTTAGACTATTACCACTTTAGAGAAGGTTGTGGTGAAGATGGACCTCCAATTTTTGAAGATCCAGATGATGAGGCTACGCATTACAAAGCCTGTCTATATCCAACCGATGATTCATATGCCACCGGATTTGCATTTCTACGTTTAATGGGCAATACGCTGGATGTGACAGTTATGGCAACAAATTTAGAAGCCAATAAATCCCATATGCAGCATATTCATCAAAATGCAGAATGTGATGATGCAGGTGGAATTCTCTGGCCTTTAGATGATGGCGACGGTACCTATCCTGTAGCCAATGCAATGGGACAGGTAATCTATACACAATCCTTTGATGTCACCGGGGAAACTTTGAATCTCGATGATAGAACAATCAATTTACATGGTAAAACCATTGGCGGCTCATATAATGCCGGTTATGTGGTAAGCTGTGGTGCTATTGATGAAATAGTGCTGGATTGATAAAATAAAAAGGCGGGGGTCAAATGATCTCCGCCTTATATAATTCAATTAACCATTCAAAATAAATTTTTTATGAAAAGTATTAAAAGATTACTGGGAATAATAGCAGTGTTTTCGCTGGTTTTTACCTCCTGTAGTAAAGAAGAAGCCGGGTTAATGCCCGATGATGAGAAAGCTACTCTAAGCTTTAGTACTGTTTTAAACGATTTGGTAACTAATCGCCAGGCTCTAAAACAGCAAATGAGTGAAATACCTGAGTGTACCGATGACGCTCCGGCTTATGTGCATGTGGCGCTAACAGGACCTAACGGAAATGTGGGCACTATGATGGAACCCATTCAAATTGATGTAAATCCAACACCTTTCGATGAAGATGGGGATGGTACCGCAGAATATTTTACCGAAGAATCAGCCGAAATGGAGTTGGAACCCGGCGTTTATACTCTAAATTATTTCGCTGTATTTAATGAAGGTGGCGACTTGATTTGGCTTGCACCGCACGATGGTGGTACTCTTTCTAATTTTGTGGATAATCCGTTGCCATTTGAATTCAACCTGGGAGCAGGAGTTAAAAAGTATGTAGATGTAGAGGTGTTATGTTTTGATGATAGAATTGTAAACCTTTATGGATACCTGTTCTTCGATATTATTGGTAGAGAGGCATACACCTTCTGTGTATTCGCAAACTACTGTGATGAGAACGGAAGACACTACCCTGCATATTACTCTTTTGAAGTGTACCTGGGAACCGATGACTCTGGTGAGTTGTTATATTCAGATCTTTATCCTGTACCTAATACCGACGGGGAAGATCCATCTGTAGCACCACTGTGTTTCGCTCTACCTAATCCAACAAGTCTTGGCGGAGATGTACCTTATATCTATTGGAGAGCAACTCTTGAAGATTGGGAAGGAGTTTACGGCGAAGCTGGCGATCATGTATTGGAAGGTACCCTTACCCGAAATATTATTATGTCGCTATTAAATGATGATGGAGAAACTGTTGAGTATGCGCACCTAAGATTTAACTGCGGCCAGGATAATGGGGGCGGTAACGGTAATGGAGACTGCGATTTAACCGATCCAGATGCCGATTGCGATGACGATGGAGTTTTAAATGGCGTTGATCAATGTCCCGAGACTCCCGGGGCAGTAGAATGGGATGGTTGTCCCGACTCTGATGGTGATGGCGTTCACGATGGTATCGATGAATGTCCAGGAACTGCACCAGGCACTGAGGTAGATGAAGTAGGTTGTCCTGTTAATGGTGGAGGAACCGATCCTGAACCATGTCTAGCTGAGGCGCCTTCTGGATGTTCCACTACTTCAACTTCCAATTTCGTAGTGGATTCGACCACCTTCTTGCCCGTGCAGGAAAGTTGGGGAGATATCTCTGTGACCTTTGAAGAAGGAGGGGTTAGAATCGGAGTTACACCCGTGGTACCCTATGAAATAACCCATATAGAAGCTAGAATTAATGATGAAATAGCTTGTGTAACTACAGAAGAGCCAGGAGAAGGAGGAACTGTTTTGATACCTGGAATAAGTGAGAGCGACCTTAATTTCACAGTAGAGGTTAGAGCCAATATATGTGAGGTATCAGGAGATTAAGTATGACATGCCCAGTTGAATTAATTAACCGGGGGGTGACTAATTAACTGGGATTTATTCTCACCTAAGGGTGATGAATAAGAGGCTGTCCGAATCTTTTCGGACAGCCTTATTTTTTGTTAAAATTCACATAAGTCTTTGTTAATTAAAATTAAAATACAAAGTTAGTCTATGTAGATAATCGAAGTTATGTGTCTTTTATCGACATAAAGTTTATTTAATTAGTTGAAATACAACGGTCTATTTTAAATCAGTAATGCCGAAAATTAACTTTCATTTTTGAAATAATTTTAAAGTACTGGATAGTCTAAATGAATTTGTAGGAAACTGATTGTTAAATATTTGGATTGAGTTTTTAACTTTTTTTTGGAATAAACTTTGTAAAAACCTGAACCGTAAAATTGAATGTATAATTAATTAAATAGTCATTAAATCCTACTTATGAGAAAAAGCAGATTAATGTTACTACCGGTCCTGGTAGTTATGGCCTGTAGTAAAGACGACGTCACGGAAACCGAGGTGACAGAAAATCAATTAATTCCTGGAGAAACTGTAGAACAGGAGATTGAATTAGCATATCCCGATAAACAGGGACCGGTAACAGAAGTTTATTATGCAGGCCATAAGATGCCTGTAGAAGAGCATAATGGAGATTATGTGTATCAGGGCGATATTCTTATCCCGGCCGATATGACCAGTAAACAGCCCCAAAAGTTGGTATTGGAAGTGGGAGAGGAGCCCCAGGATAAAAGTACTGCACGAACCTCTGGGCATTGGCCAGATAATACAGTTTATTATGCTATAGATAGCAATTTACCTTCACAGAACAGGGTTACCGACGCCATTAAGCATTGGGAATCTAAAACTTCTTTGAAATTTGTCAAAAGAACAAATCAATCAAATTATGTGTACTTCACACCCGGCTCAGGTTGTTCCTCTTATGTGGGAATGATAGGGGGTAGACAAAATATTACACTTGCCAGTGGTTGTAGTACCGGAAATACTATCCACGAAATAGGTCACGCTATTGGGTTGTGGCATGAGCAGAGTAGAGTGGATAGAAACAATTATATCACCATACATTACGGTAACATAAGATCGGGAACCGAGCATAATTTTCATACCTATGAGCAAAGTGGCTTTGATGGAGATGAATTTACCAGCAGTTTGGATTATGGTTCTATTATGATGTATGGTCCTTATTCTTTTTCCAGTAATGGTAAACCCACCATTACTAAAACAAATGGTGACACATATTCAGTGCAAAGAACCAGTTTATCATCTGGTGATGTTCAGGGTGTAAATGCCATTTATAGCAGTGGAGGAACTGAGCCTACCTATATTAATGGAGAATACTACACTATTAGTGGATTAACGGTCCTCAGAGCGAATAATCTCTGGTATTACTGGACAAAATATGGCTGGAAAAGAGTTCATTTAGAGAACGGTAGATGGTATTGGTCTTAATCTGACCACATTAAAAACCCGGCAATTCGCCGGGTTTTTTATGCTTAAATTTAAAACTGTGGAAATCCGCACCACAGTTTTTTGAGGTTTATATCCCCAGTTTTTTAATTTTTCTTTAATACTCTTTAAGATAGAGTAAAGAAATAACAGGCAGTTTGCCCGAAATTTTTACATTATTTTACATCTTGGATCATTTTCTGTGAGAAAGCAATTACATCAGGTATAAAAGACTCAAATTCAAGGCGATATGCTTTGTAATTATTATTCAAATCTTCTACGGCCTTTTGCATATTAGAATTGTAAGTAGTGCGCCTATCCATTTGTGACAATATTCTTTTTAAACCATTTACGTCAGAATAACTTACAAGCCAGTTGTGTTTCACCATATATGGAAAAAATCCCTGTACCTCTCCGGGTAGAATCTCGAAATTTTCTGAAATCAAGCTGTAAAAATTAGCGCTGTAATCTTCTAAACTCATTTGGCTGTAATCTTCCCAGTTCGTCGCCAAAAAGTGGTCATAAAACATATCTACAATTACGCGGCTATAATGCCTGTGCTTAGGGAATAACCTGCTTACACTTTTTTTAAACTGAATATGGGAATCGGTGAAACTATCTATCCTTCTGTGGAGTAAAATTCCTTGCTGTATTTCGATTGGATAAAGCTGGTAATCATTTCCCTTTACAAAATCGGCAATGAAATTACCAATGATTAGGTTAGGGTCTTCTCCTGAAAGATAAATATGGGCCAGATAGTTCATGCTACTAATTTACGCTTATTGAAGTTTAGCCTGTTTATCTTTTGTTAAGTTTTGCAGTATTGCAGAAGCTAATTTTATATTTGTTAAAAATTTTGGTTTTTGCTGATTATAACCCTTAGCAGAAGCCTTCCAAATAAAAATCAAATGAGCTTAATAAAATCAATTTCAGGGATTCGCGGAACCATTGGCGGAAACCCGGGAGATAATCTTACACCGCTAGATGTGGTGAAATTTTCGGCCGCCTATGGCAGCTGGCTAAAAAAATATAGCAATAAGGAAGATCTAAAAGTGGTTGTGGGTAGGGATGCCCGTATTTCAGGGAAAATGGTCCAGGAACTTAGTATGAATACTCTTACTGCTCTGGGGATCGATGTTGTAGATATAGGCCTCTCAACTACTCCTACTGTAGAAATTGCAGTGCCTATAGAAAAGGCCGATGGAGGAATCATTTTTACCGCCAGTCATAACCCAAAACAGTGGAATGCTTTAAAATTACTAAATGAAAAAGGGGAGTTTCTGGATGCCGAACAGGGAAAACTCATTCTGGAATTAGCTGAAGCAGAAAATTTTAATTTTTCAGAAGTAGATCAGTTAGGGGAAATTACACTTATCGACGACTATATAGATAGACATATTGATGAAGTTTTGAAACTCACACTGGTTAAGCCTGAAAAAATCAAAGCTGCAAATTTTAAAGTGGTGGTCGATGCCGTGAATTCTACCGGTGGGATTGCTCTCCCGGCCTTACTTAAAAAACTTGGAGTTGAGGTAGTAGAATTATATTGTGACCCCAATGGGCATTTTCCGCATAATCCTGAACCCTTAAAAGAACATCTTACCGATATTTCAAACCTGGTGGTTAAAGAAAAAGCCGACCTGGGTCTGGTTGTCGATCCAGATGTAGACAGGCTGGCTATTATCGATGAAAATGGAGAAATGTTTGGGGAAGAATATACCCTGGTAGCCTGCGCCGATTATGTTTTGGGGAAAACTCCTGGAAACACGGTAAGCAATCTATCATCTTCCCGGGCACTTAGAGATGTGACCGAAAAACATTCAGGAAAATATCAGGCAAGTGCCGTGGGAGAGGTGAATGTGGTGGAATTGATGAAATCTACCAAAGCCGTTATAGGTGGTGAAGGTAATGGCGGGATTATTTACCCCGAATCTCACTACGGAAGGGATAGCCTGGTAGGTGTTGGTCTTTTCTTATCTCACCTGGCAGAGAAAAAGGTGAAGGTTTCAGATTTAAAAAAGGAGTATCCCGCCTATTTTATGAGCAAAAATAAAATCGAATTAACCCCCGATTTAGATGTAGATGGAGTTTTAAAGGCAGTAGAAGAGAAGTACTCAAATGAAGATTTAACCACCATCGATGGAGTTAAAATCGATTTTGAAAACAATTGGGTGCATTTGCGAAAATCTAATACCGAACCTATTATTCGCATTTATACCGAAGCAAAATCTCAACAGGAAGCCGATGAGCTTGCTCAAAAAATGATTAAAGAAATCGAGAATATTGTAGCTTAATCTATAATTACCGAATCTTTAGAAATTTCACGATTCATATGCTTCCAACGCTTGTGAGTCCAGAGGTAAAGTTCAGGTTTTTCCCGAATTTGCTTTTCGAGTAAGTCTATAAATTTTCGGGTAATATAAAACGACTCCTCTTGTTGTGGAGCTTCAGAAATTGGAATTAAAGAGGCCTTATAATGGCCTCTTTTTATTTTATCTACCTTGAGATACACCACCGCAATATCGTGTTCTCTGGCAAGTAATTCAGAACCCATAAATACAGGAACCCTAATCCCCATAAATTTAGCCCAGTGGGCTCTTGTAAAGCGTTTTGGAGATTGATCTGAAATCATCGCATAAGCCGAAAGCTGATCTTTTTCTTCATTTTTGGCGATGAATTTTCGCGCCATTGAGGTGGGGATTAAAACTCCATCATAACGACCTCTAATCTCCCTTGCCATTTTATCAAAATGCGGATTTTTAATCTTTTTATAAACGCCGTAAGCCTGATGCTCCACCCCCTGAAGTTGCAGGGCGTTCATCCATTCATAACTCGCATAATGCCCGCACATAATGATGAGGTTTTTATTGAGATTTTTAAGTCTTTGATATTCTTCTGGATTTTCAAGCTGAAAGCGTTTGACCATTTCTTCTTCAGATATACTTATGCTTTTTATCATTTCCAGAAACATATCGCACATATGCCTATAAAACTTCTTCCTGATCTTTTTTAATTCTGAAGTTGATTTCTCAGGAAAAGCCAGTTTTAAATTGTCTACAACTACTTTTTTGCGGTAACCAGTGATATAATACACCAAGAAATAGACTGCATCAGATAAGCGGTAAAAAAAGGGAAAAGGTAATTTGGAAATAGCCCAAAGTATAGGGTAGATAAGCCGGAAAACTAAAGCCTGCATAAAAAAACTTTCAGCAAATATATGGTATATTTGGCATTAAACTTAAGCATCTATGGGAGATTTGAACCTTACGACCCTTATCATAATCATCATTAATGTGGTGGTTTCTATGAAGGGTTTTAATGACTATTCATTTTTTGAAAAATATAAATTCAATATTGGCGATATAAGGGCAGGGGCCAAATATCAAATTTTCACCTCGGGCTTTTTGCATGTAGATACCACACATCTTTTTGTAAACATGCTTACACTTTATTTCTTTGCCAATGTAGTTTTATATGATTTAGGCTCTACAGGATTTATTATAGTTTACCTTGCCAGTTTGATTTTGGGGAATTTGCTTTCCTACTTTTTCCATAAAAATGATTATAACTATAGCGCAGTGGGTGCAAGTGGTGCGGTTATGGGGGTTCTTTATTCAGCTATATTATTGCGACCCGATATGATGCTGGGCCTGTTTTTTATCATTCCCATTCCCGCTTATGTCTTTGGAATTGGTTACCTGCTATACACCATTTACGGGATGAAAAACAAGGTTGGTAATATTGGTCACGATGCCCATTTTGGCGGTGCAATTGGAGGTTATTTTTTAACGCTAATTCTGGCTCCCTGGGTTTTCACCCAACATCTGTTAATGACCATTTTACTGGCTATTCCTATTGTTTTGTTATTTATTCTACAAAAAACCGGGAAAATCTAATTTTGGT
Organism: Salegentibacter haimaensis; assembly: GCF_054121495.1. Taxonomy (NCBI): domain Bacteria; kingdom Pseudomonadati; phylum Bacteroidota; class Flavobacteriia; order Flavobacteriales; family Flavobacteriaceae; genus Salegentibacter; species Salegentibacter haimaensis. The sequence goes on from NZ_JBSYGH010000004.1 coordinate 29,274, forward strand.
ACCTTAATTGTTTTGCACCTAAAAATCTAAAACCAGTTGTAATATGAAAAAGTTATTCTTTATAGCTCTTTTGAGCTTATCTTTTGGTCTTCAGGCGCAACAAGATGCCGCACAAAGTGGAATTCACGTTGAAGGTGAAGGCGTTGTAAAAGTAGTTCCCGATGAGGTCGAAATAAGTTCGCGGGTGGAACACGAAGGGAATAGCGCGGCAGAGGTGCAGCGCAAAACCGATGCGGTAATCGATCAAATTATAAAATACCTGAAATCCCAGGGAATCTCAGAAAAAAATATTCGTACCGATTATGTGAATTTGAATAAACGCTATAATTACAACGAAAAGACTTATTCTTATGTAGCTGCTCAAAGTCTTTCGATTAGGCTTGAGGATATCTCTAAGTATGAGGAAATTATAGAAGGCTTGCTTCAAAATGGTTTAAACGGAATTAATGGTGTTCAATTCAAATCTTCAGAATTAAAAAAATACCAGGCACAGGCTCGTGAAAAGGCAGTTCTTGATGCAAAGCAAAAAGCCCAAGAACTGGCTGCTCCATTAAATCTAAAGCTCGGAAATGCTTATTATATCAATGAAAATTCCGGGAATTCTTACCAACCGGTTTATCGAATGGCCGAATTAAAAATGAGCGATGCCAGCGAATCAAGCGAAAGTTTGGCACCGGGAGAAATGGAAGTTAGCGTAAAAGTGCAGGTGGTTTTTCAGTTATATTTCCAATAAAACCTAAAAAAGCGGCCAGGGCCGCTTTTTTAATTTTAGATAAGTTGCCAATTAATCCAACATCTCTGCGATTTTGTTTTCAAGGGCTTTACCTCGAAGATTTTTAGCCACGATGACTCCCTCTTCATCTAAGATAAATGCTGCGGGAATTGCCCTAATTCCGTAAAGTTGGGCAACAGGATCCTGCCAGAATTGTAGATGTGAAACCTGGTACCAGGGAAGTCCGTCATCTTCTATAGCCTTTAACCAGCGATCTCTTTGATTAGGACGGTCTAAGGACACCCCAATAATATTAAGGCCTTTTTCGTGATATTTATTATATATTTTTACCAGATTGGGATTTTCAACCCTACAGGGTTTACACCAGGCAGCCCAAAAATCAATCAGGGTTACTTTACCCATTGCATCTTTCAGGGATAGTTGCTCCCCATCGGGGGTTGGAGCGGTAAATTCGGGCGCTTTGCTACCAATATCAACTGCACTTGATTTCTCTAAATTTTGATTCAGGCTTTGCGCCATTGGGGTTTGTTTCACTTCCTCGCTTAGATTTTCGAATCTAGGTTTTAATTCTGAAGCCGGAGTTTTCATTTGAAGAAGATCGGTAAGTATCATAACCGATACAAAAGATTCAGGATGCTCATCAAGCAACTTTATTTTATAATTTTTGTCGCTTTCCATCAGGCTTTGCTGAAAGTTCTGAAATTTTTGGATCGCCCCGGTATCGCGATTTTGAAGCGCTGCCTGTACTTCCTGGCGGCCTTCCATCATTTTTCGGTTTACTTCCTGAAGGTGGGTTAAATATTGAGCTAATACTTTATTTTCTTTCCCGCCAATTACTTCTGAAGCGCGAAGGCTATCTTTATAAATTCTAAAGTTTATTTTATCGTTTTCTGCGATATAAATAACGTTGCCGGGTACCCCATCGATTTCCAGAAAACTTAAACCGGGCCCTTTTCGGTCCTCCAGATCGAGTTCAAATTTTTCGTTTGCAATAGAGGTAGAATCTTTTCTAACCGGGCTGGAGGCCGGATTTTCCATTTCCATCACATAAATTTTGGTCCCATCTTCAACCCCCTTTGCTTCCCCGGTGATATAATATCCTTTTTCGTCGTTGTCGCAGGCAAGAAGACTTACCGTCACAGCTAAAACACTTAATATTTTACGCATATATTCTATAATTTTCAACAAAAATAAGGAACCCAAAAGTTTTGCAGCCTACAGGGCTTTAAAAATATGTTAATTCAAATTCCCTTATCTTCAGCAATAACTCAAACTCGTATTTTTATCTTATATTAATCTTCTATGAGTAAAAGAGATCAGGATCTTCCCTTTAAAATCAAAATTAGTTTCCATAAAGTAATCGAGCAGTATGAGGCCCAGCTCGAAAAGGAGTCAAGTGAAATTGGGAAAAAATCTATCAAAAGCATTTTGGATTATATCTCAGATTTTCCAAAGTTGGTAGAAGGAATCAATGATTTAAAAGAACTTCAGCAGTACAGAGAGCCTATTAAGGTTTTGCTGGACGACCTATTTCCTTATGTATTAAGCTCTAATGAAATAAAAGCTGCAGGAGTTCCTTTTAGAGATTTCCTTTTTAACCGTTCTGTTAAGCTGAAAAAAATTATGCAGGCAGCCGGGGATGATTTTCAGCTCCAAATGCGCAATATAGATGATAAGATGAATTATATACATTCCTGTATATACATTCTCAATAAATACTATGACTTTGGGATTGATTTCTCCCGCCCACTGTATTATGATATCCCAGATGAAAGTGGTATAACCCGGCATTATCGAATCGCAATAAACAACGATTTTATAGAGATAGCACCCGGGAAGAACGCGAAAAAGATCACTCAAAAAGATGTGGATAAATTAATCCAGAACGTAGAGGATCTGGAACTCTGGAAAGAAATGTTTCCGCCGGGTAGCTGGGAATTTAAAGGTTTTATTATCCTTAACCTTACCGATGTTACCGTAGATGAGGCTATTTCTAACCTTAAAACCACACTGCTTTTCGAGCAATCTTCAGAAAAGGATGAATTGCTGAAATTGCAGGAGATTTTCAGGTCTATCTATAAAATACCCGATTTACGTGTAGGTTTTACGGTTTATAATGCGCAGGATGGCAATTTTGAACGAATGGAAACCAAAGATGCTCACAGCTTTATTTTGAATAAGGAAGTGGTAAGTGAATGCAATGAAGGAATTTGTAAAGAAGGTTTCAAAAAGTTATTCGAGGAGCGTACTTTTTACAGTATTGCCAATCTGGAATCTTATGCCTCGAAAAAGAAAAATAATTTACTTTCTCAGCGTCTCAAAGAAAACGGAATAAAAAGCTGCATCCTGGCGCCGGTGATAAAGAACAATAAATTTCTGGGCGTTTTAGAATTGGTTTCAGAAAGAAAAAACGAGCTCAATAGTATAAATGCCATAAAACTTGACGAAATACTACCTTATATAGCTACCGCGGTTGAAAGAAACCGTACTGAGTTTGAAAACAGAGTTAAGGCAGTAATTCAAAGTGAATGCACCTCGATTCACCCAAGCGTATTATGGATTTTTGAAAAAGAAGCCAAAAGGTTTATCAGAGACCTGGAGGAAGATGGCCTGGCGAGTTTTAAGGATATCGTATTTAAAAATATATATCCTTTGTATGGGCAAATAGATATTGTGGCTTCTTCAGATGCCCGCAATGAGGCTATTCAAAGAGATTTGATGCATCAGTTAAAACTTATAGAAAAGATAATCGATAAAGCTTATGCTTTAGAAGAATTACCTATCTATGAGCAGGTGAAATTCCGCATAAAAGATTTCAGAAAAGAGCTGAAGGAAAGCCTGAATGCTTCCAGCGAGCAAAAGGTGTTTAATATGCTTCAAAAAGAGGTTAACCCCATTATGTCTCATCTTCGAAAACAGTCTAAAGAGCTTAAAGTTTTGGTAGATGAATATGAACAGGAGCTTAACCCCGAAACCGGCCTGGTTTATAATCACCGAAAAGATTACGACATTACGGTGCAACAGGTTAACCGCACAATGTCACGGTATATCGACCGGCAGCAGGTAAAGGCGCAGGAGATCTATCCGCATTATTTCGAGCGTTATAAGACCGATGGGGTAGACCACAATATTTACATTGGTGCTGAGATGGCCAAAGACAAGCCATTTAACAAGGTTTATTTATATAACCTTCGTTTATGGCAATTAAGCACAATGTGCGAAATGGAGAACCGGTTTTACCAGCTCCAGGAGAATACGCCTATAAAGTTAGAGGCGGCATCGCTAATTTTGGTTTATAATACAACTTTATCTATTCGGTATAGAATGGATGAAAAGAAGTTTGATGTAGATGGCACTTATAATGCCCGCTATGAAATCATCAAAAAACGCCTCGACAAAGCTCACGTAAAAGGAACTGAAGAACGCATAACCCAGAAAGGGAAAATTTCGATAATCTATTCCCAAAAAAGCGATGAACGCGAGTATTTAAGGTATGTCAAATACCTCCAGGCTAAAAAATACCTTGGCAAGAAGGTAGAACTTCTGGAATTAGAAGATGTTCAGGGGGTAGTGGGACTAAAAGCCATTCGGGTGAATATACTTTACAGCGCCCAGAATGATAATGAACATAACTTTACCTACGAAGAATTGATGGAGGAACTACAGTAGGTAGAACGCCACCACGAAAGCAATTACTGAACAAATAATCCCTATCATAAAAACAGTATAGGTTAGTCTTAACAACATATACTTTTTATGGAGCACTTTGCCCAGCAAATGCAGGTCCAGCATAAGTGATTCGTAAACATAGTCTTTATCCTGCATTATTTCTTTCATTCCCCATTTAAATTGATCGAAGGGCATTTTGTGAATATTTCCAAAAAACAGAAGGTTCACTTCTCTGTTCTTTACCTGTTCTTTTGTAAATTCTCCTGAAGTAACCTGGGGTCGGGTAGAAAGTATGGAGAGAATTATTGACGCTACGCTAAATAAGATTAGGATAAGGGTTGGAATAAGCAGGTGCTTGTTGCTGGCTGCATCGAGTTTGGGGATCATGTTGGCCAGGGCCAGCGAAATAATAATCGCATTTACCGATAACAGGATGTTAGCCTTTGTATCGGCAATATCACTAAGTTTTATATGGTTCCTAAGAGTAACTCTAAAAAGGGTTTGTAAGCTACGCTCAGGACTTTCATTTTTGTATTTCGCCTTCATTCGCGCTTTAGCCTCTTCTTTCTGAAGCTTCTTCTCCTGCTTGTTTTTACTCTCGATAAGTGCCAGCAGATTTTCATCCTTTTTTGGCTGCCATTCCTTTAGAGCATATTCAGTATGAAATTTATGCTGTTCGGTAAGCATTCTTATATTTTCATCGATCCATTCGGTAGGAGAATAGTTGCCAATATTGTGAAGCTGAAGTTCCTGGCGTAGAAGTTCACTGGTTTCTTCAAAATAATCCTTTCCAAAGTGAGAGGCGTCGGCATCTTTGATGATTTTCTCTTCAAAGCTTTCGGGTTCATAGCTAAAGCGTGTTGCTAATATATATTGGCTTACTTTTTCAATAAGTTCAGGAGCCGCATTTTGCTCTTTAAGAAAGCCTTTTGCGATCTCTACACTTTGATTTTCATGGCCCTTATAAGTTCTGGTATAACCCGTGTCATGAAGCCACGCGGCCAGCAATAACGCCTCTTCCTCTTTAACATGAATTTCAGAATTATCAATTAATTCTTTAGTACTTTTAACCACACGCTGCGTATGCGTATAGTTATGATATATATAAGTATTTGGTAATTCTTCCTTAAATAAATTCAGCACAAAATCGTCGGCTTTCTCTATGAGTTGGTTCATGTACTATTGTGTTTAGATGAGCCAAATTACAAAAAAGATCAAACTCATATATGAAAAAAATTAATATCCTTTTAATCCTGATTTCTCTGGGAATTTATTCATCCTGTGTTACTGTAAAACCTAAAATTCATAAAGACGAGCCTACCGAAAATTTTGGCTATCCGCAGGATAAAAAGGTAGAAAAATCATTTTACCTGGTGGGGGACGGGGGATATTCTCCAACCGGAGGTACTTCTGAAGGTTTGATCGCTTTTAAAAATTTTATAGATTCAGTTGAAGTTGAAGGAAATTACACCATTTTTCTTGGGGATAATATCTATCCTGTAGGAATGCCGCCTGAAGACAGCCCCCGCCGTGAATTTGCCGAATATCGTCTCGATGCTCAAATCGATGCCTTAGAAGATTACCAGGGAAATGTGGTGGTTATTCCCGGAAATCACGATTGGTATGATGAAGGTATAGCCGGTTTGGAGCGGCAAAGAGATTACACTCTGGAAAAAGTCCCTGAAAATCTTATCTGGTCACCCGACACCGGCTGCGGACTTGATATCATAGAAATCACCGATGATATTCAGCTAATCGTTATCGACTCCCAGTGGTATCTTGAAAACTGGGATAGACACCCCACCATTAACCGGGACTGCGAGCTTATAAAATCGCGGGAAGCAATGCTGCTGGAAGTAGAAACCGAATTAAAGAAAAGTCAAAACAAAACTGTGATTATAGCTTTGCATCATCCAATTCTTTCCAACGGGATTCACGGAGGCCAATATAATTTTAACAGGCATATTTACCCTACTCAAAAAAAGATTCCAATTCCGCTTTTAGGATCTTTGGCTATGCTAATTCGTACTACCGGCGGGGTTTCTATTCAGGATCTTCAGAATGAACGATACCAATCGCTGGCTCGTAGGCTTGAAACTATTGCCCACCGAAGGGAACGGGTGATTTTCGTAGCAGGGCACGAACATTCATTACAATATATCGATAACGAAAATGTGAAGCAGATCATTTCCGGCTCAGCTTCAAAAGGTACCTTTTCAACTTTGAGCAACGATGGTCGTTTCGCTTATTCAGGTCAGGGTTTTGCAGTATATGACGTTTTTGAAGATGGTTCTTCCTGGGTGAGTTTCTACGGAAACAGGGATAACAAAGCAAAAGTTTTATTCCAGAAAGAAGTTTATCCCGCCAAAGAAGAATATAATTTAGAGCAGTACGCTTCAGAATTTCCCGAAACTATCAAGGCATCGGTATATTCAGACGAGGAAACCGATATTAGTGGCCTGCACCGCACCGTTTGGGGTGAGCGCTACCGCGAACTATATGGCAGGGAAATCGAATTAAAGGTTGCCGATCTCGATACCTTATACGGAGGTTTGGAACCTTTGATCAAATCGGGTGGGCATCAAACGGTTTCAGTACGAATGAAAGATAGCCTTAACCGTGAATATAATATGCGCCGAATTCGAAAGGAGTCGGTGCAATATCTTCAAAAAGTGGCTTTTAAGGATACCCCGATTCAGGATGATATGGAGAATACAGTGGCCGAACGCCTTATGACCGATTTCTATACCGCTGCACATCCCTATGCATTTTTAGCAGTTCCCGGTTTGGCTTCTGCGGCGAATGTGCATCATACCAATCCGGAGCTTTTTTATATGCCCAAACAGCCAATCCTGGGAAGGTATAATGAAGAACACGGCGACGATATTTATATGATCGTTGAACGTCCTGAAGAAAATTGGCTGGGTGCCGAAAGCTTCGGAAGACCAAATCACGACATTGTAAGTACTACAGATATGTTTGATCGCCTAAGAAGAGATGAAAAATATAGTCTTGATGAAGCGCGATATATCCGTTCCCGAATTTTCGATATGTTAATTGGAGACTGGGACCGGCACCAGGACCAGTGGCGCTGGGCTGAAATTGAGGACCAGGAAGGGAACAGGGTTTTTGAAGCCATTCCACGAGACCGGGACCAGGTTTTTTCAAATTTTGATGGAGCTTTCTTCGGAACCCTACGTGCTTTGGCCGGGTTCGCCAATCAATTCGCTGTCTATGATGAGGATATAAAAGATATTGAATGGTTTAATATTGCCGCCGTAGGCCTCGACAGGTCATTGCTTCAGAATACCGGAAGAGAAACCTGGCTGGAAGAAGCTAAATTCATCCAGGAGAATATGACCGATGAAGCCATAGAAAAGGCCTTTGAAAAACTTCCGAAAGAAACCAGTGGGGAAGTTTTGGATGATTTGGTAAATAAACTAAAGGGCCGGCGGGATAATATCGTCGATATAGCCACCAGGTACTACGAACATATGGCTAAACTCGCCATAGTAACCGGTACCGATAAAGATGATTTTATCGATATCACCCGAATGAAAGACGGGAAAACCAGGGTTAAGATTACCAGGAATAAGGGGGGAGAACGAGCTGAAACTTTAAGCGATAAAATCTATTCCCGTGAAGTAACCAAAGATATCTGGGTATATGCATTAGACGATGACGATGAAATTTTGGTTGAAGGAGAAGGCGATAACGAAATATTTATTCGTGTTATCGGCGGATTGGGCAATGATATTTACACCATTAAAAACGGGAAAAAACTTAAAATCTATGACCACAAATCTCTTCCCAATACAGTAGTAGAGGAGGGTGGAGCCCGCTTTAGGTTTAGAGATCATTACGATATAAACACCTATGATAAGGACAAAAAGAACTTTAGAGGCGGGGCTTTTCTTCCGGGCATTGGTTTTAACCCAGATGATGGTTTTAAGATTGCGCTGGAAAACGTGCTGACTATTAATGATTTTAAGAGAAATCCTTTTACTTCCCAGCATAGGTTTGGGGGTGGATACTATTTCGCTACAAACGGATTCGATCTTTATTACGAAGGCCAGTTCGCAAATATTATTGGACGGTATAATTTGTTGGTGGGGGCTTCGTATCAAAGTCCGAATTTTGCCAGTAACTTCTTTGGCTTTGGAAATGAAACCGAAAATTTCGAGGATGAGTTGGGAATGGATTACAACCGCGTAAAAATAAGCCGATATAAGGCCAAAGCCGGGTTTGTGAATAAAACTCCCTTCGGAAGTTATTTTAGATACATGGCGAATTATGAAATTAATAAGGTTGAAAATACCGAGGGTAGGTTTATCAACGAGGAGTTTACACCGGAAGATCCTAACTTTTTCGACCGAAAATACTTTGCAGGTCTTGACGCCCTGTATCGTTATGAAAGCTATGATAATTCACTAAATCCTACCCGGGGAATGAGGTTTGAGCTTAACCTTGGTGGACAAATGAATACTGCAGATACCGAGCAACACTACGGTTATTTTAAACACCACTGGAGTTTTTATAATTCATTGGTAAGAAGCCGGAAACTGGTTCTAAAATCTCAGGTTAATGCTCATTTAAACATGGGAACGGGATATGAATTTTACCAGGCTGCGAGGCTAGGGGCCGATACCGGACTTCGCGGATATAGAATCCACAGATTTATAGGCAAGAGCGCCTTCGCGGCCGGGGGAGATCTTCGCTATAGTTTCGATGAATTCAAAACCGGATTTTTGCCGTTGCAAATGGGAGTTTTTGGAGGATATGATATAGGTAGAGTTTGGAACGATTTCGAAGAAAGCAATAAATGGCATGATAGCTTTGGGGGTGGAATTTGGATTACCAGTGCCCGGGCTGTAAATGGAACTTTAAGTCTTTTCAAAGGCTCGGAAAGCTGGCGCTTCGCCTTTGGCTTCGGATTGAAGTTTTAGAGATTATTTTACAATACTTGATATCGAATTGGGAGGCTGCATAGCCTCCCTTTTTTTATTGGCTTTTTAGAGGATTAGTATTTTTAGAAAGGGCGTTTCTTTGCCTGTGGCTTTCTTTGCCTGGGGCGTTGCCCTTCCTGGGGCTTTCTTTTCCTGGGGCCTTGCCCCAAGGTTTGATATGTCAGGCCTTCAGCCTGTTACTGGGTCGTTGCCTCAGGGTTTGGTATCTCAGGCCTTCAGCCTGGCATTGGAGTGTTGCTCTGCCTGGGGCTTTCTCTTCCTGGGGCGTTGCCCCTGGTTTTGATATTTCAGGCCTTCAGCCTGTTACTGGGGCGTTGCCTCAGGGTTTGATATGTCAGGCATTCAGCCTGGCATTGGAGTGTTGCTCTGCCTGGGGCTTTTTTTTCTTGGGGCGTTGCCCTTTCCTGGGGCGTTGCCCCTGGTTATGATATTTCAGGCCTTCAGCCTGTTACTGGGGTGTTGCCCCTGGTTATGATATTTCAGGCCTTCAGCCTGTTACTGGGGCGTTGCCCCTGGTTATGATATTTCAGGCCTTCAGCCTGTTACTGGGGCGTTGCCCCTGGTTATGATTTCAGGCCTTCAGCCTGTTACTGGGGTGTTGTCCGTGGTTTTGATATTATCAGGCTTTCAGTCTGATTACTTTTTTAGGCTGCTGTGAAATTTGTTATGATTCTTCTGAATTTTGGGGGTTTTGTTTTACCTGAAGAGAATTGGTGAAATCTATAGTGCGAATTGGGAAAGGAATATTGATGTCGTTTTGGTCGAATGCTTTTTTTACCGCGATAATAGCTTTGCTTTTTGCAATTAAAACGTCACGGTTGCTGTTCACATCGGTCCAGAATCGAACTACAAAATTGATCGAGCTGTCGGCAAATTCGGTATACATAAACTCAACTTCCTCGTTTGAATTTGGCGGGAAAAGTTCTTTAATAGTTTCCAGAGTAAGATTTTTTACAAATTCCAGGTTAGAACTGTAATGTACTCCGCAATTCAACATCACCCTACTGCGCAAGGTTGAGGAGAAATTTTTAAAGGGACTTTCTACAATTTTGGAGTTAGGAATAACCACATAATTATTGTCTGCTCCCTTAATTACGATATTGCGTAGGTTGATTTCAGTAACTCTTCCTGCATATTCGTTGGTTTCTACCCAATCTCCAATCTGAATTTCTGGTAAGAAGCTGAGTATAACCCCAGAAAAAGTGTTGTTTAGAGTGCCCTGTAAGGCCAGACCAATGGCCAGACCAACTACACCGGCACCTGCCAGTACAGAAGTAAGAAGTTTATCCAGATTAAGTAGTCCCAGGGCAATAAAAAATCCTGCAAGGATGATAACAACCTTGAGGATTTTTATAATAATTTCCTTTATAGAAGCCTGTTTAACCCGTCTTAATAATGTTTTGTTTAATATTCTTCCGGCAAATTTGGCCAGGAATAAGAACAATACAAATACGAGAATTGCCAAAAGGAAGTTTGGCAGGTTTAGGATGAGAGAATCCAGCCAGCCGGCAAGTTTGTCGTAAATTCCGCTCACCGATTCTTTAAGACTGAATTCTTCTTCCATCTAAATTTTATTTCTTTGACTTTTTAACCGGTTTCAATCCTTCATTGGTTTTCATTTTCCAGGCATCGAGCATCCAGCTCGTTTTTTCCAGCTCGCGAATATAAGCACCAATAAGATCTATAGTACCTTCATCTTTAGCCTCATCGGCAACTTCTACCACTTTGCGCATTTGGCTGAGTAATTTGCCATGATCCTCCAATAAAGTTTTTATCATTGCCGAGTCGCTTAAATCTGATTTAGACTCTTCAACATTCGAGGCTTTGAGATAATCACTCAGATTGCTGGTGGGTTGATAGCGTAATGTTAATACCCGCTCGGCGATTTCATCGATTTTTACTTTGGCGTCGTCATAGAGTTCTTCAAACTTTTCATGAAGATCGAAGAAATTCTTTCCGAAGATATTCCAGTGAAAATTGCGGAGTTTTTGATAATATAAATGATAATCGGCCAGCAATATGTTTAATTGCTGAACGGTTTTTTCTGTTTTAGCTTTATCAAGACCTAAATAATCCATAGTTTTTATTTATTGATATTTTAAATTCAATACAAAATTATAATAGTAGAATCCTAAAACCAAAGTTCAGAGGGGTTTTAGTAGAAGTTTAACTCCTATTCGCTAATTGGGCGATTATCCTTTAGATCCAGTTTATCTATCATAGCTTTAGAAACCTGCCCGCTCGAAACACCATAGCCATCAACTAAAACGCCTTTTCGGCCCGAGGTGGTGGTGATGGCATACAGAATAGCGTTATCATCGGGGTTGCTCATACCCTCAAATCTTAAAACCTTGTCCACATCAAATTCTTCTACCCCAAAGGTTTCCTGTTTGGATTTTAATTCAATTTTTTCGTCAAGCAGGTTGAAGTCATGTTCATAGCCCTCTTCGAGTTTTAATTTATTAATAGCCTGGGATAAAGTTCCGTAGTCTTTCATCGTTTTTATTTTGATTATTTGAAAGACTTAAATTACGGTGATACCGGGGTTTTTGCAAATGGGGGCGGTGGTTTAGGATAAGTTTAACGGGGCTTCAGGAGTTCTCCGAAGCTTATTCGTTGCGGTTATTTCTTCCGAAGAATCCTAACGGAAAAATGAGAAAGATAAATAAATACCACCCGGTTAAAATTCCTACAAGGGTTATTAGTGCAGCAAGAATTAAATACCAGTATTTTTTTAAAAATTTCATAGCAACAGAATGATCAACAACAGGCTTAGCAGGTATAATAACCAATAGGATTTTAGCTGATGTGGGTTATTTCCAAAGAGTATTTGGGTGAGTTTAAAGTAAAAGCCTCGGTTTTTCGCAATATGATTATAGAAATGATCGCTAAATTTTCTGAATATAGAACTTTTATGATACCATTTATGCCAGGCCTCGTTCCCTGCGTGATACAAAGCGCGATAAGCTGAATCTGGTCCTGAATAAACTTTGCCATCGGGTTCGATAAGCCTGCTCGCTTTTTTAAACTCTTTTAAAGGAATATCGGGAAATTTTCCGGACAGTTTTTGATAGGTTTCGTAGTGTAAGCGGTTGGGAGTTTTGATTTCCCAGGTGGTTTTCCAGAATTTACAAAATCCGCAGTCTCCATCCCAAACCAGGGTTGGCATCTCGGGCGGGTATTTGGTACATAATATTTTTGCAAACATAATTAGGTTGGTAAGCTATACGAAAATACAGTAAATTAGGAGCGAATGGCAAACCAGAAATTCATAAAAACCTATTAAAACTGGGCTTAGTTAAATTTTTAATTAAATAATTTCTACTTTTATAAAATATTTTATCAATACTGTAACTTATGAAAGGCAAAATCACCCTAAAAGAGCTGGCAAAATTATTAAATGTTTCAGTTTCAACGGTTTCAAAGGCATTGCACGACAGTCCGGAGATTAGCCCTAAAACAGTAGAGCGGGTAAAAGAGTTGGCGAAGTTGCATAATTACCGGCCCAATCCCGTGGCGGTTAATTTAAAGAGCAGCAAAAGCGGAACCATTGGGGTAATTATTCCGAATATTTCAAACAGTTTTTTTGCTAATGTGTTGTCGGGAATCGAGGAGAGAGCGCAGCAGGCCGGGCTTCAGGTGATTACATATATCTCTAACGAGAGTTTAGATCGTGAGAAGCAAATTGTAGAAATGCTTACCTCTGGTTTTGTAGATGGGGTTTTGGTGGCTATTTCAGAAGAAACTCAGCGTAAAAAAGAATATGAACATCTTAATACCTTAATAGATTATAATATTCCTGTCATCCTGTATGACCGAACTCACGCCGATCTTGAGGTAGATAAAATTGGGATTGATGACGAACAGACTTTTGCCGAGCTAACAAAAATGTTTCTTCAGAAAGGTTTAAAAAAGATAGGTATTGCTACTTCTATTCATCATCTAGGAGTTGGAAAGTTGCGAATTACAGGTTATAAAGAAGCTCTTCCCGATAAGGAAAAGGACTTTTATATCGCCAATTCTTCCAGGCCCGAGGTGTTGAGGGAAAAAATAGAACGTATGCTGGTTGAAGATAGAATCGAGGCGGTATTGTGTTCAGATTTTGAAAGTACTATGCAGGTTTATCGAACGGCTTATGAGAAAAATATTCGCATTCCGCAGGATTTGAAGGTAATAGGCTTTATTTCAAAAGATATTGCAACCTACCTGGCTCCAAGTATAAGCTATATAGATCAGTTTCCTGAAAAAATAGGAAGGGGTGCTATGGATATGTTGATTGAGCGATTGGAAAACCGTGTTCCCAAAGGAAATGCGGTACGTGAAAAGACTATTAGTACCCGGTTGGAACAGTTGGAGAGTACGGAATTCGGGAATTGATATTATTGGAGTAGGATTAAGTTTGTTGCCTGTTGCCCGATCCCGGTTATTTAGTCTTTAGGCGGTAGTCTCTGGACTTATTTTAGCTTTTGCCAAGAATTCATTTGGACTTTTTTCATGTTTCCCTGTATCGGGGTAATTGACAGAGCCCTACAGCATGCGGATGACGCAGATGATTTAGATTTTTTGAAATGTTTTGAGGGATTAGAATATTTGTAACCAGGTATGAAACCGTGGTCTGGATTTAGTTTTTAAATTAACCCCTTAGAATCTTGGCCACCTCACCTTAAACTTTACGAAACGTTTTTCAAGTCTGTTAATTAGTAATTGTCTTTAATTTAAATACCTGTATCGGTCAAAGTTTTCCGCTATCATCACTGCGCAATACCATCTTCCCTTGAGAAGAGCTTTTCTACATTAATTTTTAAAGAGAACTTGATATTTAGCCTGAAGGCCTAGAGGATGTAGCTAATACCAAAGCTGTTGGCCAGCTGACACGATATGTTTACCAGCCTGCAGGGTAGCAAAAGAACTGTAATAAGATTACTTTATTACTATAAGAAGAGAAATTTCAAAATAAAAATGAAGTTTGCCGGATATACATCTTTAAGCTTTCTTTAGCACTTGACTAAAGAAGAAAGTTTACCTTTGCCGCTGTTAAAATGTTAAAATTCCCATTTCTACATGATTGATTTTCCGAAGGAAAAAATTGCCGGTAAAACTATTCTAGTCACAGGGGGTGCGGGATTCATCGGATCCAATTTATGTGAAACCTTGCTTTCATTGGATGCTAACGTGATTTGTCTTGATAATTTCGCTACCGGTCATCGCCATAATCTTAATGCATTTAAGGATAATTCAGAATTCACATTAATTGAAGGAGATATCCGCGACCTGGAAACCTGTAAGGAAGCCTGTGAAGGAGTGGATTATGTACTGCACCAGGCAGCTCTTGGATCTGTGCCCAGGTCTATTAATGATCCAATCACCAGTAATGAAGTGAATATTTCGGGTTTTCTGAATATGCTGGTTGCGGCTAGAGATGCAGGAGTGAAACGAATGGTATATGCCGCGAGTTCCTCCACTTATGGCGATTCAGAAAAATTGCCTAAAATTGAAGATGAGATTGGGAAGCCGCTTTCTCCATATGCGATCACTAAGTATGTAAACGAATTATATGCAGATATCTTCCAGAAAGCTTATAGTTTTGACACTATAGGCTTAAGATATTTCAATGTTTTTGGTAGAAAACAGGATCCCAATGGTGCGTATGCAGCTGTAATCCCGAAATTCGTGATGCAATTTATGAAGCATGAGAGCCCGGTGATAAACGGAGATGGGACTTATTCCAGGGATTTTACATACATAGATAATGTGCTTCAAATGAACTTGCTGGCGATGACCTCAGATAACCCTGAAGCAGTTAATGAAGTTTATAATACAGCAGTAGGAGACAGAACCAATCTCGTTGAGTTGACCCAACTTCTAAAAAAACACCTTTCAGATTTCGATTCCAAAATTTTTGAAGTAGAGGTAAAGCACGGGCCAAACCGTCCCGGGGATATCCCACACTCTTTAGCTTCCGTTGAAAAAGCTGAAAAACTTTTAGGTTATAAACCATCACATAAAATTGAAGAGGGAATAAAAGAAGCGGTAGATTGGTATTGGGAGAATTTAAGATAAACTTGGAGACTTGGGGATTTGGAGTTGAGAAGACTGGGAGAAAAGGTGACGGGGAGATTTTTTTTATATTGATTGATTTGAAAATTATAAATCATGGCTAAAATAGAAACTCATAAGGATTTAAGGGTTTATCAACTGTCATTTGAGGCAGGGATGGATGTTTTTGGCCTTTCAAAAGTATTTCCTACGGAAGAAAAATTCTCTTTAACGGATCAAATTCGTAGATCTTCAAGGTCTGTTTCCGGAAATTTAGCTGAAGCCTGGAGAAAACGAAAGTATCCAAAATCGTTCGTGTCTAAATTAGTTGATTGTGAAGGTGAAGCCGCCGAAACCCAGGTGTGGCTGGATTATGCTCTTGCATGCGAATATATTAATGATGAAAAACATAAACCAATTTTCGAAAAATATAATGCCATTTTAGGGATGTTAGTTAATATGAGAATTAACCCATCGAAATGGACACTTTAATTGATACAAATGAATAAAAATATTAAAAACTCCCCTGATCACCCAATCACCTCTTCCCCCTCGAAGAGAATCGCCGTAATAGGTTTGGGCTATGTTGGTTTACCACTAGCTAGATTATTCGCCACAAAATACCCGGTAGTGGGTTTCGATATTAATAATGCTCGAGTTCAGGAGCTTAGAGAAGGTCACGATTCCACCCTGGAAGTGGAGGATGATATTCTTCAATCAACCTTAGTCCAAAAGGATGAATTGAACAATGGTAACGGACTTTTCTGTTCTGCAGATCTTGAAGATATCAAAGATTGTAATTATTACATTATCACTGTACCCACCCCGGTAGACAAAAATAACCGTCCTGACCTTACTCCGCTTTACAAATCGAGCGAGACTGTTGGAAAGGTTCTAAAGAAGGGAGATATAGTAATCTATGAATCAACCGTATATCCCGGGGTGACTGAAGATGAATGTGTGCCGGTTTTGGAGAAAACCAGTGGGATGAGGTTTAATGAAGATTTTTTTGTAGGCTATTCTCCGGAAAGAATTAATCCGGGCGATAAGGAGCATACCGTGGAAAAAATTCTAAAAGTAACTGCCGGTTCTACTCCTGAAGTGGGGAAAAAGGTAGATGAGCTTTATGCTGAAGTAATTACTGCCGGAACTCATTTAGCGCCAACTATCAAAGTGGCTGAAGCTGCAAAGGTTATCGAGAACTCACAGCGCGATATCAATATCGCCTTTGTGAATGAGCTGGCTAAGATCTTTAATATGATGGATATCGATACCCAGGATGTCCTGGAAGCTGCGGGAACGAAATGGAATTTCCTTCCGTTTAAACCGGGACTTGTTGGCGGTCATTGCATTGGGGTAGATCCATATTATCTCGCACAAAAAGCCCAGGAGATCGGATATCATCCCGAGATAATTTTGGCCGGAAGAAGAATGAACGACTCTATGGGGCAATATGTGGCTTCAGAAGTAGTTAAACTCATGCTGCAAAATGATCAAAAGGTTAAGGGAGCAAACATTTTGGTTTTGGGAATTACTTTTAAGGAAAACTGTCCTGATGTAAGAAACACAAAAGTGGTAGATGTGATTAAAAACCTTAAAGAATACGGAACAAATGTTACCATCTATGATCCGCTTGCAAACCCGGAAGAGGTAAAGCATGAATACGGTCTTAAGACCACCCGTGAACTTCCGAAAGAAAATTTTGACGCGGTTGTTTTAGCAGTTGCTCATAAAGAGTTTTTGGAACTAGATCTGGACCAATTGAAGAATGGGAGCACTGTGGTTTATGATGTGAAGGGAGTGCTTGGAGATAGGTGTGATAAAAAGCTTTAGTTCGAGAGCCGTTAATTAGTGAGTCGGGATTCGAGGCGCGTTTATTTGTGAGCCGAGAGTCGTTAATGCGGGAGGCGTGGTTGGTGAGTTCGGGATTCGTTAATTCGAGAGACGTGAAGTCGTGATTCGTTAATCTGAGAATTGGGAAGATTATTTGGATTTAATTTACTTAAAAAAACTATTTGAAAATATTTTCGAACTAACGAAATAACGAAACATGGCCGATAGTTTTGAAAGCCTGGAATGTTGGCAGAGATGTAATGAGTTGAAAATGTTTTTGAAAGAGAATGTTCTTCAAAAATTACCATCATCAGAGCGATATGAATTATATAGTCAGATATTAAGAGCTTCCCGATCTGCTACAGCTAATATAGCTGAGGGGTGGGGAAGGTATCATTTTAAGGATAATATCAAATTTTTGGTAAATGCACGTGGTTCGGTAGCAGAAATATTAGACCATGCTCTTGAAGCGAGATCCTGGGATTATATTTCTGATGAAACTTTAAAAGAAACCCGAAGTCAAACTACCCGATGTATGCAGGTAATTAATGGCTACATAAGATATTTAAGAAAATCAAACGAGTAAATTTGCAAAAAAAATAATATAGTTAACGAAGACGTAGTCACGAAAAAGGTACTAACATGTTGCCGAACTAACGAATTCACGAATTAACGAACTAACGAATAATGAAAATAAAAAACATATGTTGCATCGGTGCCGGTTATGTTGGAGGGCCAACAATGGCAGTGATTGCGCAAAAGTGTCCGGAGATAAGCGTAACGGTTGTTGATATTAACGAAGCCAGGATTAATGCCTGGAATGATGAGGACGTGGAAAATATTCCGATCTATGAGCCCGGGCTTTCAAAGGTTGTGGCTGAAGCGCGAGGTAGAAACCTGTTTTTTTCTACCGATGTGGACGCTGCGATAGATAAGGCTGATATGATCTTTATTTCGGTAAATACACCTACGAAAACCTACGGAATAGGAAAGGGAATGGCTGCCGATCTAAAGTTTATTGAGCTTTGTGCTCGCCAAATTGCCAGGGTATCGAAAACCGATAAGATCGTAGTTGAGAAATCTACTTTACCCGTGCGTACTGCTGAAGCTTTGAAGAATATACTTGACAATACAGGGAATGGAGTAAATTATCAAATTTTATCGAACCCTGAATTTTTAGCTGAAGGCACCGCCGTAGACGATTTGATGAATCCCGATAGGGTTTTAATTGGTGGTGATATAGATACCCCTGAAGGAAAAGAAGCAGTTGAAGCCTTGGTAGACGTATACGCGCATTGGGTGCCCAGGGAGAGATTGCTTACTACCAATGTATGGTCTTCTGAATTATCAAAATTAACTGCCAACGCATTTTTAGCACAGCGGGTTTCCAGCATCAATGCGATGAGCGAATTATGCGAGAAAACTGGAGCAGATGTGAATGAAGTTGCCAAAGCAGTGGGAATGGACTCCAGAATTGGGTCTAAATTCCTCAAATCTTCAGTTGGATTTGGAGGTTCCTGTTTTCAGAAAGATATTTTAAACCTGGTCTATATTTCAAAATCCTTCGGATTAAACGAGGTAGCCGATTATTGGGAGCAGGTAATTTTGATGAACGATCATCAAAAAAGAAGATTTGCAGCTAAAATAGTGCAGACCCTTTTTAATACTGTTTCCGGAAAGAAAATAGCATTACTCGGCTGGGCATTTAAGAAAGATACCAACGACACCCGGGAATCGGCTGCTATTTATGTAGGAGACTATTTATTGAACGAACAGGCCGAGATCGTGGTATATGATCCAAAAGTAAAACCAGAGCAAATCTATGCTGATCTGGATTATTTAAACACTCGTTCTTCGGAGGAAAACCGGGCCAGAGTACAAGTGGTCACTACCCCGTATGAAGCAGCAATAGAGGCTCATGCCGTTGCTGTATTAACGGAATGGGATGAATTCAAAGAACTGGATTGGAAAAAAATATATAATGAAATGCTAAAACCGGCTTTCCTTTTTGATGGAAGAAGAATATTGAAAAGGAAATCAAAAGAAGGAATAGGATTCGAATTTTATGCAATAGGAAGTTAAAATTTAATTATGAAAGTACTAATTACAGGAGGTGCAGGGTTTATCGGTTCTCACGTGGTGAGATTATTTGTCAATAAATACCCGAGTTATCAAATTTATAATTTGGATAAATTGACTTACGCCGGTAATCTTGAGAATTTGAGGGATGTAGAGAATTCTGAAAATTATTCTTTCTTAAAAGCAGATATTAATGACGCAGATAAGATGGATAGTCTTTTTAAGAAATATAAATTTGATGGAGTTATTCATCTTGCTGCAGAATCACATGTAGACCGCTCTATTACTGATCCACTTGCTTTTGTAAGAACAAATGTTATTGGCACCCTAAACTTATTAAACGCTGCCCAGAAGACCTGGAAGCACAAGTTTGAGAATAAACTTTTCTATCATGTAAGTACAGATGAAGTATATGGGAGCTTGGGGCCAGAAGGTTTATTTACTGAAAATACTTCCTATGATCCTAATTCACCTTATTCGGCTTCTAAAGCAAGTTCAGATCATTTCGTTAGAGCTTACGGGGAAACCTACGGGCTTCCCTACATAATTTCTAATTGTTCAAATAATTATGGTCCCAATCAATTTCCGGAAAAGCTAATTCCTCTATTTATTCATAATATTATTCATAATAAAAACCTGCCTGTTTATGGGGATGGAAAGTATACCAGGGACTGGTTGTTTGTTAAAGATCATGCGACGGCGATAGATCTTGCTTTTCATACGGGTAAAATAAAGGAGACATACAATATTGGAGGATTTAATGAATGGCAAAATATTGATTTAATCCATCTGCTTTGCGAAATTATGGATAGGAAATTAGACCGAAAAGAAGGGGAGTCAGCTAAACTTATCGCCTATGTGAAAGATAGGCCTGGGCACGATAAGCGTTACGCTATAGACGCCGCCAAAATCAGCAAAGAGCTTAGGTGGAAGCCATCAGTAACATTTGAACAGGGTTTGGAAAAAACAATCGACTGGTATCTTAAAAATGAAGATTGGCTCCAAAATGTCACTAGTGGAGCATATCAGGATTATTATATGAGCCAATATTCAAAATAAAATAATTTGCGGTATTCGCATTAAATGACGAAATCTGAATATGAAAGGAATAATATTAGCAGGGGGAAGTGGAACAAGATTATATCCTATAACAATTGCAGTAAGCAAACAATTACTACCGGTATATGATAAACCTATGATTTATTATCCCCTTTCTGTATTAATGCTGGCCGGAATTAAGGATATATTGTTTATAACTACCCCACATGACCAGCAGGTGTTCAAAAAATTGTTAGGAGACGGCTCTCATTTAGGTTGCAGTTTTGAATATGAAGTGCAGGAAGAGCCTAATGGATTGGCCGAGGCCTTTATCATTGGTGAAAAATTTATTGGAAATGAAAAAGTGGCTTTGGTTCTGGGAGATAATATTTTCTATGGCAATGGTTTTGGGAGTTTAGTAAGAAGTAAAATAGATTTGGATGGTGCCGCAATTTTTGCTTATCCAGTCAAAGATCCGGAACGTTATGGAGTTGTGGAATTTGATGGAAATAATAAAGCTATAAGTATTCAGGAAAAGCCTAAAGAGCCAAAATCCAAGTATGCAGTGCCTGGTTTATATTTTTACGATAATAAAGTTGTTGAATATGCCAAAATTGTAAAGCCATCAACTAGAGGTGAAAAAGAAATTTCAACAATTAACCAAATGTATCTGGATGCCGGTAAATTAGAGGTCGGGGTGATGACCCGTGGAATGAGTTGGTTTGATACCGGCACGGTTGAGTCCTTAGATGATGCCACAGAGTTTATTAGGGTAATTCAAAACAGGCAGAGCGCAATGATTGGTTGTATTGAAGAAGTGGCATATCAAAGAAGCTTTATTGATAAATCAACACTTAAAAAGTTATCTAAGAGATACGGCAAATCAAAGTACGGGGAATATCTTATAGATTTGTCAAAAACATTATAAATGCCATTAAAACAACAGGCACTTTCGGGAGTATTTTGGACTTTTTCACAACAATTTGGAGTGCAGGGAATATCTTTTCTGGTATCCATTATTCTGGCTAGACTACTTTTGCCAGCAGAGTTTGGCTTAATTGCCATGATTGGAATTTTTATGGGGGTTGGTGGGATATTAATGGAGGGCGGTCTTGGGCAATCCTTAATAAGAGCAAAAGAGCCTGACCAGGAAGATTACTCAACAGTATTTTTTTTCAACTTGGCAGGGAGCATAATAGTTTATGGAATAGTGTATTTTGCAGCTCCGCTTATTGCAGCTTTCTTTGAAAGGGAAATTCTCATTGAGATCACCCGGCTTTATTGTTTAATCTTTATATTAAATGCATTTTCCGCCATTCAGTTAACTAGGCTAACCAAGAAAATGGATTTTAAAACACAATTGTTTATTAAAATTCCATCTTTAATAATAAGTAGTGCGGTGGGTATTTATATGGCATATACGGGTTTCGGTGTATGGAGTCTGGTTTGGATGGGATTGATACAATCTTTTACTCAGTCTGTTCAATTATGGTTCTGGTCAAAATGGCAACCATCCTGGGTTTTTAATATGGAAAAATTCAGGTTTCATTTTAATTTTGGGATAAAACTTACAATGTCTGGACTTCTGGATGTCATTTTTGTAAACGCTTATCCAATTATGATCGGAAAATTTTTCACCCCGGCCCAGTTAGGGTATTATTCTCGGGCAGATTCACTAAAGCAATTTCCGGTCAATAATATTGGAGCCGTATTGGGGAAGGTAACTTACCCTTTATTCGCGTCCATTCAGGAAGATACTGCAAGGCTGAAAAGAGTCTATTCCAAAATAATGAAAATGGTGATTTACCTGGTAGCTCCTACCTTAATTATAATGGCGGTACTGGCAGAACCTCTATTTCGTTTTTTATTGACTGAAAAATGGTTGCCCGCTGTTCCTTATTTCCAAATTTTGTGTGCCAATGGAATACTTTATCCTATACATTCTTACAATCTCAATATTTTAAATGTAATGGGGCGTAGTGATCTTTTTCTTAAACTGGAGATCTTTAAGAAAGCTTTAATTGTAATTGTAATAGGGGTGTCTGTAAATTTTGGTATTTTCGCCCTGTTGTATGGTAGTGTATTAACTTCATTTATGGCCTTTTTTATCAATACACATTATTCAGGAAAATTCCTTAAATATTCCGCATGGGAGCAGACTAAAGATTTAACACCCTACATAGGTTTGGCTTTTATTTGTGGATTTATTGTTTTTATTCTTGATTCTTCCTTCCCAACCTCTACAAATTATGATCTCCTAAGGTTGGTTACCGGCACTATTATTGGCTGCGCCATCTACTTTTTAAGCTCTTATTTTTTAAAAATGAGCGCAATGTCTGAACTATTACTTATAATAAAACGAAAATGATCCCCGTAACCAAAACATTTTTTCCGCCAATTGAAGAATATCATCATCAGGTTCAACGTATATGGGATAACCAGTGGCTTACTAATCGAGGTGAACTGGTAAAAGAATTGGAAACTAATTTAAAAATCGAATTAGGAGTTCCAAATATTACCTTAACCACCAATGGGACACTTCCAATTCAAATTGCATTGAAAGTTCTTGCAAAAGGCGGGGAAGTGATCACCACCCCTTTTAGTTATGTGGCGACATCGGCTGCTATAGTTTGGGAAAACTGTACCCCAGTTTTTGTAGATATTCACCCGGAGTATTTGACAATCGATGATACTAAGATTGAAACTGCCATTACTCCAAAAACTACCGCAATACTTGCTACCCATGTATTTGGAAATCCTTGTAATGTAGAAGAAATAGAGAGGGTAGCCCAGAAGCATAATTTAAAGGTAATTTATGATGCTGCTCATTGTTTTGGCGTAAGGTACAAAGGGCAAAGCATCTTTAATTATGGAGATATAAGTACCTGTAGCTTCCACGCCACCAAGTTGTTTCACACGGGGGAAGGCGGGGCAATGTTTTGTAAAAATAGCGAATTAAACCATCTATTGTTTTACAGCCATAATTTTGGACATAATGGCCCGGAAGATTTCCATGGGGTTGGGATCAATGCCAAAATGAGTGAATTACAGGCTGCGATGGGGTTGGGTGTTTTGCCGCATATGGATAAAATAACTCTTAACAGAAAACGGATAGTAGATTTTTATAATGAAAATTTAGATTTCTCCAAACTCGGTAAATTAAAAATCAGGGATGATACACAATGGAATTTTAGTTATTATCCCGTAATCTTTAATAGTGAAACAGCACTTTTAAATATTCAGAATAAATTAAATGAAAAAGGGGTATATCCTAGGAGGTATTTTTATCCTTCCCTTAACACTGTGCAATATATTAAGGGTGAAGAAATGCCGACTTCAGAAAGTGTAGCGTCAAGAATTCTCTGCCTGCCTTTATATTTTGAATTAGAGGAAGAAAAATTGAAGTTTATTGTAAAAATTATTAATAGTTAATTATGCTAATAATAGGAGCCGGAGGGTTTGCAATAGAGGTTTTGGATATTTTACATCAAATTAATCAAATTAATAATTTAGTCTTTTATGATGATATAAATGATGCTATCTATGAAAAATTATACAATCATTTTCTAATCTTAAAAAATTTAGATCAAGCTGAAAATTATTTTGAAACTATAGACAAGCATTTTACTATCGGTATTGGTAATCCAGTATTAAGAAAGAAAATGTATGATAAATTTAGTAAAATTGGTGGTATTCTTAAGTCTACAATTAGCCCTGAAGCAAGCATTGGTGCTTATAATGTAATAATGGGGGAAGGAAATAATATTTTATCCGGATCCAGAATTTCAAATAGTACACGAATTGGCAATGGATGTATTATTTATTATAATTCCGTTATAACACATAATTGTTTGATAGGTGATTTTATTGAAATATCTCCAAATGTTAATTTATTAGGTGGATGTGAGATTGATGATTATTCACGTATAGGTGCGAATGCCACAATTCTTCCAAATGTTAAAATTGGTAAAAACGTAATAGTTGGAGCTGGTTCTGTTGTCACCAAAGATGTAGCAGATAATAGTTTAGTAATAGGAATTCCTGGTAAAATAGGAAGGAAATTAGAACCTCTGAATTTTTAGAATGAGACAAGCTTCGAAAGTTAGTGTTTGTATGATTGCTTATAATCACGAGAAATTTATAGAAGAGGCAATTTATGGGGTACTGATGCAAAAACATGATTTTGAAGTAGAAGTGGTTATTGTTAACGATTGCTCATCTGATCGTACAAATGAGGTTATACAAAATATAATAAATACAGATCCACGAGCATCAATAATCAACTATATTAATCACGATAGAAATATTGGTATAATTCCTAATTTTAATTTTGCTCTAAAACAATGTAAAGGTGAATATATTGCAATATGTGAGGGAGATGATTATTGGACAGATCCATATAAACTGCAAAAACAGGTAGATTTTTTGGAAACTCATCCAAGCTATTTCATACATAGCGGTAAAGCACAGGTTTTAAATGGCAATATTTTAGTAGAAGAGGCATCAAATCGTGCTTTAGAGCCGAAAACTTATGATATAAAAGATTTTTACACTGTTAATAGAGTGTATACCTGTACTGTAATGTTTCGTAACACGTCCAGATTCACTTTTGATTTTGAAAATAAATTATTTGGAGATTGGATATTATACATATCACTTTTATCTAGTAATCCGGGAAATTTAGCCTATGTTTCTAATGAAATATATGCTGTATACAGAATTCATAGCGGCGGCGCGATGCAGACAGTGTCGCAATTCTATAAAAATGCGGAGGCACAACTAACTCACATATTCGCTATTAATAAATTTATTAAGTGTGAATATTCTGAAAAGGACATTTACAGGATAAACGACTATTGTTTAGTGATTTTTTCACATTACTTAAAATTCTCGCAATATAAAAAATGTATAAACATAATTTATAAGAACATAAAATTAGTGAAATATCACATTTCAGTAAAGGGTTATTCGTCATTATTGTTTAGAAAAATAATACCTAAAGATTAATGTTATACAAATATCCAGAAAAATTATTATTGCTCATGGTTATTTTCAAGGCAGGGTGTTGATAAGGTTTTATTAGCTTTTCTAGACGCCCTAGGGTTTACTGACTTCAGTGTAAAACTTTTATTGTTACGTCTAGGTGCCAAAATGTTTAATGATATCCCCCTAAAACTGGGTTTGAGTTGAAAGAATTCAAAATAATTCAGAATGGTTTTTTACTGTTGAACCTCGTTCTATTAAACCTCCGGTTTTCAATATTCTGCTTCCGGAATTTTGTTCTTACCATTATATTTGGATTTAAAAGGTTGACAAATCAATTTAAATGTGATTTTATTTAATTATAAGTAAACCTAAGAATGACAGTAATAAAAAATTTTAGAGAAACCTCTTTTAAGATTAATGATTTAGCATTAGTTCTTAAAAAAGTAAATAAATCTTTTCAACCTTCACTTTTGGAAAGGTTGACTAAAAGGTCTACAGTTAATAATTTCTCAGAATATATTAGAAAATTATTGAGTTTTGGAAATATTATTATTGCGTGTGACTCACAAAATATTAAAGGACTTATTATGTTCTATAATAATGATTCCAAAAACCAGGAAGCCTACATATCTGTAATCGCTGTTACTCCGGAATTCCAAGGGCAGGGTATTTCAAGTGAACTTATTCGGTTTTCAATTAGAGAAAGTAAGAATAACAAAATGAAATCTTTATATGTGAAAACTTGGCCGGAGAATAAAGCTGCAATAAAATTATATGAGAAAAATGGATTTATGATATTGAGAGTTGATAAAGAAAATATACTCCTTTCATTAGATTTGACTTAAGAAATAGAATATGAATGTATTAGCAAGAAGTAACTGATAAATGAATATTTTATTAACTTCAGCAGGAAGAAGATCTTACCTGGTAGAATATTTTAAAGAAGCACTGGCAGGGAGAGGAAAAGTACACGTTGCTAATTCTCAATTTTCACCCGCCTTAATTGAAGCAGATGAATGGGTGGTGACTCCACTAATTTATGAAGAAGGTTTTATTGAATTTCTCTTAGATTATGTCGAAAAGCATAATATAAATATACTTATTTCATTGTTTGATATAGACCTACCTGTTTTAGCCAAATCTAAAGCGCTTTTTCAAGAGTTGGGGGTAGAAGTGGTGATATCTTCTCCAAGTGTTGTAGCCAAATGTAATGACAAATGGTTAACTTCTCAATTTTTAATAACTCACGGCTTTAATACACCAAAAACATATATTAATTTAAAGTCTAGTAAAGAAGCCATAAAATCAGGTGAAATTAATTACCCCCTTATTGTTAAACCAAGATGGGGGATGGGCTCTATCTGCCTTTACAAAGCAGAGAATGAGTTAGAACTTGAAGTTTTTTTCGCCAAAGTAAAAAGAGAAATTTATAATTCTTATTTAAAATATGAATCTAAAGAAAGTTCTGAAAATGCAGTGCTGATCCAACAATGCATTAATGGACAGGAATATGGTTTGGACGTTTTTAACGATTTGGAAGGTAATTATATCAAAACCTTTGTAAAGAAAAAAATGGCAATGCGATCAGGGGAGACTGATGGTGCTCGGACAGAAGAAAATATTCCTCTTATGCAATTGGGAGAAAGACTTGCCCTCTCTCTGCGACATATAGGTGTTTTAGATATGGACTGTTTTATAAGTAATGGAAAACTTTATGTTTTAGAAATGAACTGCCGCTTTGGTGGAGGTTATCCTTTTACTCACCTCGCCGGAGTTAATTTACCTAAGGTATTACTTGATTTAAGTGAAAAGAAAAAAATTAAAAAAAGTTTATTACAAATGCAATATAATATAGAAATGGTTAAAGACATAAACATAATTAAAATGTCTGAAGATTGAAACCGCTAGTAAGTATAAGTTGTATTACCTATAATCATAAAAATTACATAGAGGAATGTTTGAATGGGTTTTTAATGCAGCAGACAAATTTTTCTTTTGAAATTCTTATTTATGATGATGCATCTACAGATGGCACAACTGAAATTATTAAAGAATACGAAATAAAATATCCAGATTTAATTAGGCCTATTTACCAGTTAGAAAATCAATATTCTAAAGGGCAAAGAGGAATTAATGTAAAATACAATTTTTCAAGAGCAAAAGGAAAATATATAGCCTTGTGTGAAGGCGATGATTATTGGACAGATCCTTATAAGTTGCAAAAGCAGGTAGATTTTTTGGAATCCCATCCAGCCTATATTATACATAGCGGTAAAGCACAAGTATTAAAGAATCATAATTTAATAAAAAAAACCTACAATACTTTAGAGCCAAAAACTTATGATATTAAAGGATTTTATACTTTAAATAGAATATATACCTGTACTGTTATGTTCCGTAAAATATCAAGAGCTAAATTTGAATTTGAAAATAAGTTGTTTGGAGATTGGATATATTATATATCACTTTTATCTACTAAACCGGGAAATTTAGCGTATGTTTCGAAAGAAGTATATGCTGTTTATAGAGTTCATAACGGTGGCGCCATGCAGACAGTGTCGCAATTATATAAAAATGCTGAGGCACAAATAACTCACATATATGCTATAAATAATTTTATTAAGTGTGAATATTCTGAAAAAGATATTCAACGGATAAACGACTATTGCTTAGTGATTTTTTCACATTACCTGAACATATCGGAATACAAAAAATGCATAAACATACTTTATAAGAACCTGGGATTAGTGAAACATCACATTTCCGTAAAAGGTTATTTGTCATTATTATATAGAAAAATATTACCTAAAACTTAAGAGTTATGCGAAAATCCAGGAAAATAATTATTGTTCATGGATATATGGATATGGGGGGTGTTGAAAAAGCTTTATTAGCTCTATTAGAGGCCTTAGAGTTTACTGAATTCAGTGTGAAGCTTTTATTGTTACGTCCAGGCGGCAAACTGTTTAATGATATCCCAAATTGGGTAGAGGTTGAAATAATTAAGGAATTTTCAGAATGGGGTTATTTAGTATCTGAACCTCCATTATCTACATCAATAAGATTTTTCAAAGAAAAAAAAATATCTGATGCAGTTGGCGCTCTCTTCAGGGCTGTTAGAATAAAACTCTCGTCAAACGATTTATGGCATCTAAATTTCAAAGCTTTTTTTAATAAAATACATAAAATTTATGAAGCAGATATAGCTATTTCCTTTAGAGGTTTAGATATAATTATTCCATATTTTGTTACAGAAAAGGTAAATGCTCGTTTTAAATTAATGTGGATTCATGGTGATATTAAACATCACATTACTGATAAACAAAAATTCTCACATATATTATATCCCAAATTCGATAAAATATACGGAGTTTCAGAAGATGTAAAAACTTCAATAATTTCAATGTTTCCCGATTTAAAAGAAAAAGTTGAAGTTTTTAGAAATATGGTTCCTGTTGTAAAAATTAAAAAACTTGCAGAGATTGGGGGATCTTTTGAAGATGATTTCTCCGGATATAGATTATTAACAGTAGGTAGATTAGATCGATTTAAAGGACAAGATAGAATCCCAAAGATAGTTAGATGGCTCAAAGATAAAGGTTTTAATTTTAGATGGTATCTGGTGGGGGATGGGGAATTAGAAAATGAAATTAAAACTCAGATTCTAGATTTAGAAATCAATGATCATTTATTTCTTTTAGGAAATAAAATGAATCCTTATCCTTTTATTAAAAACTGCGATATATATGTGGTTCCCTCCAGAACTGAGGGAGCATCTATAGTAATGCATGAAGTTAAAACTTTAAAGAAACCTATAGTTACAACGAACGTAGCGAGTGCTGAATTATTTGTAAATGATGGAGTAGACGGATTTATAGTATCAAATGATATGGAAGGTGTTTTCAATGGCATACAAAAATTTTTGGATAATCCTTTATTAATAAAAAAATTCTCAATTTTTTCAAATTTATCTAATAATGAACAAATTGATGATATTAATAAATTTTATGAATTGGATAAAATTTGAGTTGAGCATATGAAAAGTATCATACAAAGAATTAGAATTTTATTATATTTTCTAAAAATAAATTCTAAACCAAAAGAACAACCTCCATTTCATATTAAAAGTCACGGCCAAATAATAAGTAAAGGGAGAAATTCTGTCCATAACGGAAATTTTGTAGTTAAAGGAAAAGGTGGTGTTTTAGAAATTGGAGGTTTTTGTGCAATAGGCGTAAATGTAACGGTTATTTTAGCAAATCACTATTATGATTTTCCAGCTGTAGAATTTGATTTTTATAAAAAATATTTTGGGAAATATCCATACACTATAAAAAATCGAAAAAATCGAATTGGGAGCGATGTATGGATTGGAGACAATGTGGTAATATTGCCAGAAGTTAACATTGGTAATGGAGCAATTATAGGCGCTGGAGCCATTGTAACTAAAGATGTTCCGCCTTACGCCATTGTAGGTGGAAACCCTGCTAAAATAATAAAATACCGTTTTTCCGAAAGTGTTACTCAAGAATTATTAGATTCTAAATGGTGGGAATGGGATGATTCGAAAATAAAAGAAAATAAAGATTTCTTTTTTAGAAATTTAAATCAGAATAATTAAGAATGACAGATAAAAATTTAAGAAAGGTTGATTTTAGTATCATTATACCGGTATATAATTCTTCTTCTTATTTAGAGCTGTGTATACAGTCTGTTTTAAGTCAAACCTATAAAAATTTAGAGATCATTTTAATCAATGATGGATCTACTGATGATAGTCTCTCAATTTGTAATAGCTTAGCTAAGGGAGACGCTAGAATAAAAGTCTTAGATCAAAAGAATAAAGGTCAGGGTAGTGCAAGAAACTTAGGTTTAAAACATGCCAATGGCACTTATATTCTATTTGTGGACTCAGATGATGCATTAGCTGAGAATACATTAGAGCTAAATTATCAAATATTAGAAAAAGATCCTTCAATTGAATGTTTGCAGTTCCCTATTTTCATGAAATATGGAACTGAGGATGCTTATATCAGAAAAAATATTGATAAAAAATATCAACTGGAATCTAATGAATTTAAAAAATTTATTCTTGAAGACAATTTGATTTCATGGATTGTCTGTGATAAAATTTTTAAAAGAGATAGTATTAAAAGTTTGAAATTTAGAGAAGATATTAAATTTGAGGATAATTTTTTTATGATGGAGTACGTACAAATTGTCAAGAGTTTTTATTCATCTGAGAAGGGACTTTACTATTATTATTTTAGGGAGGAATCAACGACAACCTCAACTTTTAGTGAACTTAAAGAAAGAAGCACTTTAGAAGTGTTGTGTTTGATTTTGAGCTTTTTAAATCCAATAAAAGATTGTGATACATTTTACAAGTATCTCATTCGATTAATCAATGTAAATAAATCTTTGACAGTTAATTTTAATTCTAATTTTAAAGAGTTTTATAAGTTTAGGAGACAGGTCGATATATTAGATGCTTTCACTACTAAGCTGCCAATTAAAGACAAATTTAAACTCCTTATGTATAAACTTCAATAAATAACCTTAAATTAATAGTTATAACTCATCACTCTTTTGCATTTTTAATTAGTTCTCCATTCTCTCAATTTTTTATTAAAATACTCAAAATATTAAACTTAGCTTAAAAGGAAACAAGCTTTCAATGTTAGAGTCGTTATGTTGGCGATTATAATTTAGCTTTGCATTTTTATTTTAATATATTACGACGATGAAATCTAATTTTGATTAACCAGTTGTTTTATTTACATAACTTATTGATTGTAAGCATATTATCACGATTTATTTATGAAAAATCACCAGCCAATGATTTCTATTATAATTCCAATCTACAACGTAGAAGATTTCCTCACTGAAAGTCTGTTTTCTGTTGTAAGTCAAAGTTATAGTGACTTCGAGGTAATCATGGTTAATGATGGCGCGACGGATTTATCAGCAACAATTGCAGATGATTTTGCGCATAGAGATACTCGTTTTCGACTTATCCATCAGGAAAATAGGGGTTTATCTGGTGCAAGAAATACAGGTTTGAGAGAAGCGCGAGGAGAATATGTTTTTTATCTAGATTCAGATGACATGTTGCTGGAGAATGCATTGGAATTGTTGATTAATGCAGCAGTAAAATATCAAGGAGATGTTGTGCAGGGGAACTTTTATTATGATTATCCTAGCTATAGGCTACTCAATCTTCAACAACATCAAGAAATTGAGGTTTATAATAGAGAAGAAGCTATGTGGGCATTATTGGAGCACAAGACAGTATTCAATTTTGCCTGGGGAAAGTTAATTAAGAAAGAATTAGCCCAACGCTATCTTTTTCCCGAAGGTAAGTTTTATGAAGATACTTTCTGGAAATACAAAATAATTGAAGATGTGGAACGCTATATAGCTATCAGACAGCCTATTTTATATTATTTGCAAAGAGATTCTGCTATTTCTGGTTCCTTCTCAATTCGTAATTTGGATCAGTTGGAAGGTGAATTAGAACGCTTGGAGTATGTGAAAAAGCACTATCCAAAGAAATTTGAGAATCAAGCGTTAAAATTGCTCCATCAAAAAGTTCAACATCATTATTCGTTATTGACTTGCATAAATCAAGACGAGCAACAAATATATAAAAAGAAGCTACAAGATATTGAGTCAGATTTGAATTTAAAAGAAAAGTTTCCTAATTCCACTACTGGATTGTACAACAAATTAAATAGTATTACCCAGCGTTTAAAAAATCGAGTTTTGGGATCTAAAAATTGGAAAAGAATTGAGAAAGTAGAATAAGGAAATCAATGATTTAGGAAGACCTTTTCATAAGTAGTATTAGTGAATTTAAAATAATACGCTAGGTATGTACTATATATAATTTCACACTTATTCAAGAACAAAATAATGGGGCCATTTTTTAGAAAATGGAAAAAATTTAATCCTAAAATTTGATTATGCAACGAAAGTTAAAAATTCTTTTTGTAATTGAGTCTTTAACCCTAGCTGGTAGTGAAAAGAGTTTAATTGCATTATTAAACAATTTAGATAAGAAAATTTATGATGTTGATTTGCAATTATTTCGATTTGGCGGAGAATTAGATGGTTTTATTCCGGATTTTGTAAATCTTCTTCCTCCAATACCGTATACCATGTATGCAGAACAAAGTTGGGGCCAAAACTTGATTGACCTACTAAAGGGAAAGGATTTTAATTTTTTTAGAAGCAAATTTTCTTACTCCATAAATATTAGAAAAGGCCAATATAATAATCCGGAACTTGCTCAAATTTACTGGGAAACAAACAGTACTAACATAGATGAGTCAAGTATTGATTATGATATTGCAATCGCCTATGCACAAGGTATTCCTACTTTTTATGTTCAGGATAAGATAAAAGCCCATAAAAAAATAACCTGGGTGAATGCGAATGTTCAATTCACTAAAAGAAATATTATATTTCAACAACTTTATTATTATCAGTACGACTGTATAGTTCCTGTATCAGGTATGAACGAAATACATTTTAAAAGTATATTTCCTGAGTTTGAAAAAAAACTTTATTTAGTCCCTGATATGATTGACTATATAAGTATAAATAAGATGTCTGAAGAGTTTGTTCCTGGATTTCAAACAGACCAATTTAATATTCTAACAGTTGCTAGATTAGAAAAAGGGATGAAGGGACTAGATATAACTATTGAAGCCTGTAGGATATTAAGAGATAAGGGAGTTAACTTTCATTGGTACATATTAGGAAAAGGGACTTTTCAGACCGAAATACAAAATTTTATTAAATCTCATAGGTTAGAAAACTATCTAACACTTTTAGGCACCTCACCCAATCCTTACCCTTATTTTAAAGCTGCTGATTTATACGTGCAAACTTCGCGGTCTGAAAGTTATGGAATATCGATTGCGGAAGCCCGATTGTTGAATACACCGATTGTAACTACATGTTTCGATTCAGTTTATAATCAGATGGTAGAAGGTATGAATGGTCTTATAACTGACATTAACGCTGAGGCAGTTGCAGATGGAATTATAAGAATAATGAATAACGAAGAATTATACAATTCAATTGTTGAATACCTTAAACAAGAACCTAAAGAAAATAAAGAAACTGTAAAACGATTTGATACAATGGTCAGCAATTTATTAACTACTAATTGAAATTTATTTAAAAGAAAATAATGAATCAAGTTTTAGTAAGTATTTGTTGTTTAACTTATAATCATGAGAATTATATAGATAAATGTATCCAGGGCTTTTTGATGCAGAAGACTAGTTTTTCTTTTGAAATCATAGTCTTTGATGATGTGTCCACCGATAATACTGCCATAATAATTGCAAAGTATCAAAAGGAATATCCCGGCTTGTTCACAGTAATTAAACAGGAGGTTAATCAATTTTCACAGGGGATTCAACCTTTTTTTAAAATACTCTTTCCGGCAGCAACTGGAAAATATATTGCGTATTGTGAAGGGGACGATTATTGGACAGATCCCTTAAAGTTGCAGAAACAGGTGGATTTTATGGAAATGAATAAAAATATAATAGCTTGCGGCACCAATTATAATGTATTAAGGGGCAAAGAATTAAATGAAATTAATAAATATTCGAAGCAGCAATTATTTGATCATTACGATATTATTTTCAACAATAGGATTGGAACTTTAACTGCTTTGGTCAGAAATAATTTTCAAATTCCAAATTATTTAGAAAGTTCTTTTTTCGGTGATTTAAGCCTTTTATTATATCTCACCAAAAACAAAGGTGAAATTGCTGTTTTACCCATTAATACAGCTGTATTGAGAGTTCATGAATTAGGTATCTATAGTGGAGCAAGCATCGAAGAAAATATTCAAAGAGAATTTTCAGATAAACTTTTATTTCTGAAGAATAATAAAAAGGATCTTAAGTTCCTTTTATATTGCTTGATCTCATGCTTTCAGAAAGCTTCTGTCCATTTTGCAAGGGCTGTTTTGCAAAGACCTTATTCTAACTTTAGTTATTCAGTATCTTATATTCAACAAATACAGATTTTATTAGGGTTGTATTTGCAAAAAACAAAATAATAATCAATGTTCACATTGCATTAGTTCAATTTAATTATACTTCATGAAACTTTTATATATTACCAATGGAATAACTGGTTCAGGGGGACT
The DNA here is from genome assembly GCF_054121495.1 of Salegentibacter haimaensis. Lineage (NCBI taxonomy): Bacteria > Pseudomonadati > Bacteroidota > Flavobacteriia > Flavobacteriales > Flavobacteriaceae > Salegentibacter > Salegentibacter haimaensis. Next base: position 63,790 of record NZ_JBSYGH010000004.1, read on the forward strand.
GGAACGTGTGCTTTCAATCAAGGCAAGTTTGTTGGTGGACCAGTATGATTATGAAATAGCAATAGTTTCTTTAAATGAAAAAAAATTAAGTCCTTTCTATTCTTTTAATAACAAAATTAATTTTTATGACATTACTGTACCCAAGGCTTTATTCCTGAATTTAACGGCTTATATCAGAGGGCTTCGAAAAATTGTTAGAGATTTTAAACCTGATGTTATTTCTGTATGTGATGATGGTTTGAAAGGTTTTTTTCTGCCTAAAATTTTGGGTAAACAAGTTCCCATTATTTATGAGCGACATGTTTCCAAAGAAATAGAAATGAGAGATAACTTTCCTTTCTGGAAGAAGCAATTAATAAGGGCTAAATGGAAAATAATGGAGAAATTAGCTCCCGGTTTTTCAAAATTTGTGATTTTAACTGAAGGAAATTCCATGGAGTGGCCATCTTTGACGAATCTAAAAATTATACCTAATCCATTGCCATTTTACCCTGAAAATAGCAGTTCTTTAAATAACAAGAAAGTGCTCATCGTAGGAAAGCAATCTTATCAAAAAGGCCAGGATCTCCTGATTCAAGCCTGGAAGATTGTTATGGAAAAACATCCCGACTGGGTTTTGGAAATTGTTGGAAAAGTCGATGAGTCTATGGGATTAAAACAACAGCTATCTAAATTGGACCTTGCAGAACAGGTACATTTTTTTGAACCTGAAAAAAATATTGAACAAAAATATTCAAATACATCTATTTATGTGATGTCCTCCCGCTACGAGGGTTTTGGGATGGTATTAATAGAAGCAATGGCTTTTGGGGTCCCATGTATTTCTTTTAACTGTAATTATGGTCCTTCTGATATTATTAAACATAATCAAAATGGATTATTGATTCCAAATGGAGATATTAACTCATTAGCAATGTCAATTATTGAATTGATTGAAAATCCTGAAAGAAGAAAAGCTTTGGGGCTTCAGGCTAAAATAGATGCTCAGAAGTATTTGCCAGAACAAATTGTTAAGCAATGGGATGACCTTTTTCGATTAATAACTTAATGGATTTAACTGGGAGACAAAATTTCTTCTATGGGGAAATGTCTATTCGATATGAGCGCTAAAACAATCTTATAAAAACATCTATGAAACATATTGTAATTTTAATAGATCAGCTATATAATTTTGGAGGTATTGAACGTTTAGTAGCTTTGAAAGCAAATTATTGGACTTCTGTATTTGGTTATAAAGTGACTATCTTGAGTACAGAACAAAAGAGAAATCCGAAGGTTTTTCCATTGAATAAATCGGTGGAATGTATAGATTTAGGAATTAATTACGACAGATCTAAAAGTTACTTTGGACCAAGAAATTTGGCCAAATTTTTTAAAAACATAAAAATCCTAAAGCAACAATTAAATGTTTTAAAACCGGATTTCATTTTGGTCGCTTCACATATTCCAATGACTTATTTTATTCCTTTTATCAAGGGAAAGTCTAAAGTTATCAAGGAATTTCATTTTACCAAATACGAACGGCAACGGAATTTGAAATTTAAAATATTTAATTTTTTTGAAAGCAAGTATGATTATTTGGTAGTTCTGAGTAAAGAAGAACGTCAATTTTATGATACGCAAAATGTTGTGGTCATCCCAAACCCGTTAACTTATCCGGTACCTGAGAATGGCCTATCAATAGATGCTAAGGATAATAAAGCTATTTTTGTAGGGAGGGTTGCGCCGGTGAAGAATTTAGAAGGTATGATAAATATCTGGAAAAATTTTATAATGCTGCATCCCAACTGGAAACTAGAAATTTATGGTTCTTATGACGATGTTTATGGACAATCTATACGGGAAAAAGTTATCGAGGAAAACATGTCTGATCATATTTTCTTAATGGGAAGTGCTTCTAATATTATGAAGGCGATTGAATCTGCAAAAGTGATGTTAATGACCTCGCACCAGGAATGTTTCCCTATGGTAATATTGGAATCTTTTGCTCTTGGGGTTCCTGTATATGCATTTAATTGTCCCACAGGTCCCCGAAACATTATTGAGGATGGCAAAAACGGATGTCTTATTGAAAATGGAAACATTACTGAATTTGTAAATGCATTAGATGCTTTTGTGGAGAATGAAGACGAACAAAAAAGAATGTCCAAGTTCGCATCTATAACCGCTAAAATGTATTCTTTAGATATTATTATGCAAAAATGGAATGAGAAAATTTTTCTAAAATAAATTTATGATAATTTTCAAATATATTTTATATTTTCCTTTGCTCTTAAGATTTTTAACTGCAACCAATAAAAAGATTATTATCAAAGATCTTTATGCAAATAATCTTAAGAAAACAGAATCTATTAATGATGATTTTATTAACCGAATTTCGGTGGATCGCTATTTTAGAACTTTGTTCTATTTTCGCACAAGAAGTTTGTTCACAAACATTTTACGGATATTTTTTCCAAAAGAACGATATTTCATAATTGACATAAATTCAAAAATTGGAGGTGGATTACGCACTGCACACCCCTATGGGACAATTATTAATGCTGAGCAGGTAGGAGAAAATGTTTATATAAATCAATTGGTAACTGTAGGGGAGAAAAATGGAAAAAGACCTGTTATTGAAGATAATGTAGAACTGCATTCCAATTGTTGTATAATTGGTGGGATCAAAATAGGAAAGAATGCTATTATTGGTGCTGGTACCATTATAACCAAAGATGTTCCTGCAAATAGTGTTGTAGTTGGTGCAAAAATGAGGTTTTTATAAAGTATAAGAATCCAGTGTGTTATTTACATCTTTCATCTTTTATATAGTACGATCTCGGTTTTATAGATATCAAGGAATTAAGGTAGTATTGATAATAGGATTAATTTAAAATTACTTAAAAAAGAATTTTCAGAACTTCTTGTAATTATGGAAGCCTGAGAATGGAATAAAATTCTAGATTTGTTTTAAGGTAGATTAATTTTTGCTTTTCATAATAATTTTACTTTAGTCGATTTTGATGCAGGAATAAATTATGAGACGGACCTTATGATTACCACTCTCTAAAATAGGGGGTCGGTTTTTCAAACGATGCCTTCGACTCAATTAAAAAAAAGATAGTTGGAAATTTTCCCCTTACAATTTTATACCCCAATTTACTATCAAATCCTTTTTGGAATTGTATTTATAATTGCTATAAATACCTTTTCAACCAGTATCACCACACCTAGTGGTATTAAGTTCACAAAATATCTTGGTGTAGTAACTCTAATTTATCTTCTGTTAATGATGGGGTTAAGGCCAATAAGCTATTATTTTGGGGATATGGGCACCTATAATATATATTTTGAAAGATATCAGTCTGGAGAGGAAATAGTTCAGTTGAAAGACGGTTTCTTTTATGCTTTTATGAAATTCTGTTCCAATTTTATGAATGCACAATCCTTTTTTTTTCTTTGTGCCTTCTTATATATTATTCCCATTTATTTAGCATGTAAAAAATGGTTTGGACAATTTTGGGGTTATGGATTTTTGATGATAATTTCTATATTGACTTTTTGGGCATACGGTACAAATGGAATTAGGAACGGATTGGCCACTTCAATTTTTATATACGCCCTCTCAAAAGATAAGTTAATATTTAAGGCATTATGGATGTTGGTGGCATTGAATTTTCATACGTCCATTTTATTGGCCATTCTCGCATATATAATTGTCTATTTTAAAAATTCTCCCTCTTTATATCTAAATATCTGGTTTATTGCTATACCATTATCCTTGGCAGGCGGAAGCTTTTGGGAAACTTTTTTCCTGGGGTTTGGCTTCGAAGAGCAAAGAATGCAGGAATATTTAGGAAATACTGACTATGCGGAACAATTTTCCAAAACCGGATTTCGCTGGGATTTTTTACTTTATAGTTCAACCGGGGTGTTTGCAGGATATTACTATATCTTTAAGAAAAAAATTGTTGACAAAAATTATCTGTTTATTTATCAAATTTTTCTCATTACAAATGCATTTTGGATTTTGGTAATCAGAGCAGGTTTTTCAAATAGATTTGCATATTTATCCTGGTTTTTATTAGGCCTTGTAATCATATACCCATTGATAAAAAAAAGGTTTTTAAGTGGGCAGCATGCTAAAATAGGACTCATAATAACCGGTTCTTTTCTTTTTACCTACATATTAGAAGTTATACTTAAATAAATGAAAAAACTCACAGTCTTCACTCCTACCTATAATAGGGCCTTTTGTTTACACCAGGTGTATGAAAGTCTCTTGCGACAAACTTCCATGGACTTCATCTGGATGATCATTGATGACGGTTCTGAGGACGATACAAGAGAATTGGTGGATAGTTGGAAAAAAGAGAATAATATCGAAATAGAATATTATTATAAGGAAAATGGGGGGATGCATACCGGTCATAATTTTGCTTACAAAAAGATAATTACTGAACTAAATGTCTGTATTGATTCTGATGATTACATGCCGGATAATGCGGTAGAATTAATTATTAATTTTTGGGAAGAAAATGGGAATGAATCCCTCGCAGGTATAATTGGATTGGATCAATTTAAGGATGGTTCTATTGTGGGAACACGAATCCCGGCTCACCTTACAGTGTCGAAACTTAGTGATCTATATAATATCCATGGTGTGAAGGGTGATAAAAAATTAGTTATAAGAACAGACCTTGTAAAAAGATTTCCTTCATACCCCGAATATGAAGGAGAAAAGCTGGTACCCCTTGGGATTTTATATCTTATGATTGATCAGGAATACAATTTTTTGTGTTTGAATAAACCATTGTGTATTGTGGAATATCAACCGGATGGCTCATCCCATACTATTTTGAAACAATATAGGGTAAGTCCGGAAGGATTCGCCTATGCACGATTAGTGAAAATAAAATTAAGCAAAAATTTAAGAGAAAAATTCAAACAATCCATACATCTTGTATCATCGGCTATATTTGCGAAAAAAAGCACTTTGATTTTAAAATCTTCAAATTTAATGATCACTCTACTGGCAGTTCCATTCGGGGTTTTTGCAAATCTTTACATCCGACTCAAAACCATATAATGAAAGTGTTACAGGTAATTAATAGTCTAGGAACCGGGGGTGCCGAAAAACTAATCATAGATAGCCTTCCTGTTTATATGGAAAAGGGATTAGAAATTGAATTATTATTATTAAACTCCCGTGCAACGCCTTTTTTAAAACAATTAATAAGCAGCTCTAATTGCAAAATTCATTCAATAGGGGAAGGTTCTGTATATAATCCAAAAAATATTTTAAAGATTATTCCTTTTCTTAAGAAGTTTGATGTGGTACACGTTCATCTTTTCCCATCACTATATTGGGTGGCTATAGCTAAAATTTTAAGCAGGAGCAGAGCGAAGTTTATTTTTACTGAACATAATACCAGTAACAAACGCAGGAATTTATGGATTTTCAAATTTTTTGACAGGATTATTTATTCTGTTTATGACAAAATTGTGACAATTGCAGAAGAAGTTGATAATAACCTACGGCGACATTTAAAGGGGAACACCTCAAAATTTGAATTGATCGAAAATGGTATTGATCTTAAATCATATAAAAATGCTATTCCCCTTTCAAAGACAGAATTTTTTGAGAATGATGACATTATTCTTATTCAGGTATCAAGTTTCAGAATTCAAAAAGATCAACCCACTTTAATTAGAGCATTAAAATTATTGCCTGAACAGTTTAAACTTTTATTGGTTGGAGAAGGCCATCTAAAAGCAGAAAATAAAAATTTAGTTGAGTATTTGGATTTGTCTTCGCGTGTAAAATTTTGTGGTATTAGAGAAGATGTTCCATCTCTGCTAAAAACCGCCGATTTTGTCATCTTATCTTCACACCATGAAGGTTTATCGCTTTCAAGCATAGAAGGTATGGCATCGGGAAAACCATTCTTGGCTTCAGATGTTCCAGGCTTAACAGAAGTGGTTAAAGGAGCAGGTGTTTTATTTCCAGAGGGTGATGAAAAATCTCTGGCTAAGGAAATTTTAAAGCTTATCAATACTCCAGAATATTATAAAAAAATTGCCGCGAATGGTTTAAAACGTTCTCAAAAATATGATTTGAAAGTAATGGTTGATAGGTATATTGTTTTATATCACAGAATATTAGATTCTAGTCCTCAATAAAAAGTTTTTAAAGATATTTTCCCTTTAGATCATCGTAAGAAAGCGCCCGTTTTTTAGTGCCTGGATGGCTGAAGATAGATTTATCGCCAGTATTTGATGTAATATTACAACTCATACCAATAATATTTTTATTTCCTATTTTAATTTTTGGCTTTACCGTTGCATTTAACCCAATGAAACTGTTACTGCCCACTTCAACCTCTGCTCCCAGAAGGCAGACACTTAAGAGCGAATTTTTCCCAATTTTAGAATGGTGTCCAATTCTCGCTCCTAGGATTATGGAATTATCATCTATCTGAACATAGGGTTGGATGAAAGTTGCTTCTCCTATAAAAACATTTGCTCCGATTTTAAGATTTGTTGGACATATAGCATTTGTGGAGATATAAGATGCTAAAGAATAACCTTTTTGTTTTGCGGTTAAGAAAATACGCTCCCTTAACTCATCATTTCCCGCAGATATAAAAAGATCATATTCATTTGGGTCATAATTTTTTTCAAGATCATCGAAGTTGACTAATGTAAAATGGTGTGGTATCTCACTGGCTTTAGCTAGATAACTTTCTTCTACACATTGGGCAACAACAGTATACGGGCTGTCTTGATTAAAAGAATAACATATGAAATCTGCGAAATTACCTACTCCGTAGATGATCAACTTTCTGGTTTTCACTGGGATAAATTATTTATAGTAATTGAAGTTAAGCAAAGATAAGTTTAAATATTAGATTTTCTGGATGGGTTCTAATAATATTTAAAGAAAGGTGTTAAGAAATTGCATTTAACGAGTGCTTTTATAACATTTTATATATTCTTTAATTCTTATATTAAAATATAATCTCGATGAACAGAGCCAAGAATTCACTTATAATATTTGTTAACCTTATAGAGATTTATTTCGCCATTAAATTATTTTTACATTTCTTAATTAAAAAGGATGGACAAGCTTATTCGAATAACCACAATTCCTCTATCTCTCGAAAAACTTCTCGAAGATCAGCTAACTTTCATGAATCAGTTTTACGAGGTGACTGCAATTTCTGGTGAGAAGGAGAGACTTAAGAGATATGGAAAAGTTAATGGAGTGAAAACTTTCTGGGTAGAGATGACCAGGACGATTACTCCCTTATCCGACTTTAAAGCAGTCTGGAAACTTTATAATTTCTTTAAAAAAACGCAACCTTTTATCGTACATACTCATACTCCAAAGGCCGGAATAGTGGGAATGTTGGCCGCCAAACTAGCTGGCGTGCCTCATAGGTTGCACACGGTGGCTGGAATGCCGCTAATGGAAACCACAGGTGTTAAAAGAAACCTTCTGAATTTTGTTGAAAAACTCACCTATTCCCTGGCAACCAAGGTTTACCCGAATTCCCGCGGACTAAAAGATGTAATTCTAGCCGAAGAATTTGCAGCTGAAGAAAAATTAAAAGTTCTGGGTAAAGGGAGTTCGAACGGAATTGATACATCCTATTTTGATCCCGGGAGAATTTCGGTAGAGGAGCGTAATCAATTTAAAATAAACACCGGTATTCCCGGATCGGATCTGGTTTTTGTATTTGTGGGTCGCCTAGTCTCTGAAAAAGGAATCAATGAGTTGGTACAGGCCTTTGTTAAACTTCAGAAGGAAAATCCCGAAATCTCTCTTTTGATGGTCGGACCCTATGAGCAGGATTTGGACCCAATTTCCAGAGAAAATTTACAGCTTATTGAGCAACACCCTAAAATTTTTACCACCGGTTACCAGGTAGATGTGCGCTCGTATTTTGCGATTAGCGATGTGCTGGTATTTCCCAGTTACCGCGAAGGTTTCCCCAATGTTGTACTGCAGGCAGGCGCGATGAATTTACCATCTATTGTTAGCAATATTAACGGTTGCAATGAAATTATTGTAGAGGGAATAAATGGGATGATAATACCCCCAAAAGATCAAGATGCTTTATTTAAGGCGATGAAACTGGTTGCCGAAAACGGCGATTATCGGGAGAGACTGGCGTCAAATGCCAGAAACGAAATTTGTAGATTTTATGAGCGAAAAGAATTTTGGCAAATTTTGTTAAATGAATACAAAAGCTTGGAGAAGGAAGGTTCAAAAGCCTAATTTTGGTCCGCGGAATCTTTATATGTTATATGTACCTAAATTTTTTCAAACCTCTTTTCGATTTCTTTATATCCCTAATCGCCCTGCTACTTTTAAGTCCAGTTTTGATTTTAGTGACTATTCTGCTTTTTATTGCGAACAAAGGAAAACCTTTCTTTCTACAAGTGAGGCCTGGAAAGAATGCGAAAAATTTTAAAATCATAAAATATCGAACAATGACTGATGAGCGGGATGCACAGGGGGTGTTGCTTCCCGATGCCGAGAGACTTACAGGAGTGGGTAAATTTGTACGAAAAACCTCTATAGATGAATTTCCGCAGTTATTAAATGTATTAAAAGGAGATATGAGCCTTATAGGCCCGCGGCCTTTATTACCCCAATATTTACCTCTTTATACTGATAGACAAAAAAAGAGGCATTTGGTGAAGCCTGGAATTACCGGGTGGGCGCAGGTTAATGGTAGAAACAATGTGGGATGGGAAGAGAAGTTTGAAATGGATGTTTGGTACGTTTTCAATGTTGATTTTGGTTTGGACTTAAATATTCTAATTAAGACCATTAAAAAAGTCATATTATCCGAAGGTATCAGTGCAGAAGGCCACGAAACAATGCCTACTTTCACAGAATATATAGAAAAAAAAAATAATAAATGAAAAACATTTTAGTTACTGGTGCAGGAGCTTTATTAGGTCAAGGGATTTTAAGATGTCTGAATTTTTCATCAAATAATTATAATATTATTTCTGCAGATCCAGATGTGCGATCCACCGGACATGCGCTTGCGCATGCATCTTATAAAATTCCATATATTACTTCTGGAGATTATTTAGAAAAAATTGAAGAGATAATTTTAAAAGAAAGAATTGATATTATTCTTATAGGAACCGATGTCGAATTGCCTGTTTTTGCTGAAAATAAGGAATATTTAGAAAAGGAATATAATGTTAAAGTGGTAGTTTCAAATTCTAAAGTAATCGCCATTTCTAACGATAAATACCTCACTTCGAAGTTTTTAAAGGAAAATGGATTTCCTTTTCCTTTATCGGCCTTGACTACAAATGCCAATGACATCAATTTTTTAAAGAATAATGCAGATTTTCCTCTTATCGCTAAACCTGTAGATGGAGCACGTTCAAAAGGAATAGAAATAATTCATAATGAAGCTGAGCTGGATACCTTATGTGCTTATAAAAATAATTTGGTTGTGCAGGAAAAAATTGGTGAAGATGAAGGGGAATTCACTACAGGTTGTGTGGTGGTTGATGGTAAGTGTGTTTCGGTAGTTTCTTTAACTAGGGATTTAAGAGATGGGAATACCTGGAGAGCTTATAGGAAAGGAAATACAGCTTATGATTCCAAAATTTCTAAAATTGCTGAAACCCTAGGGGTGGAGGGACCGGCAAATTTTCAGTACAGGATAAGGAATGGGGAACCTGTAATTTTTGAGGTCAACTGCCGATTTAGTGGAACTACGCCAATAAGATTAATGTATGGTTTTAATGAAGTTGAAGCACTTGTAGAATATTATTTGGAAGATATACCTATTGCCTGGCCTGTATTAAAAGAAGGAACAGTCTTAAGGACTTTTTCAGATGTTTTCGTTCCTAATGATAATATAGAACAATTTGATAGGGATGGATATACATCAAATTATAATTCTCAATATTATCCATTTAAATTAAAATAGATTTGAAATTTCTAATATTTGGCGGAACCGGATTCATTGGAAGATCCCTTGTGCGGTATCTAAAGGAGAAGAATCAGGAAGTAGTCTCTGTTTCCCGAACTGGAGCAGGTGGGGGAGTGGCCTTGGATGTTACATTAGAAACTGATTTTTCAGAATTAAATTTTTCTCCAGATGTAGTTATCAATTGCGCTTCAAAAGTACCTGAGAGAGGGCGGTCTGTTAATGACCCTTCATATTTAAAGGAGCTTTTTCTTACAAATGTTGTTGGGGCTATAAATATTGCCAACTGGGCGGTAAAACAATCTGTGCCCAGGATTTTGAATTGTTCTACTTTAGCAGTTGTGAAAAAGCCATGGCCAAATTTATTAAATGAAGAAACTAACAGTATTCCTGATGGTTTTCATGTGGGTTATTCCATGTCCAAATTAAGTCAGGAAAGAGTTATGGATGAATGCGTGAAATTAAGTGGTATAAAATTAGTTCATGTGAGATTATCTGCAGTATATGGGGATGGTATGGTAAAAGAAGGGATAATATTTAATTTAATTAATCAACTAAAGTTAAATGAAGAGGTGGTGCTTCACGATTCTCATAAGAATACTTTAGATTTAATTCACGTACACGATATTTGCCGTTCTCTTTTTGAAATTAGTAAAAAGCAGATAGCCTGGAATTATATTAACCTTGCTAATGGAAACCCCGTCACCATTAACACCCTGGCAAGAACTCTTAAAAAAATACTCCATTCCAAATCAAAAATTGTAAACGTTGAGTCAAATAATCCTCCATCTGAAGCAAATATTGATATTTCCAAACTTCGTGAAATTATGGAGGTAGGCTTTAATGATTTTATACCTTTAGAGGAAGGTTTAATGTCGATAATAAAGAACGAAGCTTTGTAATAGGAGTTAATCTAAATTTTAATAGGAAGAATGCGGTTTTTAATTTTTGGAGATATCCACGGGAACCTTCCAGCCCTTGAAAAACTTTTCGAAATTGAGAAAGGAGAGTATGACTGTGCTATTTGCCATGGAGATGTTGTGAATTATGGACCCTGGAGTAATGCTTGTGTAGAATTTCTTGAGAGAAAAGATAATATCATAAAATTATTTGGAAATCATGAGCATAATTATTTGGAAAAAAAATATACAGGCACAAATCCAATAGCCCAGGCATTTTTCAATTACTGCTTTCCCAAATTCTCAAAATCGCACGAAATTAAAAAGTATAGAGAATCCTTTCAAATTAAAAATTATACTGTTAAACATACTATAGAAGAAAAGTATATTTTTCCAGATACAGATTTAAGCACTTTGGTTCTTGATGGAAACTATATTATAGGGCATTCTCATTATCAATTTGATCGTTCTTTTAAAGGTTGCAGATTAATAAATACAGGAAGTCTTGGGCAAAATCGTAAAGTTATTAATATGGCTGAGTATATAATCTTTGATGAAAAGAACAATCAAATAGAATTAAAGCATTTTAAATACGACATTGAAATTGTTATTCAAAAAATGAAAGAAGAAAAATATCCAGAAATTTGTATAGAATATTACGAAAGTAAAAAGAAAATTTAAATGAATAATAAAATTTGGCTTTCTTCTCCACATATGGGAGACAAAGAGCAGAAGTTTGTTAACCAGGCTTTTGAACAGAACTGGATAGCTCCTTTGGGACCTAATGTTAGTGGTTTTGAAGTGGATATTAAAGATTACCTTTTTTCCTCCCACTCCGGAGGAGGTCAGGAGGGGGCCTCGGGGGCAATTGTAGCTCTTAGTTCTGGTACTGCGGCCTTGCATTTGGCACTTGTCCAGCTAGGCGTAAAAGCCGGAGATGAGGTGCTTTGCCAATCTATGACCTTTGCAGCTTCAGCAAATCCCATTGTCTATCAGGGAGCAACTCCGGTTTTTGTAGACAGCGAAATGGACACGCTTAATATGTGTCCGGTGGCATTAAAAGAGGCCATTGAAGACCGCATCACAAATGGCAAAAAACCTAAGGCTATCATTGCGGTTCATCTATATGGAACTCCATATAAGGTCGAGGAGGTGCACGCAGTGGCTTCAGAATTTGATATTCCTGTGATAGAGGATAGCGCAGAGGCTCTGGGGAGTTCTTATAAAGGGCAAATGTGTGGTACTTTTGGTGACTTTGGGATTCTGTCTTTCAACGGAAATAAAATAATCACCACTTCAGGTGGAGGTGCTCTGGTGGTTAGAGATCAAAAAGTAAAAGAAAAAACTATCTTCCTGGCAACCCAGGCAAGGGATGCTGCTCCTCACTACCAACATTCAGAAATTGGATATAATTACCGGCTTAGCAATGTTTCAGCCGGTATTGGTAGGGGGCAAATGCTGGTTTTAAATGATAGAGTTAAGGCAAGGCGGGCAATGCATCAATTTTACGTGAATCTTTTTGCCGAAATTGAAGGAGTTGAAGTGCATAGTGCACCTTCAGAAGAATATTATTCCAATCATTGGTTAAGCGTAATTTTGGTGGATGCTGAAAAAACCGGGGGTATCGACAGGGAAGAATTACGACTGAAGCTGGAGGAACAGAATATAGAGAGTCGTCCATTATGGAAACCTATGCATATGCAACCGGTGTTTGAAATGGCTCCCTATTACGGTAAAAATCGCATCGCCGAAAAATTATTTGAAAACGGATTATGTCTTCCATCAGGTTCAAATTTGAGTGGTGATGATCGTAAACGAATCAAAGAGGCGATAAAATCAAGTTTTAACTTATCTTAGCCGATTATGAGTAACCGATTAAAAAGCGCACTCGATTATATCTTTTCAGGTAAAGATACCTCTTTGGACCTGAGGAATATACGCTATCTGCCCAGGTGGGCAGTCTTGCTAATCGATATCTCGCTGGTGGCAGCTTCGGTTTTACTAACTATATTGATAATTGTTGATCTTACTCCTGCATATTATACTTTTCTCAGTTTTTACGATAAGGCATTAATAATTGTAATTACCCATATAATATATTTTTATATCTTTAAGACTTTTGCCGGAATAATAAGACATTCTTCTAATATAGACGCACTAAGGCTGCTTCTAGCCACAGTAAGCTCTTTTTTTACACTGGTTTTTCTAAACTATATTACCTTTTTTCTCTTGGGGGAGAAGATTTTCTTAATCGGGGGGCTGCTTATTAATTTCTGTATTTCATTTTCCCTGCTATTCCTGTTTAGAATGGCGGTGAAACAGGTGTATGAATATTTTAAGTTGGTTCAGAAGAATGAGAGTTTAATGCCTGCGGTGGTGCTGGGAGCCGATGAAAATGCTATTTCTGTGGCAGGAGCTTTGGAACTGGAACACCCCAGAAGATTTAAAATTGTAGGTTTCCTTACTCAGGAAGCACATAATAAGCGGATTCGAATTTTAGATAAACCGGTGATTCGGCATACGAATAAAGTTTATGACGCTTTGCAGGAGTTAGGAGCGGAAGCCTTGATCTTTTCTGAACACAATATTTCGGCAGAAGAAAAGTTCGAAATTATCGAAGATTGTCTTCAGCACGATATCAAAGTTTTTAATGCACCGATTGTCTCCAGCTGGGATGACAATAAACCTATTGCTCAAAAAGTAAAATCCCTTCAAATTGAAGATTTACTGGAACGGGAACCAATTACTCTTGATCCGCAGAATAAAATTGAACAACTTACCGGCAAAACGATTCTGGTAACTGGGGGAGCAGGTTCTATAGGTTCTGAAATTGTTCGACAGGTTGCTAATTATAGTCCGAAAAAATTGATCATTCTCGATCAGGCTGAAACTCCTCTCCATAGTCTACGGCTGGAAGTTGAATCAAAATTTCCCGATCTTAATTGCAAATTTATTATTTGTGATGTGGGTAATGTGAGACGTTTGGAATTGATGTTTCAGAATCATCAAATCGACGTAATCTATCACGCAGCGGCCTATAAGCACGTACCATTGATGGAGGAAAATCCGCACGAGGCTGTTTTTGTAAATATAGCAGGCACCAGAAACCTGGCCGATTTATCAGTAAAATATAAGGTGGGACATTTCGTTATGGTATCTACAGATAAGGCCGTAAATCCAAGTAATGTAATGGGTGCCAGTAAGCGTGCTGCTGAGATGTATGTACAATCGTTGTATCACAGCAGCCTGAACCAGACCGAAAGTAAAACCAAATTCATCACCACCAGATTTGGAAATGTTTTGGGATCAAATGGTTCCGTAGTTCCTTTGTTCAAAAAGCAGATTGAAAAGGGTGGCCCGGTGACCATCACTCATCCCGATATCATCAGGTATTTTATGACCATTCCAGAAGCTTGTCAGTTGGTACTGGAAGCTGGAGCTATGGGAAAAGGAGGGGAGATTTTCGTGTTTGATATGGGAGAGCCTGTGAAAATAATGGACCTTGCAATTAAGATGATTAAACTGGCGGGTTATGATCCTCATAAGAGTATTAAAGTTAGAATTACCGGATTGAGACCTGGCGAAAAACTATATGAAGAACTTTTAAATGATGAATGTAAAACCCTGCCAACACATCATAAAAAGATTATGATAGGACAGGATGTGGTAAGGGATTATGAAAATATAAGGGAGCAGGTAGCAGATATCATTAAATCAGCTAACAAGTTGAAAGCAGATAAAGTAGTTGCCAAATTAAAAATCCTGATTCCGGAATTTAAAAGCAATAATTCTTTATTTGAGCTGTTGGATAATAAAGAACAAGTAATTGGAGAATAAAAATTTATGGTTTTGAAATATTTTAAAAGAATTTTGATCCCAGTACTGGGAATTTTGTTTTTTGCCAGTTGCTCTACCAAAAAAGAAATCCTGTATTTTCAGAATATAGAGGAAATAGACGGTTGGGTTAATGATATGGATTACGAGCCGGTGATCGAAAAAAATGACGCATTACGCATAAATGTTTCTTCAATTAACGAAGAAGTTGTAAAACCATTTCAATCACCTCATATCGGCGCCTCTGGTGGAGCCGCGATGGGAGGCGGAGGCCAGAATATGTCTTTAATGGGTTACCTTGTATCGCCTGACGGTACAATAAACTTCCCCGTCTTAGGCCAAATAAAGGTAACGGGAATGACTCGTTCTGAAGTGCAAAAGATGATTCAGGAGCGGGTTAGGGATTACGTTACCGATGCAGTGGTAGATGTGAGACTGGTAAATTTTCAGATTACTGTTTTAGGAGAAACCGGCTCTACCCGGGTGCCTGTCCAGGATGGCAGAATTACTGTGCCTGAACTTATCGCGATGACCGGTGATATCACATATAATGGAAAAAGGGAGAATATTCTGGTGATTAGAGAAGAGCAGGGTATAAAATCTTATGGTTATGTAGATCTCACCGAGGCTGACGTTTTCAAAAACCCGTATTATTACCTCAAACAAAACGATATTGTTTATGTGGAACCTACCTATAGAGCGGTGAAATCGGCAGGATTTTTTACCAGTTACCAGGGAATAATCTCTCTAGGGACCACAGTAATTAGTATGTATTTACTCATAAATAGTCTGTTATAATGGAAGATTTAAACGATTTTAATACTCAAAAAGAAGAATCGAATTTCGACCTGAAAACAGAGATTTATAAATATCTGGGATACTGGAAGTTGATTTTATTAGGATTTTTGATCGGCGGGCTTTTAGCGTATTCATACAACAGGTATACTATTCCTAAATTTCAAAGCTTATCTACTCTTCAAATAGTAAATGAAGAAGAAAAAAATGTGATGAATGCCCTGCCGTCTTGGAAAGGTGGGTCCATTTTATCATTGCAAGATGACGGTTTAGATAACCATATCGAGAAGTTACGTTCAAAAACCCTGGTAGAAAGTGTAGTAGCAGATTTAAATCATAATGTTTCCTACTTCATTGAAGGAAATGTGATTACTGTAGAAGCCTATAAAAGCAGCCCTCTTTCGATCGAATTTATAACCCCAGATTCCATAATAAATAACCTTGCTGCAAACCTTTTAGTTACTCCAGTTTCCGACACGGAATACAATCTTGAAATAGAGAATAGGTCTTATAATAAAAAGCATAGTATAGGAGAATTGGTTGAGCTGGGTGAGATGAAATTTAGTATAATACCACGCTCGGCTGGAGAGGAAGGAAATTTCAGGAAAAGCAATACTGTAAATATTAGACTACGACCGGTACCAGCGGTCGCCCGGGAGTACCTAAGCCGGTTGGTGATTAGTAAGAAGGGCCAGGCTAAAGATATGTTATCGCTTTCTATGGTGCATCCTACCAAAGATAAATCAGAAGATTTTCTGAATAAATTAATGGAACGTTTTAATGAAGAAGGTGTTAAGAATAAACAGGAAGTGGCCGAAAATACTACAAAGTTCATTCAGGACAGACTTGAAATGATAACCACCGAGTTGGATTCTGTCGAAGGTGGAATAGCCGATTTTAAGCGTGAGAATCAATTAATGGATGTGGGGAGTGCAGCAGGGATATATCAAACCCAATATAACACTGCAGAACAGCAAATATTTAATTTAGAAACTCAGTTGGTTTTGATTTCTTCTGTGGAAGAAGTTTTAAGAAATCAAAATGACTATGAATTATTACCGGAAGCCGGAGTAACCGAGGGTGGAATTTCGGGTCTTACCAATTCTTATAATGCTCTTGTTATGGAGCGCAATCTTTATCTCAGGAACTCCACTCCTCAAAATCCTGTAGTACAAGCCATAAGTGAGCAATTAGACTCTTTGCGGGCTAATTTGTTTGAAAATATAGAGAGTACGAAAAGGGCGATTAATATTCAAATTAGCGAATTGAATCAACGTGAAGGTAGAGCACAGGGACAATTCAGCAATTTTCCCGGCCTGGAGAAAGGAATGCGTAGTATTGAACGACAGCAGCAAATCAAAGAACAACTCTATTTATTCCTACTGCAAAGAAGGGAAGAGGCGGCGATTAGTTTTGCGGCCACAGCTTCAGTAGCCAGAGTGGTAGATGCTGCCTATACTTCTGCTGAACCGGTAGATCCTAAACCCTGGTTAATCCTGGTTGGTGGCTTTTTATTCGGGCTTATTATTCCTATTTTAATCATTTTTGTAAAAAATTTCCTGGATACCAAAGTGCATCATAAGGGAGATTTACAACCGCTTACCAAGCATATTCCATTTTTAGGAGAATTGCCCAGAATCAAAGCCGACCAGAATGAACTCATTGGAGTAAACGACAGGTCTCCCCTGGCAGAAGCTTTTAGAATTTTACGTACCAATCTGGCCTATCTCATTCAAAATAAAGGAAAGGAACGCGGAGAAGTTATCTTTGTGACTTCAACTATAAAGGGAGAAGGGAAGACTTTTGTTTCCTTCAACCTTGCCAGAACCCTGGCGAGCACCAATAAAAAAGTTCTGATTATAGGAGCTGATATTAGAAATCCGAAATTGCATCGCTATGCCGATTTGCCTATGGAGACCAAAGGACTTTCTGATTATCTATACGATTACGAAGTTACAATGGCCGATATTATTCGCCCAACCAATAAAGAAGGGATTGCTGTTGATTTAGTTATGTCTGGAGCTATTCCTCCAAACCCGGCCGAGCTGTTTATGAGTGACCGGATGGAAAAGCTTTTAAAAGATACTGCTGAAATTTATGACTACGTCATTGTGGATACCGCCCCTACCATGATCGTGACCGATACTCTGCTTATTAGTCCGTTAGCCGATACCACCCTTTATATTACGCGAGCAGAATACACTGAAAAGAAATTGCTCGATTTCCCTAAAGATCTAAAGCAACAAGGCAAATTAAAAGGTCTGGCCGTAGTATTGAATGATATAGATTATTCAAAATTTTCGTACGGAGCCAACTATGGTTATTCCTACGGCTATGGCTATGGTTATGGAGCCGATAAGGAGAGTAGATGGCAGAGGCTTAGGAAGAGGTTTAAGTAAGTCCGGTTGCCGGTTGCATGTTGCCTGCTCCAAGCTGTAACGGGTTTCGAGTTACGGGTTGCGGGGTTTGCTATTTTTTGTCTTGCCACGAATTCACGAATATTCTCTTTGCAGATTCTGTGGAAGGCTTTGCATTCCCAATAGTTATCGGGATTGCGAGAAATACGGAACTGGGATATTTTAAGCAAAGAGCCCAGCTTACTTTATGATGTCTGATTACTCCGGACTTTTAACTCGCAAAAATATATTCGTGCATTCCTGGCAAAAAATATTAAAATTCAATCTGCTACGCTACGCACAAGAATTCCTAAAAAATCTTAACTAAATAGCGCCTTCGATCTTGCAATAACCGGCTCGATTAGTTGGGCCTGTTTTTTATTTAGCCTGATTTTTTCAATTTTTTCGAGGTGTTCCATTCGGTGGCAGTCGCTGCTTATAAAATCGATCATACCTTCCTCCAAAAAGCGGTTGGCCATTTTATTGATGCCTTCGCCGTAATGCCGACTCAATGAAAGCATATTTAACTGAAACTTGCAGCCACGGTCCTTCAAATCACGATATTTATTCAAACTTTTGTTATGATAAAAAGCATAGCGCTCGGGATGGGCTAATATGAGTTTATAACCCTTGGTTTGTAGCTGGAATAAAATGTCGATAAGGTTTATGGGCGCCTGAAAATAAGACATTTCAATAAGCACATGCTTCCCGGCAAAGGGAAGAATCTCATCATTTGCTATACTTTCGGTTAGCCAGGCATCCATCATATACTCGGCCGAAGCCTGGATTTCCACATCTTCGGGCAATTGCAATTTTAATTCCTGGAGCGCAGCTCCAATATCGGCCGGGCTGTTGGGGTAATATTCACCCATCACGTGCGGAGTACAAACAAAATTTTTAACCCCAAATTTTCCGAATTTTTCGATCAGTTCGAGGGAGACGTCCACATTTGGTGAACCGTCGTCGATGCCGGGTAATAAATGGTTATGGAAATCGGTGAAATTCTCAAGATAGTCTACCAGATATCGTTTTTTCTGAAAAATGCTGAGCATACCGGAAATTTTTGAAGTTAAAATTACATATTTTTAAATCAAAATCGGCATATTTGAGAAGCCTTAACTAACCTGCTTATGTTCAGAATCATTACGCTCTGTTTATTATTTTTTAGCTTCGGAAAAATCTCTGCCCAGGGTTTGTCCTATTCCCTGGACCTGCAGGCCACCGGCCTGGTCTATTCTGAAGAAACTTCTCCCTTTTGGATGCATTCCAACCAGCGGGGCCGAATTGATGAAGCCACTAACTTTTCAGGATTGCTGTCGGGAAAGATCCAGTATGCTCTTGAGCCTGAAACTCTTTTTGAATTTGGTGCCGGATCGCTTTACCAGGATGGGTTTACAAATGATTTACAGGCCGATGAATTGTATTTTGCTTTTCAGAAATCCTGGTTTTCTGCGGTCCTGGGCCGAAAACAACGCCCAGATTTGTACAACGGACTTTCCGCTACCAACGAAAATATCGTCTGGTCGCTAAACGCACGACCAATGAACGGGATTCGGTTGTTTACCAATAGACCCGTATTTTTCAAAAATAATCGGGGAATCGGGTTTAAAGCTGCATTGGAAGAATACATTACCGACGATGAACGCTTTGTAGAAGATACCAGGGTGCATCATAAAAATTTTCACCTGGTTTACAGGGCGGCTCAACTCCAGGTATCAGCTGGGCTTGAACATTTTGTACAGTGGGGCGGGGTACATCCTGAATTTGGCCAGTTACCGGCATCCTTTTCAGAATATAAAAATGTGTTTTTCGGCAAGGAAGGTGACGACATAGTTGGCGGCCAGGAAGTAAACGCGCTTGGAAATCACTTAGGGAGTTATGTGATAAACTTACAGACCAGTTTCAGAAATTATGACGTAGAGCTAATTTATAACCATCTGTTCGAAGACGGTTCGGGTCGTGTCTTGCGCAATACTCCCGATGGTCGATATGGGCTGTACCTAAGCGATCGCGAACCTGGTGAAAAATTGATTCAGAATATCATGTATGAGTTTTATTATACTAAAAACCAAAGTAAAAACTTTCCTTCTGATGATTTTATTGATAATTATTTTAATAATAATCTTTATAGGTCAGGCTGGACCTATGGTAATAAAACTTTAGGAGTACCTTTTATATCTACACGAAGTTTAAATTCTAATTATTACAACAATACGATTTTAGTTCATCATTTAGGGATCAGTGGATATTCAGGTAATGTTCCATATAAGCTTTTACTATCTTATCGGAAAAATTATGGACCATTATTAGGTGGGGAGATTCCTCCTCATACGGTTTTCTCTACGTATTTAGAATTAAAGGTATATCAGGGAATTTTGGACGTTAATCTATTAATAGCCTCCGACTTTAGTTCGCTGGGAGATTCGAATTTTGGAGGCGGAATTCAAATAAGCCGTAAAATCTTCTAAATTATGCAGCAAAAACCTGTTGTCTTTCTGCTGAATAAAAATCAGGAAATTCTCAATGTTTTCGGGGAAGCCGCTGGTCTTTTCGAAACCTGCTTCGGAAAATTTCTCGACCAAAAAGACTTCAGTAGTAATTTTCCTGAAAAGTATGCCAATGAACTCCAGCTTCGGCTGAAGCAGGCTTACACAGGAGAAATTTCAGACACCAGGATAAAGCTCGAAAATTGTGATGATGTGCTAAAACTTACTTTTTCACCAGTTCCGGGTGAAAATAATGAGATTGAAAAAGTAACGGTGTCGGGAAAATTTATCCGCCCGAAGAATTGCAAAGTATTTCAGAAATAAAACTGCGTAACGTTATTGAAAATTCAAGCCTGGCGATTTTATTAACCAATCCAAATGGCGGAATCTTCGAGGTAAACCGGGCGGCCTGTAAAATGTTTGGGTATAGTCCGGTAGAATTCACCAAAACCGGTAGGTACGGAATTCTTAAGAATGATGAGGCTCTCAAAGAGTCAGTAAAAATACGACGGGAAAGAGGTGAAGTGCGTGCCGAACTAACCGGGTTGCGTAAAAATGGCGAGGAATTTCCCTGTGAGGTATACTCTACTATTTATACCAATCACGAGGGTGAATTGCGCAGCAGTACCAGCATAATTGACATTAGCGAACGAAAAGAGAAAGAAAAGCTGGCAGAATATAATCAAAAAGCTTTCGAGTCACTATACAATCACAACCCCGAGGCAGTATATTCTTTCGACCTTCAGGGAAATTTTACCAGTTTGAATAAAGCCGCAGAAAAACTGGGAGAAGGCTCCCGAGAAGATTTGATGAAAATGACCTTTCTGCCGCTTATTGCTGAAGAAGACCGGGAAAGAGTGCTTCAGAATTTTCAAAAAGCAGCCCGGGGCGAAGTGGTTAAATACCAAACCGGCTTCGTGAGTTTAAGGCAAAATAAGGCCATTCTGGAGGTGACCAATTTTCCCATGTTTATAAACGACGAAATTGTTGGAGTTTATGGAATCGCAAAAAATGTAAGCACACAACTTAGAGCAGAACAGAAACTCCAGGAAGAAAGGAATCTGTTAAGAGCGATAATCGATAATATTCCAGATTATATTTTCGTAGTAGACCGGGAGCATAAAACCCTGCTTGTAAACCGAAAATTTCACCGGGATCTCCTGGGTTTTGATGCTGAAGCTCCCGCTTTAGGCTTGCAACCTACAGATTATTACCCCGAACACGAAGCCAAACTCATCATCGAAGACAATAAACGTCTTATGGAAAGCGGGGAAATTGTCTTAAACCGGGAAGATAAGGTGATAACCTTTAAGCGCAACACCGAAACCATTCTACTTACCAAAGTACCTTTAATTAATGTAGCCGGTGAAATTACCGGGTTGGTAGGGATTGCGAGAGATATTAGCGAAATTAAGGCAAAGGAGAAAAAACTGGAAGAAGTAAATAAAGAATTGCAAATTACCAACCGTGAACTGGAAGAATTTGCTTATGTGGCCTCTCATGACCTGCAGGAACCTTTGCGTATGATTACCGGATTTCTTGAGAGACTCAAACAAAAGTATACTTCAGAACTCGATGAAAAAGCTCAGCAATATATCTATTATGCACAGGATGGAGCTATTCGTATGCGAACTCTAATTCGCGATTTGCTGGAATATTCCAGAGCTGGCAGGTTTGAAAATCAGGCTGAAGCCGTAGATGTAAATCTAGTTGTTAGAGACATACTCAAACTTCAGCAGAAGAGTATAAGGGAGAAAAAGGCAGAAATCCTTTATAATCACCTTCCCATAATTAAATCCCATAGAATTGCGGTGCAACAACTGCTTACCAATTTAATTCAAAATGCCTTAAAATATCAAAGGCCCGGGGTGGCTCCCAGGATAACAATTGAATGTAGGGAGGCAGATACAAAATATGTCTTCAGCGTGGCCGATAATGGAATAGGCATAGAACCCGGTTTTGAGAATAAGATTTTTGAAGTTTTTCAACGCTTGCATTCCCGCGCTCAATATTCAGGGACCGGGCTGGGCCTGGCCGTTTGTCAAAAGATCGTTGATAATCTTGGCGGAAAGATTTGGGTAGAGGCCAATGAACCTGAAGGCAGTATTTTCAAATTTAGTCTCAAAAAGCTAAATTAGTCAAAAATAAAGGTCGCCTTCCGGCTTCCGGTTTCAAATAGAGCTATGTTTCAAAATGAAGGTTTCCTTAAACTCCTGGTGATTGAAGATAATCCGGGAGATTATTTTCTTATTGAAGAATATTTGCAGGAAGAGATACAAGACCTGAATCTTACCCGGGCCGAAACTTTCAAAGAGGCAAAAACTTATCTGGAAACCGAAAGATTTACAGCGATTCTATTAGATATGTCGCTTCCCGACATTAGTAACCCTAAAGATCTTGTAAAAGCTATAATCCCCCTGGCGGGAAATTCGCCCGTGGTGGTACTTACTGGTTATGCCGATAAAAATTTTGGCTTGCAAACTCTTTCTATGGGGGTTTCAGATTATTTGCTGAAAGATGAAATCACCTCCGGAATTCTGGCCAAAAGTATTGGCTATAGCCTGGAGCGAAAAAAAGTCCAGGCTCAACTGTCAAATTCTGAAGTAAAATATCGCAATCTTTTTGAGGCAAATCCACAACCTATGTGGGTTTTAGACAAACACAGTTTATGCTTTTTGGATGTTAATCCGGCTGCAACTGCCTTATATGGTTATTCCAGGGAAGAGTTTTTAAAAATGTGTGTTAGAGATCTCTGGGCAGGAGAAGAAAGCCGAATTGAAAAAGTTGTAGCCGAAAATTACCACGACCTTTTTAATTTAAGTGTCTCGCATTTCAAAAAGAACGGGGAGGTCATACGGGTAGAAGTGCAAAGCAATCCGTTGGTTTTTGAAGGTCGGGAGGCCCGGGTTTCACTGGTTACCGATGTCACCGCTAGATATAAGGCCGAAAGAGAATTACAGCACAGCGAAGAACGCTTTCGGGCATTGGTTCAGGATGGTTCAGATTTAATTAGTATTCTGGACGATGATCTAAATTATATCTATATAAGTCCCAGCGTGAAACAAATTTTAGGGATGGAAGCAGAAGATTTTCTGGGAAGGTCATCTGCCGATTTTATTCATCCCGATGATTTGGATAAAGTTTATGGCCTGAAGAAATATTTGGGAAAAAAGAAACGTATTCATATCCCGTCCTATAGATACAGAAGTGGAAACGGTGAATACCGCTGGTTGGAAACAATTATAACAGATTTACGTGATGAACCTGCCGTTAATGGCCTGGTGTCCACCGCCAGAGATATTACAGAATTTATTGAACAACAGGAAAAGCTCAAAGAAAGCTTGCGTCGCTATGAAATTGTTTCTAAAGCAACCAGTGACCTGATAACCGATTACCATATCCCGGAAGATAAAATGGTTTTTAATGAAGGGATTTATGAAATATTTGGCTACCAGCCCGGGGAAGTTGGAGCTAATGGAAAATGGTGGGATGAAAGGGTGCATCCAGAAGATTTGCCAAGAGTCAAACGCCTTGTAAATTCTCTATACAAAGAAGGGAATTATAAATCTCAAATCGAATACAGGTTTTTATGCGCAAATGGGGAATATAAGAATATCCTCGTTCGCAGTTATGTAATAAAGGATGAAAATAATATTCCGGCGCGCATCATCGGCTCGATGCAGGATGTTACCGATAGACGTAAATATATAAAGGCTATAGAAGAAAGTAACGAGCGACTTCGGGAAATCGCCTGGACCCAATCTCACGTGGTAAGAGCCCCGCTCGCTAAAATTATGGGCTTAATCGATTTGCTGAAAAACCACAGGGACGATCTCGATAATATCAATGAAATTCTAAATAATATTCTATCTTCGTCTGAAGAATTAGATAAGATAATAAGAAAAATCACGGTGAAAACCGAAAAGTAACCCCGCCCCGGGTCTTTTGAGGATTAACCTATGCTGGAAGTACTTATAATAGACGATGATCAGGTTGTGGTATTCATTCAAAAAAAAATGGTTAGCCACGCCGGACTCTCTTCGAACCCCAAAAGTTTTTTTGAAGCTGAAGCGGCACTCTGTTATTTACAGAAACGTGCCACAGAAAATGACACTCATTTTTTGATTATGCTTGATATCAATATGCCTAAAATGAATGGCTGGGAATTTTTGGAGAAACTTCAAAAATCAGCTGTTAGTGATAGGGCCCTGGTGGTGATGGTAACTTCTTCTGTAGATGCCCGGGATAGACAAAGGGCACAGGAATATAAAAACGTGATTGATTTTATCGAAAAACCTATTACTGCGAAATCTTGTGAGAGACTGGCAAAATTACCCGGTATAAAAAACTTAATCGCACAGCATTAAATATGTGCTTCTAATGGATGGGCATCCTTAATCTTTTGTTCGGCCCATTGCTCTTCTTCCTTATCGGCTTTAGGGGTCTCGTGTTTATTGCTTACCGAAGGTTGATATTTCAGTTTTATATACATTGGGAAATGATCTGAGCCTACATGCCGCTCCCGGGCAATTTCTATAAGTCCAAAATCTCTGGAATGAAATACGTGGTCTAAAGGCCAGCGAAGCAAGCGGTAATCGGCGTGAAAAGTATTAAAGAAACCACGGCCCCTGCGAGGATCCAACAGGCAGCTCATTTCCATAAAAAGGCGGGTGGTACGAGACCAGGCCACGTCGTTCAGATCACCAAAAACCAAAATGCTGTTTTTCTCCCCATCCAGATCGCGTCCCAGCATTAAGAGTTCGGCATCGCGGTTGGTGGAAGTTTCAGCTTCCGAAGGGCTTGGCGGCATAGGATGTAAACAGTAAAAATTAATGTTTTTGCCATTGCGAAGTTTAACCTTTCCGTGAATAGAAGGTATGCCTTCCTGTACCAAATATTTCACTTCGGGATCTATAAGCTCCAGTTTGGAGTAAAGGTGCATTCCGTAGAGATTATCCAGGGGAACTTTTACGGTATATTTGTACTCTTTTTCAAGACCAGAAAGCTCCTTTTCCCAACGTTCGTCGCTTTCCAGGGTTAAAAGCATATCGGGCTTTCGGTCTTCTACCAAATCTATTAGTTTCTGAAACTTCTTATTTGGAGTCAATACATTGCTAACTAAGATCGAAATATTAGCGGTTTCGTCATTATTTGCCACTCTAAGCACCATCTTTTTTCCTAAATAAGTGTAAGGTAGAATTTTCCAAATCTGGTAACCAAGAGAAAAGATCAAAAGGCTAATCATCACCCAATGAAGGGTTTCAGAAAAATCATAATAGATTAAAGAGGCGACCAGGGTTAGGCTTATCAGAAATGAAATTTGAATACGTGGAAAGTCGAAACCTCTTATCCACCATTGGTCAAACCTCGTAGCCGAGGCCAGGCTTGGAAGCAGCATAATAACTCCCAGGATGATAAGTGTAATTTCTCCGATACTCATAATTGGGCATTAGAATCTATACGATAAAGCTAATCCTTTTGTGTTAATTCCGCTACCAAAAATATTAAATTGAGCGGTAGGATAAAGGTCCAGTTGCTCATTTCCTTTTTTATGAACCTGCGGAATTAAAATTCCTGCCGCGGCACCTATTCCAAAACCAATGAGATTATCGGTTAAAAAATGTTTTCCGCCTTCAAGCCTTAGATAGCCCACAAACGCAGGAACAGCTGCCGCACCTGCCCAAATATAGGGTATGGCTTTAGAATCGGGATTAAAATCCTGGAAAACCTTTGCGGTAAAAAAGGTTGCTGCAGCTGTGGCCGCAGTATGTCCGGCAAAAAATGAACGCTGCGCATCATTATCGGTTCGTTCGCTCATAGGCAGTGAAGTATTATACACCAGGGGGCGGCTTTTTTCAACTGCTCCGGCGGTTATGGTGAACATAGCCCCGGTGGTGGCCATTGTTTCAACGAAAAGCACGGCTATTTGCCCAAAATTATTCCGCATATTTTTTTCTGCCAGAAAGGCTGCCGGGAGAGCAAAGGAAGCATAAAAGGGAATATAACTAAGTTCATCTGCCGCTGCTGAATAATTCCCCGCTGCCCAGCGGTCTACCCCCCAAAGATCATTCTTGTCTAATGCATTTACCTGGGCTTCGGTTAATTCATCTTTATTCTGAATCATAAGTACCCCCAATACATTGAGACCAACTCCGGTAGTAATCCAAATTCCGTCTTTCACCAGGTCGGTTTGGTAAGGAGAAGTAGATTTTTGAGCTAAGATTGAACAACTAAAAAATAAGGCCAGCAGGCCCGGGAGCAATTTTTTCATAAGTAGTAGTTTGGGTCAAATTTCTTAACTCTCGCCTTATTACTGAAGCAATTAAGAAAAGAATAACGTTTAAAAGGATTAACATAAGTTTAAAGGCTGTTAGAGCAGATTAATTTTCCTTTACTGCTTAAATGCTTTAATTTTAGGGGTATGAAGCGAGATATAAAAATGAAGCAAAGAGGATTTGTTTTCCGCAAATTTGAGGATGAAGCCCAAACTCCTTTCGATAAACTCTTCGAGATTTTTAAGGAATTGATCACACATACTTCTGGCGATTTTGATGAAGCGATGGAGTGGCTAAAACAGCTCGATGAAGAATATAACCTCACTTCTGAGGATTATACTTTAGATGATTTCGTGGAAGACCTTAAAAAGAAAGGATACATTCGTGAAGAGGTCGAGGACGGGGAAGGCGGAATGGCCATCACCGCTAAAACCGAGCAGGCCATTCGCAAACAGGCTCTGGATCAAATCTTCGGAAAATTAAAAAAAGGAAAATCGGGAAATCATCGCACCAATCGCATTGGTACCGGTGACGAGCACACGGGCGATTTCAGGGAATATCAGTTTGGGGATTCTCTGGACCGCATTTCGATGACCGAAAGCCTGAAAAATGCTCAAATAAACCACGGCCCTGGAGATTTTAGAATGAATGAAGACGACCTGGTCGTTGAAGAAACCCATTATAAATCCCAGATGAGCACTGTGTTAATGATAGACATTAGCCA
The DNA here is from genome assembly GCF_054121495.1 of Salegentibacter haimaensis. NCBI lineage: Bacteria > Pseudomonadati > Bacteroidota > Flavobacteriia > Flavobacteriales > Flavobacteriaceae > Salegentibacter > Salegentibacter haimaensis. Next base: position 91,152 of record NZ_JBSYGH010000004.1, read on the forward strand.
CAGTATGATTCTTTATGGTGAAGACCGAATTACCCCTGCAAAAAAAGTTGCGATGGCCCTGGCCGAGCTTATAACAACCCGATATCCGAAAGATACCCTGGATATCATAGTATTTGGAAATGATGCCTGGCCGGTTAGCATTGCCGAATTGCCGTATTTAAAGGTGGGCCCCTATCATACCAATACGGTTGCAGGCCTGGAACTGGCGATGGATTTATTGCGCAGAAAACGCAATACCAACAAGCAAATCTTTATGATCACCGATGGGAAACCCAGCTGTGTAAGACAAAAAGATGGTACCTATTATAAGAACCCGATGGGGCTTGATTCTTATATTCTGGAAAAATGTTACAATATGGCCCGGCAGGCCAGAAAGCTTAAAATTCCAATCACCACCTTTATGATCGCCCAGGACCCTTATTTAATGCAATTTGTTAAGGAATTCACTTATGCCAATCAGGGTAAGGCGTTTTATACAGGCTTAAAAGGTTTGGGAGAAATGATTTTTGAAGATTATGAAACCAACCGGAAGAAGAGGATTAGATAAAGATCAAACTCCCCCGTTTTGGTTTACAACCAAAATTTCCCTCTCTTTATCTAAAGAGGGGAGCTTTTAAAATATAAAATGAACAGAAAGCAAATTCATACACGTAAGGAGTTAAAAGAAAACCGAAGAATTCTTAGAAGTAGAATGACACCTGCAGAAGCTTTTCTTTGGAGCTTTTTAAAAGGCCGGAAGCTTGACGGAAAAAGGTTCACAAGACAGCATAATATTGGAAATTATATAGTTGATTTTTACTGTGCTTCTGAAAAATTAATTGTTGAGTTGGATGGTGAAGTTCATTTTAATAATGCTTCAGCTGAAAATGATAGAAAAAGAACCAAATATCTAGAAGCTTTAGGTTTTTCTGTAATAAGGTTTGAGAATAAGTTGGTTTTCGACTTCCTCCCTTTGGTTTTAAGGGAAATACGTGGTCATTTGAAATCAAATTAAAGCTCCTCCCTTTTTAAAAGGGAGGTGACAGGATTTTTGAGAAAAAATTCTGTCGGAGGGTTTAAATTTTAAAAAAACAAAAGAATGAAAATAGAAAACATAAGCAACCTGGGAGAACTTAAAAAATCAGGATATAAAAGCAAAAGTATCAAGGAAGAATTACGCCAGAATTTAATTCAAAAAATTAAAGCTGGAGAATCTGCATTTGAGGGTATTCATGGGTATGAACAAAGCGTAATTCCTGAACTGGAAAACGCAATTCTATCAAAACACAATATCAATCTTCTTGGTTTACGAGGGCAAGCGAAAACCAGGTTGGCCAGGCTTATGGTGAATTTACTCGATGAATGGATGCCGGTTGTAGAAGGTTCAGAAATAAATGATGATCCGCTCAATCCTATTTCAAGATATGCCAAAGAATTAATAGCCGAAAAGGGCGATGAGACCCCGATTAGCTGGGTGCATCGGGACGAGCGTTTCTTCGAAAAACTGGCGACCCCAGATGTCACGGTTGCCGATTTAATTGGTGATGTAGACCCTATAAAAGCTGCGAATCTTAAACTAAGTTACGCCGACGATCGCGTGATTCACTTCGGAATGATTCCCCGGGCTAATCGCAGTATTTTCGTGATCAATGAACTTCCCGATTTGCAGGCCCGCATTCAGGTGGCTTTATTTAATATTCTACAGGAAGGCGACGTGCAAATACGAGGATTCAAATTGCGTCTTCCCCTGGATCTACAATTCGTTTTTACCGCTAATCCTGAAGATTATACCAACCGGGGTAGTATTGTAACTCCTTTAAAAGATAGAATAGGTTCCCAAATTCTTACGCATTATCCACAGTCGATCGAAGTTGCTAAAAAAGTAACCCAACAGGAAGCCCGAGTAGATGAAGCTCAGGAGAAAAAAATCCACATTCCGGAATTGGCCAGGGATCTTTTGGAACAAATTAGTTTCGAGGCCAGGGAGAGTGAATTTATCGATGAGAAAAGCGGGGTTAGTGCCCGTTTGAGTATTACGGCTTTGGAAAATCTGCTTAGCACTGCCGAGCGCAGAAGTTTACTTGCGGGTGATGAGAAAACTTCAGTTCGTTTTGGTGATTTTATGGGGGTAATCCCAAGCATTACGGGAAAAGTAGAACTGGTGTATGAAGGCGAGCAGGAAGGTGCCGCAAAAGTTGCCTTAATTTTGATTGGTCAGGCTGTAAAAAGTTTATTCCCGCAATATTTTCCGAAGATTGAGAAGCTTCAGAAACAACAGGAAGTTTCGCCATACGATGAGCTGGTAGAATGGTTTTTTAATGAAAGCGGATTCGAACTTCCCGATGATCTTTCAGAAAAAGAATACAAGGCAAAGCTTGAATCTGTAAAACCACTGGATGCTTTATTGAATAAATACCAGGCTGAGGCCAGTGTTGAAGATCGCTATTTTCTAAAAGAATTTTTACTCTGGGGTCTTGTAGAATTCAAAAAACTCAGCAAACAACGCTTCAGCAAGGGCACTCAGTTTAAAGATCTCTACGGAAGTTATATAAGCGGGTTATAAGAGATTCCATTTTTATAGATTTTACCGGCTTCATTTTAAGCTAATTATAATTTTAATCGCCAAAAATGAGATTTCCGCAAAACTTTGAGGAAATCGGTTTTTTAATTGGCCGGGAATCTTCTATGCCATATTTTTATCGAAGAATTTTATACAAAGAATGAGAAATTCAGCCCAAAATATTACTGCACTTTCAGGCCGCACTTTGGCTATGGGCGCGATTTTCATGATTACCGGTATTACCCCGTTTGGGGTAGTATGTATATAATTTTCCGAAAGCACCACACGCAGCATTTTAACTGTTTCACTTAAACTTATTGTATGAATATCCTGAAATTCGGAGGCTCTTCTCTGGCCACCCCCGAACGTATTAAACTGGTCGCAGCAAGCGTTCAGAAGCATTTGGAAAATGATCAAACCCTGGCTGTTTTTTCAGCTTTTGGAGGGGTAACCAACGACCTCCTGGAAATGGCAACCTTGGCTGCCAACGAAGATGAGTCTTATAAAAAACTACTCGAAAAAAACGAAAAACGTCACCTGGATGCCGTAAGAGAATTGATTCCTGTCAATTTACAATCGGCAATCTTAAGCCGGGTAAAAACCGAATTCAATCGCCTGGAAACCCTATATGAAGGTGTTTTTTTATTAAATGAACTCTCTAATAAAACCAAACACGTAGTCTCTGGTTTTGGAGAAATTTTGTCCTCTCTAATCATTGCTGAATATTTTAAAAGTTTGGGAGTAAATACTGCCTTTGCCGATTCCCGTGAATTGATTGTTTGCAGAAATAACAATGAAAAAGTTCAGGTTTTTTATCCTGAAACCAATAAAAATATCGAAGCCTATTTTGCTGAAAATTCAGCTTCGCTTTCTGTGGTGCCCGGTTTTGTAGCCCGAAATGAAATGGGGATTCCAAGCACGTTGGGAAGAGGCGGTTCCGACTTTACCGCCGCGATATTTGGTGCGGCCTTGAAGGCTGAAAAAGTACTCATTTACACCGATGTGAACGGAATGTACACAGCCAACCCCTCTTTGGTCCCTCAGGCCTATTCATTGGATAAAATCTCTTATGAGGAAGCGATGGAACTATCGCATTTTGGAGCAAAGGTTCTTTATCCGCCCACGCTTCAACCCCTGTTAGACCGAAATATCGAAATTCATATTAAAAATACCTTTAAACCCGATGAACCGGGTACGGTAATTTCCAAATCCAGCAAAGAAAACTTTAGGTGGGTGACAGGGATTACACATATAGATTCGGTAAAACTTTTAAATATTGAAGGCAGCGGAATGGTTGGAATTCCGGGCTTTTCGAAACGTTTTTTCGAGGTGCTCTATCAGGAGAATATCAATATTGTGCTCATCACCCAGGCATCTTCCGAACACAGCATCTGCATTGCGGTAAAAGATGATGAAGCAGGACAGGCGGCAGAGGCCTTAAATGAAGCCTTCGAATATGAGATCGAGCATAGAAAAATAAAACCGGTTAGCATCGAAGATGAGGTGGCTATCGTGGCCCTGGTGGGAGATCGAATGAAGAGTCATCACGGCTTAAGCGGCAAGATGTTTAGTGCGCTGGGAAATAATAATATCAATATCAGGGCGATTGCCCAGGGCTCTTCAGAGCGAAATATTTCAGCAGTAATCGCTAAAAAGGATGTAAGAAAGGCACTTAACACTCTGCACGAACAATTTTTTGAGGTACCTTCAAAAGAATTGAATTTGTTTGTAACCGGAGTAGGAAATGTAGGCTCGAAATTCCTTGCCCAGATAAAACAACAGGAAGAGTATCTTCTGGACAAATTGCGGTTAAAAGTGAGAGTGCTGGGGCTTTCAAATTCCCGTAACATGTTGTTCAATGAAGATGGCATCAATCTGGAAAGCTGGCAGGAAGATCTTAAAAACGGAGAGATGGCCAGCCCTGAAGACTTCCATAATAAGGTTGTCAATTTCAATTTGAGAAATAGTATCTTCATAGATAATACGGCTAATGAGGAAATTTCTACCTGGTATGCAAAATATCTGGAAAATTCGGTGTCGGTGGTGACCTGTAATAAGATTGCCTGTGCTTCGGCTTATGAAAATTACAGGGAATTGCAGGATTTATCTCGTGAGTATGGAGCCTCCTTTTTATACGAAACCAATGTAGGTGCCGGGCTTCCGATTATCGATACGTTGAAAAACCTGGTCGCATCTGGAGATCGTATTCAAAAAATCCAGGCGGTACTTTCTGGTAGTTTGAATTTTGTTTTCAATAATTATAAAGCATCAGAATCATTTCACGAGGTGGTGCAGGAGGCCAAAAAACAGGGGTTCACCGAGCCAGACCCTCGAATTGATTTAAGTGGGGTAGACGTAGCCAGGAAAATCCTCATTCTTGCCAGGGAAACCGGGCAGCAAATGGAGCTCGATGATATTGAGAAGAAAAATTTTCTTACTGAAGAAAGTCTGCAGGCAAAAGATGTCGACGAATTTTTTGAGATTCTGAAACAGGATGAGAATAAATTCAGAAGCATTTACGAAAAAGCCCGGGTAGCAAAGGCTCAGCTTAAATATGTGGCAGAATACAGTAATGGCAAGGCAAAAGTAGGTTTGCAGCAGGTACAGGCCGATCATCCTTTTTATAATTTAAGCGGGAGCGATAACATTGTTTTATTCTTTACAGATCGCTATCCCGAGCAGCCACTCATAGTAAAAGGTGCCGGAGCAGGGGCCGATGTGACCGCCTCGGGAATTTTTGCCGATGTAATTAGAATAGGAAAAAAATAAAGGATGGAAGAAATAAAAATTTTCGCACCGGCCACGGTTGCCAATCTTTCCTGTGGTTTCGATGTTTTAGGTTGCTGTTTGGATAGTGTTGGCGATGAGATGCTTCTTCGGAAAAATTCTGTGAATAAACTGCGAATAACCCGAATCGAAGGGGCAAACCTGCCCACCGATCCCGACCAAAATGTTGCCGGTGTTGCAGCAAAGGCTCTACTGAAGAAACTTGGAAGCAAACAGGGTTTTGATATCGAAATTTATAAAAAGATAAAACCCGGCAGCGGACTCGGAAGCAGTGCTGCCAGCGCCGCCGGGGCTGTTTTTGCCATTAATAAGTTGCTGGATTCTCCATTTTCGGCAGCAGAACTGGTTGAATTTGCGATGAAAGGCGAAGAACTGGCAAGCGGGAATGCTCACGCCGATAATGTGGCGCCCGCATTATTGGGAGGTTTTAGTTTGATTCGTAGCTATGAACCTTTAGAAGTAATCAATCTGCCCGCACCCGAAGAATTAAAAATGCTTGTTTTGCATCCTCAAATCGAGATCAAAACCAAAGATTCCCGGGCTATTTTAAAACAACAGGTGAGCCTGCAAAAAGCCGTAAGCCAATGGGGGAATCTTGCAGCGCTGGTTAGTGCGCTTTACACTAATAATTACGAGCTTATGAGCCGTAGTTTGGTAGATGGAATTATTGAACCGGTTCGCTCTATTTTGATTCCGCATTTTGAGGAATTAAAGAAGATTTCTCTTGAGAATGGAGCGCTTGGTTTTGGAATTTCAGGTTCGGGACCTTCGGTATTTATTTTGGGCAGGGGAGAAGAAGCAACCAAAAAGCTTCAGCAAAAAATCGATTCATTTTATACAAAAACGGGGCTGGACTTTGAGCTTCATTATTCAGCAATCAATCAACAGGGAATAAGAATACTTTCATGAGATATTACAGTTTAAACGATAGAACGCATTTCAGCAATTTTGAAAATGCGGTAATTAAAGGTTTGGCGCCCGATAGGGGCTTGTATTTCCCGGAAAGAATTCCGAAGCTGCCAGATGATTTTTTTAAAAAAATCAATAGTTTATCTAAAACGGAAATCGCCCTGCAGGTAATTCGCGAGTTTGTTGGAGATGAAATCCCGGAAGCTGAACTTACCAAAATTATTGAGCGCAGCCTGGGTTTTGAGTTTCCGGTTAAAAAAATTGAAAAGCAAATAAGTGTTCTGGAGCTTTTTCACGGGCCTACCCTGGCCTTTAAAGATGTGGGAGCTGCATTTATGGCGGGTTGCCTGGGCTATTTTGTTCAGAAAAATAAGCTCGGGAAGATAACCGTGCTGGTAGCGACTTCTGGCGATACCGGGGGCGCCGTAGCCCACGGATTTCTTGGCGTTGAGGGTATAGAGGTGGTGATTTTATACCCGAAGGGAAAAGTGAGCGAAATCCAGGAAAAGCAGCTTACTACGGCGGGGAAAAATATAACTGCACTTGAAGTAGATGGGAGTTTTGACGATTGCCAGGCGATGGTTAAAAAAGCCTTTCTAGATGCAGAGATCACGAGCGAGCGCCAATTGACTTCGGCTAATTCTATAAATGTGGCGCGCTGGTTACCTCAAATGTTCTATTATTTTCTGGCCTGGCAGCAGGTGAAAAATTCAGGTAAAAAACTCGCAATTTCGGTTCCCAGTGGAAACTTCGGAAATATTTGTGCCGGCCTGATGGCCCGGGAGATGGGTTTGCCCATTTCTCATTTTATTGCGGCTAATAATGCCAATGATGTTATTCCGAAGTATTTGGAAAGCGGCGAATATCACCCAAAAAGCAGCGTGCAAACTTTGTCTAATGCGATGGACATTGGTGATCCCAGCAATTTTGTGCGTATTCTTGAAATATTTGAGAATGAATTTAATAGTTTGAAATCGTTAGTTTCTTCTTATTCATTTTCTGATGCACAAACTCTGGAATGTATGAAAATCGTACACCAGCAAACCGGGTATATGTTGGACCCGCACGGTGCTGTAGGTTACCTGGGATTGCAAAAATTTCTGAAAAAGAATAGAGAATATAAAGGACTGTTCATTGAAACCGCTCATCCTGTAAAATTTCCTGAAACGGTGAAAAAAGCTATTGGGAAATACCCTGATATGCCCTCTTCGATCAAGGGAATTTTAGATAAAGAGAAGCAGGCAGTTTCGATTAGTGATTATGAAGAGTTGAAAAGCTTTTTAAAATCCTGAAATAGTATAAAAAGAAAGAGGCTGTCAATTCTAACAGCCTCTTTCATTTAACCGATAACTTCAACCCCTACTTAATACTTCGCAGGGGCGCCTTCTTCCGGAAGGGAATTCTGGATAAATTCTCTAATATCGTCATTGGCATTTTTAAGGTCTTCAGCCCGTAAGTACATCATATGCCCGCTTTCGTAACCTTTAAAACTAAGGCGATCTTTCATCTTACCGCTGGGATCCAGTTGCCACATTGTGTATTTTGCATTAAAATAGGTGGTCGCTCCATCAAAATATCCCGATTGTACCATTACGTGTAAATTGGGATTTTGAGCCATAGCCTGTCTTAAATTAGGCCCTGAATTATCGCGACTGCGATCCCAGGGATGCACCGGCCCGAACATATAATATTTAAGATCGGTCTTAAAGTTCAATTCTTCTCTTAAGTAGTAATTAATCGCGGGAGTGAAGGAATGCAGCCAACTGGTTAATTCAGCATTATAATCGGGGGAATCGCCGGCTTCTTTGGCATCGAGACCTAAATATCTTGAGTCAAGTCGACCCACGCTATAGCCGCCATTTTCACGCATCAATTCTTTCCAGAAAAAACGAATTGGTACTTCCAGGTTATGCTGCATAATCACTTTTTCTGAAATTCCCGAATACCGGGCCATTTTCTCTGCGGCTTGCTTTCTTTTTTCTGAATCTGTAAACCCGCCTTTTATAAGAACCGGGAGTAATTCATTGATAGAATATTCCTCTACCTCTTCCAGCAAATCTTCTAATTCCCGGTTTTGTAATTCCTGCGTGAGTGCGTTGTGATACCAGGCTGCTGCCGCGAAATACGGCAAACGGTTGGCGATTTCTACCGGTCCATCGCGGTCTATGCCAATTTCTGTTGGCGAAACCAGGATTACCCCGTTGAGATACATCCATTGTGAATTTTGCAATTCCAGGGCCAGGCCAGAAACCCGGGTGGTTCCATAGCTTTCCCCGATAAGATATTTAGGAGATAACCAGCGGTTATTTCGGGTCATAAAGGTGTTGAGCCATTCGGCAAGGTATTTTATATCGGCATTCACCCCGAAGAATTTTTCACGATTCACTTTTCCGTCCTTATCGGGAATTGGGCGTGAATATCCGGTGTTCACAGGGTTCACGTATAAAATATCGGCTATATCTAAAATTGAGTGTGGATTTTCCTTGATTCCGTAGGGTTGCACGGGGTAGCCTTCATCATCGATTTTCAGCACCCTGGGGCCGGTATAGGCAATATGCATCCAAACCGAAGCAGAACCGGGACCGCCATTAAAAGAGATTACCAGCGGGCGATTTTCGGTATTGCTAATCCCACTTCTTTTATAATAGGTGTAATGCAAACTGGCTATGGCCTGGTTTTCATCCCAAAGGGCCTGCATTCCCGTGGTGGCGGTATAATTAATGTTTTGACCTTTGATTCTAACCGAATGCTGGGTAACCACACTGGTGTCTACAGGAATTTCAATTTTTTGAGCCCGGGTATTTAGGCTGAATAAGATACAGATGATTAAAAAGGAAAATTGTTTCATCGAAAAGTTTAGGTTTAATTAATGAAGCCCCAAAATACGCTGAAATGACGAAACCCGCAAAAGCGGGTTTCTTTAAAAGATTTGTCGTTCAATTTATTTTTTATTGTTCAGGTTTTCATCGTGAATTATGATAATATAACTCAACAGAATTCCGCCGATGGCTGCCAGCAAAAAGAATATGATAGCGAGACCCGGGTAACCAAATATCATAAAGCTGGTGGGCACCTGCATTAGCATTGCAGCACCAATAATCATCGCGGCGATGATCAATCCCAGCGTAATTCTATTGGCCACCTTTTGGAAACCATCGGTAAAACGTTGCTGGTCTATGGCATCGATTTTCATTTTGAAACTGTCGTTGGCCAGTTTTTCTGAAATCTTATTTAAACGTTCGGGAAGATGCTCGGCCAGCTTCTTGGATTCCAGCAAAACTGAAAAGAAATTCTCTGGTTTCAACTCTTCGTACATCTTCGATTCCATCATTTTGGTGACGTGCCGGCGAATTGCTTTTCTCAAATCGTAATCGGGATCGAGACTGGCCACGATTTGATCCATATTCAGAAGAATTTTACCCAGAATGTTTACCTCTACCGGAAGGTGAATTCCGTTGTTGGCAGCAAGCCGGTTTAGCTGAATTAATAGCCTTCCGGTTTTCATATCCTTGGCCGTGCTGTGTTCACTATCCATCACGATATCGTTGATGGCTTTTTTAAATCGTTTCACATCGGCCTCCTCACCAATTTGACTCATATCCAGCAGGATCTGTGCTGTGTCATCACCATTATTGTTACTAAGGGCGATGAGCAACTGCAGCAGGTACTCCTGCATTTTAGGGGTGAACCGGGCTACCATTCCCAGGTCGATAAGTGCGATCTTCCCTTCAGTAGTGAATTGGATGTTTCCGGGATGCGGATCGGCGTGTACAAAGCCGTCGTTGATGATTTGTTGCAAATATGCCTCTACCAGTTCATCTACCAATGGGCGATAGTCGACCTCAATTTGTTTGAGAGGCGAGATAGAAGTCACCTTTTGCCCCTCGATATAGTCCATAGTTAGAACCTTAGACGAACAATAATCGTAAACCGGTTGGGGAACAATAAGATGCCTGTAAGATTTCAGGTTCTCGCCGAGGGTTTTTAAGTTTTGAGCTTCCCGGGTATAATCGAGTTCCTGAATGAGGATGCGTCTTAATTCGGCGAGCACATCATCGAAGGCGTATTTTTTAGCAATTTGAGTATGCTTTACTGCAAGATCGGCCAGTTCTTTAAGAGTATCGAGGTCTTCAAGGAATTTTTTTCGTATTCCGGGACGCTGAATTTTAACCGCCACGGGTTTTCCCGATCGCAAAGTGGCTGTATGAACCTGGCCAATTGATGCACTGGCCAGGGGCTCTTCATTAAAGGTTTCGAAGGCTTTAGAAATACGGGTGCCAATTTCTTCTTCAACAATGCGATGCACCTCTTCATAAGAGATCGGGGGAACGTCATCCTGAAGAGTAGCCAGGGCTTCCAGGTAGGCATCTGGCAATAAATCGGGCCGGGTAGAAAGCAATTGACCTAGCTTGATATAGGTAGGCCCCATTTCTTTTAGGTCTTCTACCAATTCTTCAGGACTGCGATCGAAGCTTTGCTCTTTTTCCTCTTCCCCCATTTCATCATTCAGGGCGCTGGAGGCCGTTTTTTCAAAAAGATCGCTATTCCAGTATTTCAGCATAAAAGCGATAAATTTCTGGTAACGAAGCAGGTTGTCTGGTAATACCGACATATATATTTGGCTTAGGTTGTTGATTAGTTAAAGATATCTATTTAAGCCATTAACACCAATATAGAGCTACATAGATCGCTATTTTTAGCAAAAAATTAAAATAAAACCTAAGTATTTTAAAATTTAGGAGAGGCCTTCGTAGCTTAATAATTTATTAAGGCGGTTTATGTTAGTGGGGTGACCAAAAAGATAAAGCAGGTCTCCCTGTTCAATTCGGGTTTGGGGGTTAACTTCAGTAATATATTGAGTATCCCGTTTAATGGCGAGAACAGTAACTCTGTATTCCCTGCCAATAGCCGATTCTTCTATGGTTTTACCAACGATTTGAGAGTTGGAATTTTCAACCATAAGCGTCACGATCTCCTTATTGGGAATGTGCAGGTGTTGCAATGAGGGTTTATGGGGTTTACCCTTTAAAGTGGTAAGCATCTCATAATCGGCCGAACGGATATTATTGATAAATTTTTGAATTTCGTTATAAGGCACCAGGTATTTCTTGAGTACCCTGGTAAATATTTCTATGGAGGTTTCAAATTCTTCGGGTATAACCTCGTCGGCGCCTAATTTTAGATTTTCTTCGATCTCTCTTACATACCTGGTTCTCACAATAATGAAAGCGGTTTGGGTGTAATTTCGAATATTCCCAATAATCTTTTTTGTAGCACCGGGGTCTGAAATAGCTATTACCACCACCCGTGCTTCGTGTACATGTAAATGTTGAAGAATTAAAGGATTGGAGGCATCCCCAAAAACAACAGGTTCGTTTTTTTGTTTGGCCTTATTAAAAGCATCGGGGTCGGTGTCTACGATAACATAAGGGATTTCAGCATTTCTGGCTGCTTTAGAGATGTTTTCACCGTTAATTCCGTAGCCTATGATAATCAAATGATCTTCTAGAATTAATTCTTCAGTAGCAGTTGCCTTGGCCTCTTTTCGTTTGCGGTTTTCGAGACGTTTTCTAACAGGCCCAGGAATTGGTGCCTTCAGAAGAAAATAGGTGAAATTAGGCGCTGCCTGCATCAAAAATGGAGTTAGGGCCATACTCAATATCGAAATAGCCAGGAAGTACTGGTAAATATTCTGCGGAATGAGGTCGTATTCCAGGCCTACGCCCGATAATAACAAAGAAAATTCCCCAACCTGAAACAGACTGAAAAGCGTAAGAAAAATAGTTCGCGGAGGATATGCGAGTGCGATTACCGTTAGCCCTACGACTATCATTTTTAATAAAATCACCCCAATAACCAGTAATAAAATGACGCCCAGGTTATTAAAAAAGAAATTAAGGTTGAGCAAAGAACCCACCGACACGAAAAAGAAGCTGATAAAAATTTCTCGAAAGGGCAGAACATTGGCAGTAGCCTGGTGACTATATTCAGATTCAGAAATGATTAATCCCGCAAAAAAAGCACCCAGGGCCAGTGATAAGCCAATAGATGAAGTAAGCCAGGCAATGGCGAAGCAAAATACGATCACACTTAGAATAAATAATTCCCGGTTTTTGGTTTTAATCACCATTTTAAAAACCTTGGGAATTATAAACCTTGCTAATACGTACATAACCACCCCCAGGCCTATAATTTTTAGCAGAAGTATGCCAATGGTTCCCATAATATCATCGCTATCCCCGGCCAGTAAGGGAGTTAACAGCATCATAGGCACTACAATAATGTCCTGAAAAATAAGGATGCCAAGACTTATACGTCCGTGAGGAGAGGTGATTTCGCCTTTTTCCTGAAGCAATTTGAGTACGATGGCTGTACTGCTTAATGAAAAAAGAAACCCCATAAATACCGCTGCACTCCATCCCAATCCGAACAGCTTTGCCAAAAGAGCCGTGATAAGAATGGTGCCACCAACCTGTAACCCTCCTCCCAGAATTACGTTTCTTTTCATACTTAGTAATTCTTTTAAGGAAAGCTCAATTCCAATTACAAAAAGCAGGAAAATTATTCCAATCTCAGAAAGCAATTCTACTTCGTGCTGGGAGCTAATAAGGTTAAAGGCATAGGGACCGGCAATGATCCCGGCAAGCAGAAATCCTAAAATAGAAGGTACTTTTATACGCTGAAATAAGAGAATTATTCCAATTGAGAGTCCCAGTACAATCACAATGTCTTTTAGAATAGGAATTTCCAAGAAAGTATATTTTTGGTTAGGCTGGTCTAATTTAAACGAATTGTGCTAAACCCCGAAATAAAAAAAGCGGCAGGTTTCCCCGCCGCTTAAAGCACTAGTTAGAATCTATTAACCTTTTAACCAGGCTTTGCGCAGTTGCACTGCGTCTGAATTTTCCGGAAGCTCTTTTTCAACCAGAGTTTTTTCTATGGTAGTAGGTTTGCTGATTTCACCTGAAATTTCAAGCTCTTCACCATCTCTTAAAATAAGCATTTTAAAGTCGTCGCCTTCCTTCCAGCTTTCGGCTTGCATCACCATATTGTAAACGTTTTGAATATTATATTCTTCCTCATTAATCGATACAATCACATCTCCAGGTTCAACGCCAAGGCCGCCAAAGAAGGAATGATTTAGGATATTTTCTCTAAAGAAAAGCTGGCCCGTAGCAGGGTCACCATCTATAAAGGGAGTGTTACCGCGAATAAAATATCCGCTTTCTACTTCTTTTTCACTTTCTTCAAGACCAACCTTGGCAAAAAATTCACCATAGGGAATTGGCGTAGTACCGCTCACATAGGTTTCCAGAAAATCTCTGATTTCGGGAAAGGTCAGTGTTACAATGTCATCAAATAAGTCTTCATCTTTAAACGCACGATCCTGGCCATATTTACTGCCCAGTTCTTTCATAAGATCAAGAACACCGTAATCTCCCTTGCTTAGCTCTCTAAGCCTAATATCCAGGGCCATTCCAATGAGCGCCCCTTTCATATATACATTATAATAACTGTCTTTGTACTCATCTTCCAGGATATTCTGGCTCATTAAAGTAAAAGACATAGTATCATCAAAATTTGCGGCGGTAGCCATTTTATCGGCTATGCGATCGTAAAAATCCTGGTTGCTAATCAAATCCTGATTCACCTGGAAAAGATTGGCAAAATATTCGGTTACGCCTTCATACATCCATAAATGGCGGGACATTTTGGGCTCATTATAATCGAAATATCGGATCTCTTCGGAATGTACATTCAAAGGGGTAAGAATATGGAAAAATTCATGAGACACCACATCGGTCATCGTTTGCTGAAGCTGTTCGGCCTGCATAGCTTCGGGAAGTACCACAACAGTTGAGGTATGATGTTCCAGGGCACCGAAGCCACGGGCATCGGGTTTCTGTTGGTCGCTCAGATACAATAAAATGGCGTATTTCCCGGTATTGTCGATTTCTCCTAAAAATCGTTTTTGCGCCGAAATCATTTCTTCGATTCCGGGTTTTATATCTTCTGAAGTATATACCTTATTGGGAGAATACACATTCAAAAGCACCTTCATATTGCCTACCATAAAACTGCTGGTATCGGGAGTAGCATACATTATAGGGTTATCTATAACCTCAAAATACCGGCTTAACATAAAATCATCTCTTTTTCCGGCGTCGAGTGCTGTTGAAGTGTTCGATAGGGCAGTGCCGGGAATGAGATTCTCTGGCCTGCTGATTCGAAGCGCATAAGCTTCTTCTTTTTGTTTTTCAAAATAGCCTACAAAGCTGTGCAGGTTCAGCATAAAGTTTTCACCAGCTTCAATATTGGTTCCGCTGGGAGAAAAAACACCTTCTTCGCCTTCTATATCAAACGAGTCATTAACCCAGTAGGTTACTTTATCAAGGTTTGTTGCGTTAGGGATAAGCCAGGTGTTATCATCGGTTTTTTCAAATGAAAGTTCATTCCCATCGTAATCAAAAGCTTTAAAATCTTCGATAAATTTCCCGTAATTATCAATAGAATAAGTTCCCGGCACGGTTCTCGGAATAAAAAACCTGGTGGTGTCCCGGGTAAAGCGATCGGGGTCTACTTCAACCTTTACTTTATCATCAACAACGTTAATAAGGTCTATCGAGGTGACTACCGGCTGCCTGGTTTCGGTAATGCTTTGAGGAGTTTTACAGGCATAGAGGCTACATATTGCCGCCAGGGCAAGCAGGGTTCTTTTCATTTGATAAAAATAATCTTTTCTGGGTATAGGACGGGTATCAGTGAGTTTTGTTACAAATTTATTATTGCTAAAAATTGAAAACCATTAAAATTGCTGAAAATCTAAGTATATAAATTCCTTAAAATAAAAAAGGTGTCCCGATTTTTCAGGACACCTTTTTTTATGGTTTTAATCAGGAATTTATTCCCTGATGTGGCCTTCACCCAACACATAATATTTATTGGTAACCAGCTGCTTTAATCCCAGCGGGCCACGGTGGTGGAGTTTATCGGTACTAATGGCCAGCTCGGCACCCACTCCCATTTGCCCACCATCTGTAAAGCGGGTGGAAGCGTTATGGTACACAGCTGCACTATCTACCTGTTCCATGAACTTAAGAGCTTCATCTTTGTCTTTTGTAATAATACTGGCCGAATGTCCACCCGAGTATTTGTTGATTTTATCTATCGCCTGGTCTAAACCGTCTATAGCAGATAAAACGATTTGCATTGCCAGGAATTCTTCATACCAGGTATCTTCTGAAGGGATTTTATCTTCATCGATAATTTTACCAATTTCATCATCTACCAGCATTTTTACTTTATTCTCCTTGAATAATTGCTGAAGTTCTTTCACCTTGTTTTCAAAATCGGGAAGGTTTTTATCGATAAGCACTTTATCAAGCGCATTACAACCTGAAATCTTATCGGTTTTTGCGTTGAGCATTACCTTCTTAGCCGTTTCAAAATCGGCGTTTTTGGTTACATAAAGGAAATTATTTCCTCTACCACTCACAAGAACTGCTCCTGCCGCGTGTTCCTTAACAAAAGCGATTAGGCGTTCTCCTCCTCGAGGCACGATAAGGTCTATATGCTCTGGCGGATTTTTAAGGAACTCCTGGGTTTCGGTTCGGTTTAACTGAAGCAGTTCAATCCAGCCGGTTTCCAGGCCGTTTTCTTTTAAGGCTTCGTGCCAGCATTCTACCAAAATTTTATTCGAATTATTGGCTTCCTTTCCGCCTTTAAGATAAATCTTGTTATTGGCTTTAAAAGCCAGTACGGCAGCTTCGATGGTAACATCTGGACGACTTTCATAAATGATCATTATCGTACCAAATGGCGCTGTTTTATTGGTAATGTCAAGGCCTGAGTCCAGTCTTCTGTGTTCTATGGTTTGACCCACAGGATCTTCCTGGTCTTTAACCTCACGAACCGACTGGATCATAGCGTCAACCTTGTTTTCATCAACCACCAATCTATCGTACATCGCCTGGTCTCCATCTCCAAAAGCTTCCAGGTCTTTTTTATTGGCTTTAATGATATCTCTTCTTCTTCGGTCCAGGATATCCATCATAGACTGAAGTACATCATTTTTTTTCTTACTATCTAAAAGTTTCATTTTTCTAATTTTTTATTTTGAATTAAGGTGTAAACTTGGTACCCACCGGTTTTCCGGCTACGATATCAAGTATTACATTTTCTCTTTTTCCGTTTGCGATATAGGTAGTGATATTCTTGGCGGCGGTACCTTTGGCGATCTTTAATTTAGACTCCATTCCGCCTCGGCCTTCACCTTCACCTTTATCAGATTCCTGTACATATTTTTCAACATTCTGGTCTATCTGTACCTTGTTGATTTTTTCAGAATCCTCGTGATCGGGGTGGCCGGTGTAAAGCCCGTCGGTATCACTTAAAATAATAAGAGCATCGGCCTGGATCAATTCAGCAACCAAACTCGCCAGCTCATCATTATCTGAGAACATAGACATAGTTACCGACACCGCGTCATCTTCATTAGCAATAGGAATAATTCCTTCGCTTAGTAGAGACTCATAACAGTTAATCATATTTTCCCGGTGAATTCCCGGGCTAAAGTCCCTCTTGGTGGCTAACACCTGGGCACAGCGCATTCCGTAGTCGTGAAACAAACTGTAGTAATGTCTCATCATTCGGGGTTGCCCCACCGAAGAGAAAACCTGCCGGCGTTTGGAGGGATCTTCGATATTTACATCGCCTAGAATTTCCTTCCCGGCGATAGCCGATCCAGATGATACCAATACAACCATTACGTCTTCTTCATATAAAGTTGCTATTTGCTGAACAAGACTTTTTAATACGGGTTGTAAAATTCTATTGTCCTTGTTGGTCATTACATTCGTACCAACCTTAACTACTATTCTCTTTTTTTCCATTTTATAGGTTTTGAAAATACTTGTTTATGCTTCTTCTTTTCCCAATTCCACAGCACGGTCAAAAGCCGCATAGGCTGCATCCTTAATTAGTTCTTTTACATTGTTATCATTCATAGAATCCAATGCAGCCCGGGTGGTTCCTCCTTTAGAAGCTACCCGCTCCATCCAGGTGGTGGGAGAAAGATCAGATTCATTAAATAGTTTTACCGCTCCTTCAAAGGTTTGGCTTACCAGGACTTTTGAATCGTTTTTGGAAAAGC
This sequence comes from Salegentibacter haimaensis, assembly GCF_054121495.1. Taxonomy (NCBI): domain Bacteria; kingdom Pseudomonadati; phylum Bacteroidota; class Flavobacteriia; order Flavobacteriales; family Flavobacteriaceae; genus Salegentibacter; species Salegentibacter haimaensis. Next base: position 108,539 of record NZ_JBSYGH010000004.1, read on the forward strand.
CCATTTTCAACGCGGCTTCCAGCATAGATTGCATAAAATAAAATACATAAGCCGGCCCACTACCAGAGATTCCGGTAGAAGCATCAATAAATTTTTCTGACTCTACGTGAATTGAAGCCCCGGTTGTATCGAGCAGGTTTCTCACCATTAATAATTCTACCCTCGATATTTCGGCAGCTTCGGTATATGAAGTTACACCTTTTCCCACCTGTGCTGGTAGGTTAGGCATTGAGCGAACCACTTTTTTAACCCCAAGGCCTTGTTGAATCTTTTCGATGGTAACTCCAGCCATTAAGGATACAAATATTTGCTGGTCATTAACCATATCTTTGATCTCTTCAAATAGACTGTCGCAGTGGTAGGGCTTAACTGCTAGAAAGACCACATCGGCCTGCGGTAAACAATCCTCTATATTATCGTATACATCGAAATGATCTACCTTGCTTAAAGTGGTAATTACCTCGGCCGATTTATCGAAAATCATAAGATTTCTCCGATTTAACAGGCTCGATTTTGCCATACCTTCAGCATAGGTTAATCCCATATTTCCTGCTCCAATAACTAATACTTTCATTTTTATTGTTTTGGTTGTTTAGATTTATATCAATTTTGTTCACCCACTATGGCACAAATACCATGCGAGGCTGGGTAAAGCAAAATTTATATTTGAGCTTTCACCAGTAATTTAAAATAAAAATGATTGAGAGATATTTAAGAGAAGGTTAAACCTGAAAAAATTTTGGTGAAATTTAAAAAATAGAAACATTGGCAGGGCTTGAATACAATTGATTTACAGTAGATTATTCCTATAATCCTGAAGTTTCCAATAAATTGTTAAGCTTATCTTAAGGAAGAAATCTCTATCAAATTAGCCTTCCGAAATACGGAAAATAAAAATTCTCTGCAGTCGAAATTTTAAAAAACCAATACTGCAATAATGGCAGAAAAATGCGACTATTTGTAACGAAAAGGTTTTCGTTGATTAAGGCTGCGCTAAAACAAATGCACCCCGGATACAAACCAGCCCGGGGTGCTCGTAAAAAACTCAACAGCATCAATTCAACAATCGTTTTTGTTTTTTAAGCGCCAGGCTTACATTTTTAAAAATCTCTTGCTTTAAATGATGAAATTTTTCTGTGAACGAATTAAATCGATTCAATAATTCGCGGTGTTCCTGCTTATATGTTTTTTCCTCGGCCGGCTGGTCAATTCCGTCTACCATTATTTTGAGTCCATTTCGATGTTCGGTTACCTGTTTATGCAGTTCAAAAAGTTCTGTTTCCGAATTTTGCAGCGCCAGGATTTGAGCTTTTACCTGCGGAAAAAGTTTAGACTCAATAATGGGCAGGGTATATTCCTTGAGCATATCCTGAAAAAAGATATGTTCATCTTTGATGAAATTTAATTCTGATAACCATTGCAAACTGGAATAATGCATTTCTTCTGCACTTTTCCATTCTATATATTTAAAAGATGGCTTTGGTTTCATCGTTAATTCCTGGTTTTTAGACTGGCAGCGCTATAATTAAACACCTCTGACCGGAATTCTCTGAACCTATTGAGAAATGAATTTACCCGTTTTTCGAGGTTCAAATGCTCTTCGTGATAGAAACTGTCACAACTCACATCATCACACTCCAGCATTCCTTCGAGATTAAAACGATGATTATGGGTTTCCTTATTTAGATCGAGCATTTCAAGGCGTAAGCTTTCCAGCTTTAACTTGAAAAGTTCCAGTTTTTCAAACAAATTGGGAATACCATCCCGAAAGATATCGGCAGATAAATAATGTTCCAGGAAGTAAACTTCATCAGCCTTAAAAAATAATTGCTCTATCCACCAATCATTTTGTTGCTGAAGTTCCTGAATGCTTTGCTCATTAGCCGAAAATTTGGGTTTTGAAGAAGCCGACATCACGTTAAAATTAAATCTAAATTTATGCTGAAAAAAGCTCCTTTAAAATGATAAAAATCAGCTATTTGAAACTCATTTATTTAAAGCTGAAGTTTGTAAACCTCATTGAGCCCGGGGATGGTCACTGGCCATTTTAGAGTATCTTTAATCTTCACTCTTAAGACATCACTGGCCATAGGTTCGCCGTGAATAAGGAAAGTTTGTTCGGGGATGTTTTTTATCGGTTTTATCCATTGTAATAATTCTTCCTGGTCGGCGTGAGCCGAGAGGCTATGAATTTGAAGAATACTGGCTTTTACCTCACAATATTTTCCGAAGATTTTTATTTCGTGAGCCCCTTCCTGGAGTTGTCTTCCCCGGGTGCCTTCAGCCTGAAATCCAACCAACATTACCTGGGTTTCAGGTTTGGAAATATAATACCTTAAATAGGTGAGTACCCGCCCGCCGGAAACCATTCCGCTTCCTGCAATGATAATCTTAGGCCTTGGATTATCTATGGTCTTCCAGGTATCGGCATAAGAGGTGATGATATTAAACCTCTTTTTCATATTTCTGAAATCTTCTGAACTCAATTTATGCCAGGCAGGATAATTTGAAAAAATCTCCAAAACCGCGTTCCCCATAGGACTATCTACAAACACCGGAATATTTGGAATTTTATTCTGCTTGCTTAAATGCCAGATGAGGTGCATCAAAGCTTGCAGGCGTTCTACCGCAAAACTGGGAATGATAAGACTGCCGTCGTTCTCAAGACATTTAGTAATCGCTTCAGAAAATATTTTCTCCAGATTTTCTTTAGGATGTAACCGGTCTCCGTAAGTGCTTTCAAGAAATAGATAATCGGCCCATTCGGGATTTTTGGGCACAGGTAAAAGGAGGTCGTCCTGGCGGCCAATATCACCTGAGAAAACTAAAATTTTGCCTTTAACTTTGATCTCTATAAAGCAGGCGCCTATAATATGACCATTTTCCCTGAATCTGTATTTTACTTCTGGGGAGGCCTCATACCAGGTCTCAGGTTCTATACTTTTAAAGAGGCGCATACTATTTTCGGCTTCTTCCAGAGTGAAATATGGCAGGGCAGGGTCGTGTTTGGTATAGCTTTCGGCATTGGCTCTTTCGGCTTCCTCTTCGTGAATTTTTGCACTATCCTCAAGGATCACTCCGGCGACCGCCAGGCTTGGAGAGGTACCTCTAATTTGACCTTTGAAACCCTGCTTAACCAATCTTGGCAGATAGCCACAATGATCCAGATGCCCGTGAGTGAGCAAAACCAAATCGATTTGAGACGCAGGAAACGGCAAATCTTTCCAGTTTTCCAGTCTTAATTCTTTTAATCCCTGAAAAACCCCGCAATCTATTAGGATGTTTATTCCGGGTAATTCTAAAAGGAATTTTGAGCCTGTTACTGTGCCTGCAGCACCAAAAAAATGCACTTTCGCTTCCATTTTTAAATTTTACAAAGATTTTCCATTTCGCTAAGGATTCGGGCTTTACGCTTTTCAGAAATTCCCAGATGGTCCAGGTAAAAATCATCGTTTAAAAGTTCCCGGCATAAGACCACATCCCGACTTAATAAAAACTGTTTTTCCCGTGAATTTAATAAAGAGGAAACAGTGATGGGAAATAAACCAATTTGGTCTATTTTGTCTTTTAAAGCCTTTCCTTTTGGTAGATCCCAGCTCAGTAACTTAAGGCCCACACAATTGGCATATTTTCTTGCATCGGCGCTAAATCTGGTATTTGTGGCTACCCAACCTTCTTTGAATTTAAATGTTTCTGAAGGCTTTTCGTTATAAAACTCTTCGATATCCCTAAACCTGGAATGAATATACAAAGGCACTTTCACATCGCTGAATTTTCCCTGCAGACTATGGAATTTACATTCCATTAAAATGTCTTCACCGTCCCTGGTGGCGTGCACATCTACCTCGTGAGATACACATTTTCCCTGGAATTTCACTCCAACATCTACCTGGTACCCGCTATGAAACAGGATGGCGCCAATGAATTTTTCAAAAGGAAAACCTGTGGGCCCCAACTCGAAAATTGCCTTTTTCAGCTTGTATTTTGAAGCTAATAAATTGCTTCTGTTTTTCAACATTTGAAAAGCCCGGTTATAAATTTCTTTAGTACTTATTCCCTCGTATAATTCCGAAGAAATAGCCTGAAGAATATGGTTTATGGTTTCCTGGTCGGCACCAGACCTGCGTAATGAGGCTGCAACTTTCTCTGCAGAGAAACGCACCTTTCTACCCGATGCTTTTTTAATATTTATCTGGTCTTTATGCATATCAAGGAAGTTAAATAAATTTTCAAATTATTCCGGTAGGGGTAACACCAGAATAGGAATTTGTGGCCTTTTGCCCAATTTCTTCAATAGGCTTACAGAAAACAGTTTTTTGAAAAATCCGGGTTTGTTATTGGTTAAGACCAAAACCTGGGAGCGCCGACTTTCGATAAAACTTTGAATTCCTTTGGCAACAGGGATATTGGTTAAGGTATGAAAACTATGACTGCTATCATCCAGCATTTCCTGAATTATTTCTTTGTTGTGTTCCTGAGCTTCAGAAAGTTGCTCTTTTTCCTGAATATGCAATACACGAATGCTTCCGTTTAAATGACTTGCAAATTCTTTAATAAGGTTCATATGCAATTTTGATAGACCGATTCTATAATTTGTGGCAAGTACAATTTCATTTTTTGGTTCATCGAGATGCGCCAGGGGTTCGGGTACCATAAGCACGGGACAGGATCTTATCCTATCTAAAACAGCTAAGGTATTGCTGCCTAGAATTCGGTTTTCAGGATCATTTTCACCGCGGGTTCCCATAACGATCATATCATAATAACGTTTCTCCAGGCTAGCCTCTATGGCTTCGGTTACACTGTTATAGGTGATGATTGGCTTGAAATGATGTTTCGAATTCGGGTTTTGCTGATTTAGCTCCAAAATTAGATCGGTTATTTGCTCTTCGGCTTCCTGCAGAGCTTCATCATAGGCAGGTTCGCCCGGCTCGGGTACCATAAGGCTTTCTGTAGTGAAATATACCGGTTGAAATGCGTGCAGCAAATAAAAATTGCAGCTTTCCTGTTCGTAGATTTTTATAGCATATTTGATAGCATTAAGGCTATTCGCTGAAAAGTCGGTTGGGAGGAGAATATTTTTCATGATCAGGCTGTATATTTTCCCGAAGGAATTACCAAAAAGGGAACTTTGATATGAAATCCGATGCGATTTACCACGGGTCTGAATAAGAGGTTTTCAAAAAAGGAATGCTTGTTATTGATCATTACAAGAAAATCTGCATCTGATTCCTTCTGAAAGTCGTAAATCCCCTGAGTTAGGCTGTTTTTTTCAACACTAAAAAACCTGTGTGGCACCTCCTGCAAGACCGAACTTAATTTCTTCTTGTTTTCTTCCTGGATTGCATTTAGGGTCTCTCCCAGATAAATATGGAGAATCTGGATGGTAGCTTTATGCTCCAGAGCTATAAATTTTAATAATTCAAGTTGATCTTTAGTGTAATCGATGCCGTAATCTGTAGGAAATAAAATTTTCGTCGGATTTTTAAAATCTACCTCAGAGGGCACTGCCAGAAGCGGGCATTTCACTTTTTTCATCGCCTGTACAGTGTTGGTCCCGATGAGGATCTCACGGGCGCCGGTAGCTCCCTGGGTACCCATAACCACAAGATCTATATTTTTTTCTTTTATCTGCTCTTTGATCTCATCTATCAGCAAATTAAAGGATGAAATGATCTCGTAGCTGTGTTTGGAATTTTTTTCGTTTTTCTTCAATTTGGTAAGCATCCGGTTGAGCCCTCGCCTGGAGTTTTCCCGGTACATTTCTTCCAAATCGGGCTGGGTAGAATTATATAACAAATACTCGGTGTCATAGAGCACGGGAGTAAAGGTGTTTAGGAGATAAAACTTACAATCTTCATTTTTAAATAACCTTACCGCGTAGGTCATAGCCTGGTAGGAATTCGAAGAAAAATCGGTGGGTAGAAGAATCTTTTTCATGTTAGTTAATTTTATAAAATTTCCCGGTTATAATTTTGCAACACCAAAAACGGAATTTTAGGTTCAAGCCCAATTCGATCTATAGTAGAGTGAAAAAGTATATCTTCTAAGTAGGTATGCCTGCCGTTTACCATGATGAGCAAATCAATTTTTTCAGTATCTATATAATCCAGAATGGCCTGGGTTTTATCGGGCGCATCGATTTGATGAAATTGAAAATTCAGGTTAACAAACTGCTCTTTTAGAATGATTTGATTGTCTTTTTGCCTGTAAGATTCCAGTGGGAATTTTGAAATATATAGCATATGTATGCTTGCCCTATAGGTTTGAGCCATACAAGCTACCAGCTTTAACTCTCTTTTTTGATAGGGGATAATATAGTTGGTGGGAAAGAGTATACGGCGGGGCATCTCCAACGGAGTTCCCACGGGAATGGCCAGAACCGGGCATTGAACGTATTTCAATACCATTAGGGTATTACTTCCAAAGCTCAAACTGCGATTATTGGTACAGCCACGGGTTCCCATAACGGTGATATCGGCATTTTCGCGATTAATCAAATCGTTAACCTCATCTACCAGGGATCCAAAAATGGAAAGCTTTATAAACTTATGCCTGGGGTTAGGAGAATAGTCTTTAATTTTGGCTTCAAATTCATCAAGAGAATTGTTGGCTTTGGTTTGCACTTTAATTTTAAGTTCATCAAATAACTCCCTGCTTAGATTTTTTTCTTCCGCATAAACCTCATCGGCGAAAGTATGAAGCAGATAGATTTCACTGGTTTCGTGTTTAAATAATTCCACAGCATATTTAAGTGCCTGTAAGGAATTTTCTGAAAAATCGGTGGGTAAAACTATCTTTCTCATAACGGCTTATTTGTAGGATAAAATTACAGCAGCTTTAGGCTGGAAACTATGACTTTAATCAGTAATGATTTGATCGCCGAGGGATTACATTGTTTTAAGTAGGCAGAGGTAGATTGACCATTATCATATTTTTTCGGGATTTTGCTTGCTATTTTTAAGTATTAATTCCTATCGATATGAAAACTATATACATTTATTTGATGAGCTTCCTTATGCCGGCCCTGCTAAGTGGGCAGGTTTTACAGGATGCCGATTTTGTAGGTAATTTCTATAATAGCTATGCCGCTGTGAAAAAAGGCAACCAATGGGCTTTTTTGGATAGCCTGGGAAACCTAAGTGTTGATTTTCGTGATGATTTAATCTATAATGAAAAAGCTTCAGAACGCACCGATTTGGGGGTGGCCTCGCAGAAAAATCCTTTGATGACCGATGGCCTGGCTATTATCAGGAAAATGAAAAATGGAATTCCCTGGTACGGGTTTATAGATGCTAAGGACAATACCGTAATCGAAGCCGATTTTCTTAATGTTTCCGGATTTAAAAATGGCAAAGCCCTGGCAATTAAAGTTGAAGGCAGGGAGTTGGGTAGAAATGACGTGCTGGATAAGCGAATTGTTTCTTATAAATACGATGTGGTACTTATCGACAAAACAGGCGAGGTAGTACAGTATTTGGCAGGACCCTTTCCAGTCTCGGTATCTCCAAAGAAATTAAGGGAGGCCCCTGAAATTTTGGCGCGAAGGCTATCAGAGAATTTGATTGCGGTTAGAAACCCAGATAAGCGCTGGGAAGTACATAAAGTTGAATAAAAAAGAGGGCTGCATTAGCAGCCCTCTTTTTTAAGAAACCTTAATAGATTTCGACTTTTTTTGTCTGGCCCCATCTTTCTTCATAAGCTCCAGTTTTAAAACTCCATCGCGGTATTGAGCCTTTACATCTTTCTCTTCGTCTATGCTATCTGGTAAAGTTAAACTGCGGGAAAAGGAATTATAACTAAACTCCTTTCTAAGATAACCTTCTTTTTTCTCCTCGCTGCTTTCTTCTTTTTCGACCGAAATGTGCAACATCCCGTTGTCTATAGAGATTTTAAAATCATCTTTACTTAGGCCCGGGGCTGCAAGTTCTATTTCATACTCGTTTCCCCGGTCTTTAATATTCATAGCCGGAGTGAAATCTGTATCAAAATCACCGTTAAATATTCGATTCAGGTTAAAAATACCTTTACGGGTATCCATTAAATCTGAAAAGAAAGGGTCATTTTCCATCCAGTTAGACCTGGAAATTGGGCTGCGGCTTTTGCCTGATTTAATGAGTGACATAATTTATATTATTTATGGTTAATAAAAATTTTCAGCTAAAATTAACCTGGAAAAAAAGAGATTAAAATGATAAAAATCAGAATGCTAATTGGCTGATGTTAAATGTTTTGAAGCTTAAAAAATGGAGTTGGTTTTGGGCGGTAAAAACAGAAACAGGAGACCATTGCCTCCTGTTTCCTAAGAAGATATTAAGTTTACTTACTAACACTTTAATTGATATCAGTGATCTTACACTCAGTAAAATATGTATATCAGGTTGCAAATACCTTTGATATCTTCTCAATTTGATTCTTAACTCCAAGAATGTACTTAAAAATCAAATATATTTTTTATTCTGATTATAAAAGTACATCCAAAAATTCCCGAAAAGGATGACAAATATCAATGTTTTTCTTTTTAAGAAATATTTAACTGTTTGAATTACAGCTTATTTGATGCTGTGTAATTTCTGTAAGTCAAGGATTTTAATGTTCCTGCCTTCAATATCAATAAGACCTTCTTTTTTTAAACTGCTAAGACTTCTTATAAAACTTTCAGTAGAAATTCCTGCCACGCTGGCCAAATCGGTGCGAGAAATACGAATTCCTTCCTGGGCATTATCTTTCATAATTTCAGCAAATTGCAGGATGGTATTGGTGGTTTTTTTTAAGACCGATGCATAAGCCATTTCCAGAAGATTTGTCTTTAATGCCGATAATTTATCGCTAAGCATTTGTGCGAGATCCAGCGTTAACCTATGGTTTTGCTGCAATAGTTCCTGAAAGTTCAAACTGCTCAATCTATAGAGATTGGTAGCCTGTAAGGCAGTGGCAGTTTCAGGATATTGAGATAGATTGCGGAAGTAATAAAACCCAAAAAAATCGTTTTTTTTACTAATGCTGGTAATCAATTCTTTTCCATATTCATCCATTCGATGGGTTTTTACCAGGCCTATTTCCACATAATATACAAAGCTCGCGTTTTTACGCTCTTTGTATATGATCTCATTTTTGAAGACTTTGAAAAATTCTCCCTTCTGCAAAAAATAATTTCGAAGTTCTTCGAGGTCGGTAAGTATCGGCTCCTCACCACTGGTTTCGTTTTCAGATAAAAGCTGGTATCGGGCCAGGCGGCTTTTAATGGTATTCAAGAGATCTTCTTCTTTAAAAGGTTTGGTGATATAATCATCGGCTCCCAGGTTCATTCCTTTTCGAATATCCTCAATTTCTGCCCTGGCCGAAAGAAAAACGAAGGGAATCTTATCGAAGTGCTTATTATGCCGCAAGGCCTTAAAAACCTCGTAACCATCCATAATTGGCATTAGAATATCACATACAATGATATCTGGCGGATCTCTAAAGATGCTCTCCAAACCTTCTTTCCCATTCGAAGCCACCTGAACCTCGTATGATTCAAGTTCCAGAATTTCCCTGGTGTTTTCACGCAAGGTTTTATCGTCTTCTATCAGCAAAACCTTTTTCATATACACTGAAATTAAACCCCATAGGGGTGTTGATAACACACATATCAAAAGTCGGGGGGAGGTAGTTTGGGCATTCCCTGATCCTGAAGAGAGGGGGGAATTTGTACCTAAATATACTCAGTATTTTTTAAAATAAATGATAAAAATCAGGATTTTCATTTTCTGAAAATTTAACTCTCAAATCACCTGTATTTACTGGTTATCAATGCTTTTTTGTGGTTCGGGATTAAATAAAATGTTATACTGAAACTGATATTTATCATACCTGGTAAAGCTTAATCTTCCTAATTTAATCGGTTATAAACTGCTTATGAGTCAAATTTAATTCTTACTAACCCCGGAAAATTAAACCTATGAAAACTACCCATAGTTATAGTATAGATCGACTCTATACAAACCTCGGAAAGCTATTTTATGCCATAGCCGCAGCCGATAAAAACATTAATTCTGCAGAAATCAAAGCTTTAAAAGATTTTGTTCAAAAAGAATGGTTGAAAGTCGATGATTTAGAAGACGAATTTGGTACCGATGCAGCTTACCAAATTGAAATTATGTTCGATTTGTTGATGGAAAATCCACCTGAAGCCGCAGATGCCTTCCAGGATTTTAAAGACTTTAAAGCCCGGCACGAAAACCTGTTTTCCGCAGAGATTAAAAAGCTCACCTGGAAAACCGCCGATGCCATTGCTGCGGCCTTTGCAGGAAAGAATAAATCTGAAGTGATTATGCTTTCCAAATTAAAAGCGATCCTTAAATCCTAAATTATGCAAAGCCTAATTTGCCAAAGCTGTGGCCATAACTTTACACCCGATTTTAGCGGTACTATGCGGGATCATAGTCTTAACGAAGACTATTGCTTCAATTGCTTTAAAAACGGTGAGTTTACCAGGCCTGCCTTAACCTTACATGAGCTGGAGGTTGAATTACTGGAAAAAGCCGAATTACATGAAGAAATTAGTCTCGAAGAAGCCAGGCAGGTCATTAAACGCCTGCCCGATCATAAAAGATGGCGCCTGGCAAATATTTAAGGGCCGGGAGGAATTATATCATAGCTTTTATAGCCGGGTTTTGACCGGGGCGTGGGTATTTCCCATTTTATAAATTCTTTTATAAACTCACCAACTTTTTCCAGAATTAAACTTTCGGTAATTTCAGAAGGACTATAGATGCCAAGTTCCACAATGTCTTTATCTGCCGGCATCCAATTGTCGGTTAAAGGAAAAACTACTATTATATCTATATCACCATTGTATAATTGGGAAAAAATAAGCGCACCACCGGGTAAGAGATTAAAAGCCGGTAATTGAGCGCTTTTATCGGCAAATTTTTCAGGAAAGCTTTCAAAGGTTATGTTGACCGCTTCGGTAGCATGAATCCAGTTTAGATGCTGCACTTTCCAACCAATAGGATAGGTTTTTACCACCCGATGAAGTGTATTCAAAATAAGATTTTTGGTTTCTCGCTGCCATAACAAACGCTTATCCAATAAATTTTGGATCGAGTTATTATATTCATTTACCCGTTCTTCCAAATGTTCCAGTTTCATCCTTAATAGGTTTCGTTATAGCTAAGCACCGGGATTTTTATTTTTGATTGCAACTCCTGCACTAAATCATTGTAAAAAATGCCGCTGCGTTCCGGCCGGGGTGCTCTTTCAAGTATCACCACTAAATCTGCCGAATTTCGCTTAATTACAGTTTGCAGGCCTTTAAGCCTATCTTCAGAAAATATAACCGAGAAATCCAGGTGCTCGTATTTTATTTTCTCCTGAAGGCTTTGCTTAAACCATCCCAGGAGATTTTTGATCATTAACTCATCTTCATTGGAAATGTGCACCACCACGATTTTAACAGGCTCGGGTTTAAAGAGCTGAATCAATTTCCCAATGTGGAAGATATCTTCCTGCTCATAATCTGAAGCGTATAATAAATTAGTTGGATGTTTATATTGATAATTGGGGGGAACGACCAAAACCGGCACGGTAGAGTTTGTCATCAAAGTCCTCACTGTACTGCCTAAAAAGAAGCGTTCTACGGCTCCCAGACCTGCCGTTCCCATTATGAGCAGATCAAATTTCAAATCTTTTATAAAGCCGGAAATTTGCTTTTTCGGATTTCCCATTCGCACTGCCCAGCTAATATCTAAATCATCCTGAGAACTTTCAAGGTGCAGGCTGGTGAAGGCTTCCAGATCTTTATGTTTTTGAAGCAAATAAGCCTTTTCATTCTCCTTTTCTACTTTCTCTGCAATATGAAGCACGATAAGTTCGGCATCCAGCAATTTGCTTAGCCCGGCAGCGTAGTTTAAAGCTGCTACCGAATTTTTTGAAAAATCGGTAGTGTAGATTAATTTTTTCATTTTCAGAGTTTTAAATAAAATTAAATCAAGTCTACTGCTTAAAGTATGATATTGCTCAATTTTGATTTGAGTCCTGAATCCTGGCCTTCTCTTTTTCCTGCTGCCGCTCCAATCTTCTAAAATAACCTCTGAATAGGAAGTTATGCTTTAAGGCTTCCATATTCTCTTCAAATTTTCTGGTAGCCGCTTCTATATTCTTTATGCTCATATCTAGATTTTCAACAAATACACTATCCTTAACCACATAATTAATTCCGCCGCGGGCTTCCTTAATTTCCCGGCTGTAATCTTTTAAGTTTTCACTTAAGGCTTCAATATTTTCAGAAGAATTTTCAAGGTTCTCCAGTAAATTTTTTATTTGTATTGCAGCGCTGCTATCAGAGAGTAAAGTTGCAGCGATGCTGTTTTCGTTATATTCTATTTTTTGACTTAATTGCTGAAGCCTGGAAAGCGTAATTGAAGCCGATTGGCTACTTTTATTAATGTTCACAAGACTTTGCTGAAGATTGTTGGCCATTAGAGAATCTTTAAGCAAATGACCCAGCACCCCTTCACCCGCATTGATAGCGTTGGTGATCTTCAACAAATCTGAAGTAAGTAAAGCTGCATTTTCATTGGTTTTATTAAGAGTGAAAAGCATATCGGCAGTGGCCACCTGGCTTACCGATTCTAAAGTGTCTCCGGCTTTAATTGTTAGACCATCCTTATTTTCACCGGGCATTAAGTTAACCACCATACTTCCAACCAAACCATCGGAATTGATCATAGCCTGGGATGATTTTCTAATGAACCTGGCCGATTTTTCATCGATAAGCATATCCACATTAATAGCCGTATCATTGAGAATGTTGATCGCTTTCACGGTACCTACGTTCACCCCCGAGTATCTTACATTATTTCCGGTTTGCAGGCCATTGGTATTTTTGAATACAGAAGTGATTTGGGTGGTGCTGGAAAACAGGCTTTTTTTCTGGCCAATTAAATATACTGCAAGCACCAGTAAGATGAGACCAATTATGACAAATAGCCCAAGGGTAAATTTTTGTGTATTACTTGTTTTCATATCATCAATTATTTAAAAAAGGCCTGAATATTTGGATCTTTTGAGGCCGTTAATTCAGCATAGGTGCCTTCTGCATAATTTAGTCCATCGAGTAAAAGAATAATTCGATTTGAAATCACCCTGGCGCAGTCTACATCGTGGGTGATGATTAGCGCACTGGTGTTATATTTCTTCTGAATGCTAATCATGAGCTGTATAATTTCTTTAGCGGTTATCGGGTCTAAGCCCGTGGTTGGTTCATCGTAAAATATTATATCGGGCTTTAGAATCAGGGCTCGGGCCAGGGCAACCCTGCGCTGCATCCCACCCGAAAGTTCGGCCGGCATTAGCTCCAGTGCTTTTTCCAGGCCTACGTTATGTAAGGCTTCCCGAACCCTGTCTTCGGTTTCGGCTTCAGTTAAATTAGAATGCCGTCTTAAGGGAAATTCCAGGTTTTCTCTTACCGTCATGGAATCGTACAGTGCACTTCCCTGAAAAAGAAAACCTATATGAGATCTTAATTCATCCATTTCAGTTTGTTTCATTACAGAAAGATCCTTCCCCAAAATTTCCACCTGCCCGGCATCGGGTTGCATCAGGCCCACCATACATTTAATCATCACCGATTTGCCCGACCCAGACCTTCCCATTAAAACCAGGTTTTCCCCTTTAAATAATTCAAGATTAAAGTCGTTCAAAACTTTGTTTTCACCAAAAGCCTTGTATAAATTCGAGATCCTGATTACCGGGTTTTGCGCCTTCATTTTAGTTGTAAAAAATATCGGTTATAAAAACGGCGATAAAATCGAGGATGAACAACAATAAAGAAGTAAAAACCACGGCTGAATTGCTCGCTTTTCCTACCCCGGCGGTACCTTTTTTACTGTTATAACCCTTAAAAGTACCCACCAGGCCAATGGCAAAACCAAAAAAAAATGTCTTGATGGTTGCCGGAATCAAATCGCTAAACTCCAGCGCTTCAAATACCTGGTTAAAGTACAAAGTGAAAGACACCTGTCCTTTGATATTTTCAACCAGGGCCGACCCAAATAAAGCTATGGCATCACCAATAATCACCAATAAGGGAAGCATTAAGGTTGCCGCCAAAATTCGGGTGACCACTAGAAACTTAAACGGATTGGTTCCAGAAACTTCCATGGCATCGATTTGTTCGGTGACCCGCATGCTGCCTAATTCTGCGCCAATTCCAGAACCAATTCGGCCTGCACAGATTAGGGCTATCATTACCGGCCCGATTTCTCTAACTATAGAAATGCTAATCATTGAGGGCATCCAGGACACCGCTCCAAATTCTAAAAGGGTGGGCCTGGACTGCAGGGTAAAAACCAACCCAAGTATAAAGCCGGTAACAGCTACCAAAAGCAAAGACTTTACCCCAAGATTATAACACTGCCTAATAAGTTCTTTAAACTCAAAAGGCGGGCTAATTACCTCCCTGAAGTATCGCCCTGCAAATTGACTCAGCTCTCCAATTTCAATGAAAAAAGACCTGAATTTACTGGTTGGGCTTCCGGCTGTGCTCATAATTACCTGATCAATCCTATAAAATTAAAGCCTGTACAGTCTCAAATAAATGATAAGCATCAGTATTAAACCACAAAGGGCTGTTTTGAAAGTGGGGATTCCGTATTCCAGCAGAGATTGAGGCCCGATTTCAGTTTAAAAAATCCCCCCGATAAACCGAAAAAAAACAAAACATTATAATCTGATTAGGATTTATGGTTTGTTTAATTTTAAATTTTAAGACAAATAGGAAAATTTAAATTTAAATCACACTTAACTACTTGGAAATAAGTATCTTATTTAGTTAATTTAAAGCCGATCCAATTATTTCATTATTTTGAACATTCATTTTTGTAAGAATTTTACTAAATTTTTTCAGGTATATCCGTTAGTTAAAATTTGGTTTACATTAAGAAAGTTAGGTTTTAACCGGTATTTTTGATACTTTGAATAAATTCTATAGATTTTTAATATATATCTGGATTTTTTAATGACACCATCACAAGCATCCAACTCACCTTCAACTGTTTCAGATAATAATTACCTTGCTCAGGATACCCGCATTGTGGCCGTTGGTGCCAGTGCCGGTGGTCTGGAAGCACTTAAGGCTTTTTTTCAGAATATCTCTGAAACCGATAAAAACGCCTATGTGGTTATTCAGCATTTATCACCCGATTATAAGAGTATGATGGGCGAGTTGTTGTCAAAACACACCAATTTACCTATCGTAGAAATTGAGGATAAAATGGAGGTGAAGCAGGGACACATTTATTTGATTCCCCCTGTGAATAACCTGGTGTTGGAAGATGGGATGCTGCATCTTGTGGATAAACCTAAAAATCAGAGTTTAAATCTGCCTATAGATATGTTTTTTACCTCCCTGGCTAATGCATATAAAGAAAGAGCTATTGGGGTGGTACTTAGCGGAACGGGAAGTGATGGTACCCGTGGAGTTAGAGCGATTAAGGAGTATGACGGAATGGTGATGGTACAGGAACCTGAAGAGGCAAAATTCGATGGTATGCCAACCAGTGCAATAAATACCGGGCTGGTAGATTATATACTTCCGGTCGCCGAAATGGGAGATGAACTTCAGGATTTTATCACGGCTCCGCCAGTAATCGAGACAAATAATGGCGAGTTAAACTATGACCAGGAACAGCTTACGAAAATCCTGAAATTCGTAGATGAAAAAACAGGTCTTGATTTTAGGGAATATAAGCATGCTACGCTTGCCCGTAGAATTTCCCGTCGAATGAATGTTTGTAAATGCCGCAGTTTAAACGAATATTATGATTTCCTGTCTTCGAATGAAGAAGAAGTGGATATTTTATACCGTGAATTTTTAATTGGGGTGACTAAATTTTTCAGGGATCAGTCGGTTTGGAAGGTGATGCGTGAAAAGGTAATTCCCGAATTGGTTGCTTCTAAACAGGATGGCGAAATCCTTAAAGTTTGGGATGTTGCCTGTAGCAGTGGAGAAGAGGCCTATACCCTGGCAATGAGTATAGATGCAGAAATCGAAAAGCAAAATAAGAAAGTAGATCTCAAAGTTTTTGCTACAGATATATCTACAAAACATCTGGAAATTGGTAGTAAAGGCCTGTACCCCGAAAGTATAGTAGCCGATATAGACCCCGATTTACTGCTCAAATATTTTCTTAGTAGAACCAATGGTTACCAGGTTGTGGAGAAACTACGGCGAATGGTGATTTTTTCAAGGCATAATATTATAAAAAACCCACCTTTCAGTAATATGGATATGGTGGTATGTCGTAATCTCCTTATCTATTTCCAACCCGGAATTCAAAACAAAGCCCTGAATGTGCTTCATTATGCCTTAAAGGAAAATGGAATACTGTTGCTGGGAACCAGTGAAAATGTTTATAACCACAGGGAAGATTTCGAGGTAATAAGTAAGGAAGGGAAGATCTATAAAAATATAAACCCCAGCCGTAAATTAAAATCGGGCTTATCTACTTCGGCGACAAACGGGTTGATTCAAAACCGAAAATATAAAGAGCGCACTACCAGAAATCACAGGAGTGCTGCCGGCAGTATGAAACAAAAATTAAGCGAAGAGCTTAATGAGAGCATTATGGAAGCCTTTGGTGGCGCCAGCGTTTTCATAGATTCTGAATTTAATATCCTGCAGGCTGTGGGTGAATTTAGAAAGTATGCTAATTTACCGGTAAGTGGCTTTTCTATCAATTTGCTGGATATGCTGGGTTCAGATTTAAGGCCGGTAGTGATGACCAGTCTTAAAAAAGCTGAAGCTGATAATGACAAGGTGATTTACAAAGAGGCTGTATATCAACATAATGGCGAGAAAAAGGGTGTGGATATTATAGTTAAGCCCTTTATGAGTAAAAGTGTTGATAATGATACGAATTTCGTAATCACTTTTATAGAAACCACGATTAAGACTGAAAAACTGACCCAGGTAGATAAAGTTAGTATTAGCAAACGTACCAAGGAATATGTTACCAGTCTGGAAGAGGAATTGAAATTAACCAAAGAAGAATTACAAACTTCTTTGGAAGAAATTGAAACCAGTAATGAGGAGTTACAGGCTGCTAACGAAGAATTGTTAGCCTCTAATGAAGAATTGCAGAGTACCAACGAGGAATTACAAAGCGTTAATGAAGAAATCAATACGGTAAACGCTGAAAATATTCAAAAGGTAGAAGACCTTGCAGCTCTTAATGCCGATATGAATAACCTGCTTGATAGCACTCAAATTGGCACCATTTTCCTCGATAAAGATTTGCGCATCCGTAAATTCACGCCTGCAATAAAGGATCACTTTAATCTAATTAATAGTGATGTGGGAAGACCTCTGGAGCATTTCACGTCAAGTATGGGGAAAAATAACCTTATCCCTAGTTGTAGAAGGGTTTTAAAATCTGGAAATGTGCTTGAAAAAGCCATAATCACCTCAAAAGGAGAGCACTTTTTAAGACGAATTTCGCCTTATTTCAATACAGAAAAGGAAGTAAACGGGGTAGTGGTCACCTTTATAGACATTAGTTTGTTGCAGAGATCCAAAGAAAAACTAATTGCCAGCGAAAAGCGCTTTAAGTCTTTCTATGAAGAAGATCCTGTGATGCATATAAGCATAGACCCCCAAACCTCCTTAATTGTACAGTGTAATAAACGCACGGTTTCGAATCTGGGTTACGATTCTCACGAAGATCTTATTGGGAAGCCAATTTTTGACCTCTATGATGAAGAAGCTCAGATAAAGGCTTTGAAATCCAATAAAACCTTCCAGGAAAAAGGAGAGCTGGTGAATATTGAGCAAAATATGCTCACTAAAGACGGAAAAACTTTACCCGTTATTTTAAATGCCACTGCCGAAAAGGATGAGGCAGATAATATAATTACTATCAGATATTCCTGTGTGGATATTTCAGGAATTCGCCAGGTTGAAGATAAATTGAAAGAACAAAAAGCCGATTTGGAAAGAGCAAATCGCGACCTGGAACAGTTTGTTTCTATTTGTTCACACGATTTACAGGAGCCACTTTCAACCATTAAATTTGGAAGTGATGTGTTAGGGAAGATGTATGCCAAAAACCTTGACGAAAAAGGGCAGAATTATATAAAATATATAGAGGAAGCTTCTACAAGGCTTTCGGCCCAGATCAAGGCCTTATTGGAGTATTCCAGAATTGGCCGAAGCGGTAATAAATCGCTTGTAGATGTAAAAGAAGTAGTAGAAATAGTAAAGTACGATCTCGGTAAAAGTATTCGGGATACAAAGGCCAAAGTACACGTGGGTAAAATGCCTAAATTAAAAGGTTATGAAATCGAGCTGAGATTGCTGTTTCAAAATCTTATAGGAAATGCGATTAAATATACCCGTGAAGACCAGACCCCCGAAGTTCGTATAAATTCTTATCGCGAAGGAGAGTTCTGGGTATTCTCGGTGATGGATAATGGAGTGGGAATTGCCGAAGAAGATCAAAAAAATATTTTTACGATTTTTAACCGGGTAAGAGGAACCGAAGCAAAAGATGGCACCGGAGTGGGCCTTGCGCATGTTGAAAAAATTGTTCAATTGCACGAAGGTAACATTTGGGTAGATTCGCAGGTTGGCGTTGGTAGTACTTTTTACTTTAAGCTAAAAGCTAATTAATGACCAAACTAAAAGACGCTTACCCCTATAAAGTCGATCTTAGTAATTGTGAAAAAGAACCTATACATATTATAGGTAAGGCACAGTCACATGGTGTGATTCTGGCTTGCAATTCCCAGACCTGGGAAATCACTCAATTAAGCGATAATACCGAAAAGTTCTTCGGAATAAAAACCCGGGATTTACTGGGAACATCGCTTCGCGATTTAATTGGAGAAGATAAATTACAACAGGTAGCCGAAGGTTTTAATGAAAAAATTAGCTTCGTTCCTGTTAAGATTACGCTCAATAATTTAGAGTTTTTAATGCTTCCGCATTATTCGGGAGAAAATCTGGTTATAGATTTTGAGCCTGCAGGCAAATTGTGGGATTCGTTGTTTTTTCAGCAGCAACTCACCTGGATCTTAAATAGATTGAGTGCGGCTCCCGATTTGGAAGCAATATGCCGGGAAACGGCGATTATCACCAGGAATATTTTTGAGTACGACCGGGTGATGATCTACAAATTTGATGAGGAATGGAACGGGGAGGTGATTGCCGAAGAAAAAAAGGAAGACCTTGATAGCTGGCTTGGCCTTCATTATCCTTCAACCGATATCCCGGCACAGTCGCGAAAAATGTTTTTGAAGAACAAAGTTCGTATCATCACCGATGTAAATTATTCGCCGGTGCCTCTGGTGCCCGAAATTTCTCCCGTTACTAACGAACCCTTAGATTTAAGCCTTTCCCAGCTAAGAGGCGTATCGCCTATTCATATTGAATACTTGCAAAATATGAAGGTAGGAGCCTCCTTAACAGCAGCTATTATCGTTAGCGGAAAGCTATGGGGTTTAATTACCTGCCATCATTCTACTTCAAAATTCATTAATTACTTTCAACGGGAAACCTGTAGATTTTTAACTCAGGTTTTTGCAAATCAGCTTAGTTTGCGCAGCAATGAAAAATTCATTGAAAAAAACCGCTTAAGTGACGGAATTCGTGCAAAACTGGTGAAACAAATGCAACGCAATATAGGCTTATCTGAAGCCTTAATAAAAAATGAAACTCTCTTTACCAGGCTCATCGAATGTACCGGTGGTGCCGTGGTTTTGGATGGGGAAATTGCGCTTACAGGTAAAACTCCAGACAAATCTCAATTAGAGAGTTTTGTAAATGAATTTTTACAGCATCAGGATGAGCACGTTTTTTTCAGTAAAAATATTTCTGCTGTTTATGCCCCGGGAGCCGATTTTCGTGAATCGGCTTCAGGAATACTGAGTTTGCGTATTGGAGAAGACCGCAATAACTATTTGTTATGGTTTAGACCAGAAATTTCAGAAACGGTTTCCTGGGGTGGTAATCCGCAGAATAAAGCTTCCTATAATGAAAAGGAAAAAAGAATAAGTCCGCGTAAATCTTTCGAAAAATGGACTGAAAAACTGCGGGGAGTATCCCAAACCTGGCAGGATTATGAGATTAGCGCCGCCCGTTTGCTGCGGGAAAGTATTAGCCACGTAATCATAGAAAAGCAAAAGGAGAAAATTGAGCTTTTAAATACCGAGCTAACCAGGGCCAATGAGGAAATGGAATTGTTTAGTTATAGTATTTCACACGATTTAAGAGCGCCTCTAAGAGGAATCGAGGGATTTGTAAAAATACTTCAGGAAGATCATTCCGAAGAATTCTCAAACGAGGTAAAAGAGTTGCTGAATACCGTGCTGCGATCTGCTGAAAATATGGATGAGCTCATCGATGAGCTATTGTCGCTGTTTAAAATTACAAAAGGAGAAATTAACAAGCATGAATTAGAATTAAAGGAGCTGATTAAGGATGTTTTGCAAACTCAAAATCCAGATGTGGCTTATCCCGATTCTAAAATTATAATAAAGGAGGATTTGCCCAGGCTTTCTGCAGATAAACGAATGCTTACCCAATTGCTGTCGAATTTAATTGGAAATGCCTTAAAATATTCTTCAAAAACTGAAAATGCAGTGGTGGAGATTGGCAGTTTGCATAGAAACGGGAAACAAACTATCTATATAAAAGATAATGGCCCGGGATTTGATCCTTCAAAGACCGAAGCAGTTTTTGATATATTCACCCGTTTTGCTTCAAATGAATTTAAAGGAACGGGGATAGGTCTTGCAGTGGTTAAGAGAATTGTCGAAAAACATCACGGCAGGGTTTGGGCCGAAACCAAACCGGGAGAGGGCAGTTGCTTTTACTTTCACCTGTAATAAATGAGAGCTTAATAATGGTATTTTGCCTATTTTTGAATTTTAAGTTAAACGATGATTAAAACCCCTTTACGCATACTATTAGTAGAAGATCAGGATACCGATGTTGTACTCATAAAAAGGCAAATAAAAAAGGTCGTTGAAAAGCCTGAAATAGAAGTGGTTCAGGACCTGGAAAACTGCAGGGAACGATTGTTGAATTTTGTTCCAGATGTTGTTTTATCAGATTATAACCTGCCTACCTGCAACGGATTGGATGTTTTAGAACTCACCCAAACTATCGATGACAATATTCCCTTAATCTTCATTACCGGTACCTTGGAAGATGAAGAATTGGCTGCAAACACGATTCTCTCAGGAGCCTCGGGATTTATCTTAAAAAAGCATATGGATGTGCTGGGTGAAAAATTAAAGCCCTTGCTGAAAAAGGTGGTTTATAATATGGTAGCTCACGAAGAATTACGGGAGCGCATTAGAAGAAATAAAATCGCCGTTAACCAGATATATAAATATTTGGATAATATGCATACCGATAATAAAGAGCAGCGGGAAAATATTGCAAAGATTAGAAGCAATATAGGAGAAATAAATATTGACGATGATGATGAAAATGCTTGATCACCTAAGAGAGGAAACCAAAGTTCTTCACGAAGAAATCGAAAAAGATAATCTTGCGGCAGGCATAATGACGCATCAAATAAGCCTGGAAGAATATAAACTGCTGCTTTTACAAAATTATTTGGCTTACAGGCAAATTGAGGAGCAGGTTCAGCCCTACCTGGAAAACTGGGATTCTACCAAAAGTTCGAGATTAAAACAGGATCTTGATAATTTAAATGTTAATACTGAAGGTATTCCTACTCCCAGTCTTAAAATTAGCAATGAGGCTGAAGCCTTTGGAGCAGCTTACGTGTTGGAAGGCTCTGCCCTGGGCGGGATAATGATTGCCAAAGAAATACCCAATTGCGAGGCCCTGGCACATTTGCCGAAACAATCTTTTTTCTCTCCGGAAAGAGAACATATGCAAGGCTGGAATGACTTTTTAAAGCGAGTACGCAACGCTGAGTTTAGCCAGCTTGAAATTGAACAGGCCGGAAAGAAAGCCCGGGAAACCTTTTTATTCTTTCATCAAATTTTCCAGACCACCCCGGAAATTTCCGGGTCCTAATTTCCCGGAAATACATAGAAACCCTAGGTGTAGGTTTATATAATTGCTCTTAAATTTGGGAAGCAGAAAGTAACCTATTCCCCCCGTACATTTTAAATCCCCCCTTTTTTAATAATTTTTGCTATACGCGGCCCAAATGTGCCATAATCTTAATCTTAAAATGTTAGGTACTAACCTAATACGAATTATTAAAAGATTAAAATTATGAAAAGAAGTATGAAGTTGATTGCAAGCATCTTTATGTTTGCCTTGCTATTTTCATCCTGTTCAAATGAGGAGGCTGTACAACTAAATGAGCCAACTCAAAAATCGAGTATTAATTTTGGGGTGATGCTTAACGATCTAATGAATAGGTCTATGAATAAGCAAGCCATTGAAGAAATACCTGGATGTTCAGATACAGACCCGGCTTATGTTTGGGTAGCTTTACAAGATGCCGATGATAACTGGGTGGGCGGATTTAATGGTGATGAAGATCAATTTATAGAAGTTCCGGTTGCAGGTTTTGGGCCCTATGGAGAAAATGGAGAAGATGCCTGGTTCACCGACGAATCATCTGAACTTGAGTTAGAACCTGGAATGTATACCCTCGAATATTTCTGGGTTTTTGACTCCGACGATAACCTTATTTGGGTGACACCCCGAAGCGGTAGCGAACTTGCAAATTTTGTAGATACAGCATTACCTTTATCGATAAATCTAGGTGCTGGGGTTAAAAAATACGTAGATGTAGAGGTGCTTTGCTTCGATGACCGCATTGTAAATGAATACGGTTATCTTTTCTTCGATATCATTGGGGTGGAAGCTATCACCTTCTGTGTATTTGGTAATTTCTGCGATGAAAAAGGAAGACATTTCCCAGCCCATTTCAGGCTCGAGATCTGGACTTACAGTGGCGATGAAAATAACCCTAAAGGTTCGCCTTTATTTAATTCAGAAGATCCTTATATCAATGAAGTGGGAACTAATAATGATGGAGATTTATATGCTACACCTTTGTGCATTCCTCTACCAGACAGAGGGGGTGAAGACTGGTATTATGCCGAAATCTATTTGCTCGATTGGGGTAATGCCAATGATGCCGGTGAGTTAATTAGAAGCGGAGTCTTTAGTGATGAAGCCGTTAGAAACCTGTACAACGATGACGATACAAATGAGTACTATCACTTTAGAGAAGATTGTACCGGAGAAGACAGTCCTAATATTTTTGATGAAGTTCCCGGTAACGGAGGCGGCAATGGTGGCGATTGTAACCAGAACGATCCAGATGCCGATTGTGACAACGATGGGGTTAGAAACGAAATAGACGAATGTCCCGATACCGATCCCGGCGTGTTGGTAAATGAAAGGGGCTGTGAAAGTATACAGGTACCTGGTCGTGACATAGTGGTGTTTAACGATGTAAACATTTTTGATAATGGTGCTATGAGTGACCCAGATAATGTTCGGCTGGTCCAAAATCTGGTGAATTTCACAACTACGGGTAGTAGGAATAATGGAACAGTAGTGATGATGGATCGTGGAAAAGGGGCACAGTGTTTAAATGATGGTGCCTGTGGAAATTCCCAATGGAATACCTTTAGGCAAACTATGATTGATGAAGGTTTTAGCATTGAAGATGTTCAAACTCCTGAAGGAGGTTTGACAAGCATTGCTTCTAATGTTAAAATTATTTATCTCGTAGGCCCGGTAATAAATTATACCCTAACTGAAATAAATACTTTGAAACAATTTGCTGCTGAAGGAGGTAGAATAATATTTGTTGGCGAACATGCCAGTTATTACAACGGCATAAGTGTTGAAAATCAATTCCTGCTAAATATGGGAGCAGTCCTCCACAACACAGGAGGTGCCATTGATTGTGGTTATACCACCATTCCTGAAAGTTCCAATCGTGAACACCCCATTATGGAGGGAGTTGGCGATTTAACCATAGCTTGTGCTTCTGTAATCGAACCGGGCCCTGAAGATTTCCCCCTATTTTATGATACCACCAATACCTATGTATTAGCTGGTGTTGCTAAAATCGATACGAATCCAATTTCAGAGTTTGTTTCGCAGAATTTTAGTGCAAAACGACAGGTGATTTCAGAAAAAATCCAAAATAAAAATTCTAGTACAGGTTATTAGAGTTTAGGATGTGTTGTTTTCTAAAAAGCTGCCTTCGGGTGGCTTTTTTCTTTTCTCAAAATATTTGATAGAACTGAGTTTTTTCTTTAGGTTTATTGGCTTCTTGAATTATATGAATATAGACCTACTTGTTATGAAAAGAATTTCTCCCGTAATTTTATGCTTACTGTTTATGTTTCAGGGCATTCAGCCCATTTTGGCCCAAAGCGGTCGAATCCCGGTGCGAGCCGAGAATGGAATGGTGGTAAGCAGTCATTATCTCGCTTCAGAAATTGGCACCGAAATCCTTAAAAAAGGAGGCAACGCGGTAGATGCCAGCGTAGCCACTGCTTTTGCCCTGGCGGTTACCTTGCCTTCAGCAGGAAATATCGGTGGCGGCGGATTTCTACTCTACCACGGCGATGACGGGCACCAAACCAGCTTCAACTTCAGGGAGAAAGCTCCCCTGGCGGCAAGCCGGGATATGTTTTTAGATGAAAATGGAAAAATAAAAAATAACTCCAATCACGAAGGGCCGCTTTCTGTAGGAGTTCCGGGAACCGTAGCCGGGCTTTATATGGCCCACCAAAAGATGGGGAAACTTCCCTGGAAAGATTTGCTGCAACCCGCCATTAATCTGGCTGAAAATGGAATTCCCACAACCTATCGCAATCATTCATTTTTAACCTGGGTAGAAGAAAATAAAAATGAGCCGCTATACCAGGCTACGGCAGCTGCTTTTTTAAAAAATGGGACCGAGGTATTTAAACCCGGAGAAACCTGGAAACAACCCGATCTTGCCGAAAGCCTTAAAAGAATAAGAGATAAGGGTGCCGATGGATTCTATAAGGGAAAAACCGCGCAGTTATTTGCTGATTTTATGCAAAAACACGGTGGGCTTATCACACTCGAAGATCTCGCAAAATATGAAGCTGAAGAATTGAAACCGGTTAAATCTACCTATAGAGATTACGATATCGTGGCGATGCCCCCGCCGAGCTCTGGTGGGGTTACCTTAATAAATATGCTTAATATCGTTGAGGCTTATAACCTGGGGGAACTTGGCCATAATTCGGCGGCTTCGCTGCACATACTCACAGAGGCTATGCGCAGGGCCTATGCCAACAGGGCTCAACATCTGGGAGACCCTAATTTCAATCCCAAAATGCCCTTAGATGAAATTATGTCTAAAGATCATGCCGCGGCACTAAGGGAAAATATAAATATGAACAAAGCCTCTAAAAGTGATTCATCCAAATTTGTGAATGCACATTTGAAGTATGAATCTCCCGAAACTACTCATATTTCGGTGGTTGATAAGGAAGGCAATGCAGTATCTTTAACTTATACCCTGGAGCATAGTTATGGGTCAAAAATAACTGTTGAGGGTGCCGGATTTTTGCTAAACAATGAAATGGGAGATTTCAACCCGATTCCCGGTCGAACCGATTCCCGAGGCCTGGTAGGTACCGATCCCAATCTTGTGGCTCCGGGAAAAAGAATGCTTTCCAGTATGACTCCTACTATTGTGGCAAAAAACGGGAAACCGCTTTTGGTTATAGGAAGCCCAGGTGGAAGAACCATCATTAATACCGTATTCCAGGTGATTTTAAATGTCCTGGATTATAATATGAATGTAGCCAGAGCAGTTGAAGCACCGCGTATTCATCACCAATGGCTACCCGACTTCACCCGTTTTGAGCGCTACGGAATATCTCCCGATACGCGTAAACTGTATGAGGAGAAAGGACATACGGTAAGGCTGTATGAAAACCAGGGGCAGGCGATGGGAATTTATCTTGACCACGAACAAGGTCTGCTATTTGGAGCTGCCGATACCCGTAGCTATGACTCCCGTGCAGTTGGCTTCTAAAGCTTGTAAATACGAAGAAAGCGTCGCTTAACTTTATAATAATATTAAAACTATTCGTAGCTTTTTGTTTTATCTTAGGTGAGAAAGACTAATCAACTTAAAAAAACAATGCTATGAGTAAACCAAATGTTGCTATACTATTCTATAGTGCTACAGGAACCAATTATCAACTGGCTCAGTGGGCCGGGGAGGCCGCCAAAAACGCAGGCGCCGGGGAAGTTAGAGTAAAAAAAGTAAAGGAGGTAGCCCCTCAGGAAGCTATCAACCAGAATGAAGCCTGGAAAAAACACGTGGAAGCTACCAAAGATTTTCCCGAGGCCAGTCTTGATGATTTAGAGTGGGCCGATGTGATAATTTTCAGTACCCCAACAAGATATGGGAATCTACCTTCGCAACTACAGTCTTTTATCGATACGACCGGCGGATTATGGTCACAGGGTAAATTGGCAAATAAAGTAGTAAGCGGAATGACCAGCGCGGCTAACCCCCACGGCGGTCAGGAAACTACCCTTATGTCTTTATATAAAACAATGATGCATTGGGGAGCTATTATTGTAGCGCCTGGATATACAGATCAATGCTTATTCGAGGCTGGAGGAAACCCTTATGGCACGAGCGTAACAGCGGGTGACAAGGATCCCGGAGAAAAAATTAAAAAAGCGGTAGAGCAGCAGGTAAAACGAACAATCGAAATTGGGGCTAAATTATCGTCCTAAGGATCATTAACTTATAAACGGCCCAGGTAGGGCCGTTTATTTTTTTGTGTTTTTTGAAATGATTTGAAGGAACTGAGGTAATTTTAGCTTAAACTTTAGTAATTATGTGAAATTCGTAAAAAACCTCCGGGATTTGAAATTGCTGGGTTTTGTTTTCATCTTTGTAAGTCTTCAAATCCTACACAAATGAAATTTAGAATTTTCCTTTTCCTTTTTTGTCTTTCCGTTTCAGGTTATAGCCAGGAGGCTTTAATCGAAAACATCCTAAACGAGCCTGATAGTTTTTATTATCTCAATACTGAAGAGTATCCCATTCAGGATAAATCCTTACCTATTGGGGTTTTCGATTCAGGCATTGGGGGATTAACCGTGTTAGATGCCATTGTGAATTTTGATGAATTTAATAATGAATCTGGAGCACAGCAAAGTGATGGGAAAATCGATTTTAAAAGAGAAAGTTTCATCTACCTGGCAGATCAGGCCAATATGCCTTACGGGAATTATTCCGCAGAAGATAAAGATGAGCTTCTGCGTGAGCACATTATAAAAGATGTT
The DNA here is from genome assembly GCF_054121495.1 of Salegentibacter haimaensis. Lineage (NCBI taxonomy): Bacteria > Pseudomonadati > Bacteroidota > Flavobacteriia > Flavobacteriales > Flavobacteriaceae > Salegentibacter > Salegentibacter haimaensis. The sequence goes on from NZ_JBSYGH010000004.1 coordinate 135,828, forward strand.
CAGTTTGTTTTAGGTAGAAATTATTATAAATCGGCCGATGCCGAAAATCCCGAAACCAATAAGTCTCCGGTTAAAGCCCTGGTGATTGCCTGTAACACCGCTACAGCTTACGGAAAGGAAAATATTGAGGCTTTTCTCAAACAAGCCGGATTGGATCTAAAAGTTATTGGAGTGATAGATGCAGGCGTTCGCGGCGCTCTTGAAAAGCTGAAATTAGAGGAAGATGCCACCATAGCGGTGATGGCCACCGCCGGTACGGTTTCGTCAAAAGGTTATGTAAATACCCTGCATCAACAAAAGGAGCTTTTGGGCTATACCGGGAATATTGAGGTTTTTCAGCAGGGAGGAGTGGGAATTGCTGAAGCTGTAGATGAAGATTCCGATTATTTTGATAAACAATTGACGGCTCCAAGGGAAGGCTACAAGGGTCCGGCCCTGGATTCAGAAATTAAGATAGACCAGGCCTTACTGGATATTTATAATTTCGATTATGAAGATTATAAAATGCTTTGTGATGCCAGCACAACCGATGATTGCAATGTGCTTCAAATCAATGATGCCGAAAATTATGTGCGCTATCACCTGGTTTCCCTGCTGGAAAAAATAAGAATAGCTCAGGTAAAACAACCCCTTAAATCGATAATCTTGGGCTGCACGCATTACCCATACCTCACCAAAGAAATCGATTCGGTTTTAGAGGAATTATACAATTACCGCGAAAAAGATGGCAGCTACCGGTATCGGGAATTTATGGCAAAGGAAATAGACTTAATCGATCCTGCCGTGAATACAGCCCGGGAGCTTTATGAATATTTACAATTAAACGAATTATTCAATCCTTCCGGAGAAATTACCGATTCAGAATTCTATATAAGTTTACCTAATCTTTCCAATCCCAATGTTCAGTTGAATGAGAAAGGAGATTTCCCTTATGCCTACAAATACGGGCGAAACGCGGGAGAAATTCAGGAATATGTAAAAGTGGTTCCTTTTAGTCGAAAAAGTATTTCTAATGATATTTTAGATCGCCTTGAAACACAATTGCCTTTTACCTTTGAGCTTATTCAGAAATTTAATGCTGTAAATTCCAAAACTCAATTCTTAGAAGAGGATGATAAAATCTAAAAAAATACTCTTACTGTTTCTGATCTTCACCTGCTTCGGAATCTTTCAGAATCTTTGGAGTCAGGATGCAGACTATGATTTACTTATCGATAATGCCCAAATCTTAGATGGAAGCGGTGCGAAAGCCTTTGCCGGAAGAATTTATATCAGGGATGGCAAAATTGCGAAAATAGAGCAAGGTTTTTCTGAAGTACATTCAGCCACAAAACGAATCGATGCCAGTAACCGCCTGGTAAGCCCCGGCTTTATCGATACCCACGCTCACGGAAATCCGGAGGAAACTCCAAATTTTGAAAATTTCCTGGCGATGGGAGTGACCAGTATTTTCTTGGGTCAGGATGGGTATAATGCAGGAGGCACAGATTTTCAGGTTGAATTCCAAAAACTAAAAGACCTTAAAACGGGGCCAAATATCGGCTATTTTCTGGGTCACAATAGTTTAAGGCAAAGTTCGGGAGTAAATTATGATTCTATACCTTCTGAAGAGGGTTTGCATCGAATGAAATCTTACTTAGAGGCTGCTTTAAAATCCGGAGCCTTTGGAATGAGCACCGGCCTCGAGTATAATCCCGGAAGTTTTTCTCAGGAAAATGAATTAAAGGAATTAGCCAAAATTGTTGGGAAACATGAAGGCATACTAATGAGTCATATGCGCAATGAAGATGACTCTGAAGTGGAAAATTCGATCAGGGAGTTACTGGCACAGGGTCAATATTGTCCTGTTCATATTTCGCATATCAAATCGGTTTATGGAAAGGGGGAGTCCCGGGCAGAAGAAATTCTAAACCTTTTAGACAGCGCAAGAAACAACGGAATCAAAGTAACCGCCGATTTATATCCCTATAACGCCAGCTATACCGGGATTGCCATAGTTTTTCCCGATTGGGCTAAAAAACCGAATAATTACCAAGAGGTTGTAGTGAACAGGCGGGCAGAACTGGCAGAATTTTTAAGAAATCGAATCACCAAACGCAATGGCCCTGAGGCTACTCTCATTGGCTCAGGAAAATTCGCCGGTAAGAATCTAAAACAAATTGCTTCCGAATTAAATAAAAGTTTCGAAGATGTGCTCATCGACGATATTGGCCCGTATGGAGCCGGAGGTGCTTATTTTATTATGGATGAAGCTTTACAATCCCGACTTGTGCAGCACGAAGCCGTAAATATTTGCAGCGATGGAAGTCCCAGTATGAGACACCCACGGGGCTATGGCAGTTTTTCAAAGGTCCTGGAAGATTATGTGTACGCGCAAAATCTGTTAAGCCTGGAGGAAGCGGTCTTTAAAATGACGGGCTTACCGGCAAAAACTCTTGGATTAAAGAATAGAGGTTTGCTAAAAGAAGGCTACCAGGCCGATCTCTTAATTTTCAACCCAAAAAATGTGAAAGCAAATGCCACTTATGAAGAGCCGCATCTTCTGGCTGAAGGTATCGATCTTGTGCTTGTAAACGGTAAAATAGCCAAAGAGGAAGGGAAGTTTTCTGAAGAATTAAACGGGAGAATTCTTTTAAAAAATCAGTAATCAAATTTTTCGACTTCTATAACTTCCCCGGGTTGCATTTGGTTGAGGTGTTCATTTCCTATCCGCACTCTAACGAGCCTTAAGGTTGGAAATCCTACGGCTGCAGTCATTTTTTTCACCTGCCTGAATTTACCTTCTCTAAGACTTATGCTTACCCAGCTGGTAGGGCCGTGACGTTCATCCCGAATTTTTTTGGCCCGCTCGGGGAAGAGGGGTGGGCTGTTTAATTTTTCAGCTTTACAGGGCAGGCTTTTATGCGTTTCGCCATTAATGCTAATTTCCAGGCCCTCTCTTAATTGTTGCAGGGCAGCTTCAGTAATATCACCATCAACCTGGGCGTAATATTCTTTTTCTACCTGTTTACCGGTAACTTCAGCGCTTGTTTTTCCATCGGTGGTGAGAAACAGAAGTCCTTCAGAATCCTGGTCCAGGCGTCCCACGGCCATAGTTCCTTCAGGAAAGTCAAATAATTCCCCTAGTAATTTTTTCTTTTTCCTGGGGCGCTCGTTGGTGATAAACTGGCTTAAATAGCCGTAAGGTTTGAAAATTTTAAAATAGCGATGGGACATTGCAAGAAGACTGGCTTAGCGTAGAACTAATTTCTGAATCAAATTCTTCCCCAATTCTTCATTGAGCATTTTAATGATCTTTTCCTTACCATAACTCAGTTCTTCCCGCAAAACCGAAGAACTTAATTGCACGTATAAAGTGTCGTTTTGCAATTTTAGACCCGTAGTATATTTTTGGATAGCAGGCCCCATTTCCCGGTTCCAAACTTCCCGAACATTGACCTTATCCAGGCCCTGTTCTAATTTACTGGATGAAACGAAGTCTTTTAAAACATCGCCAATACTCATATTTTCGTTAGTTCTTCTCTTCTTCATAGTCGATCAATGCTTTATATTTTTTATAATGATAAATGAGTCCGTCGCGGTTTAGGATGCTTAGCTCTTCCTCATTGGCTTTTAAAACCGTTTCTTTCCAGGAATCGAAAGCGGTGGTGTAATAAATTCTTAAACTGTCGTCCTCGAGTTTTAGTTTAATTTCTTCGGAATCTTCTGTGCTTAAGTAACTGCCGTCTATCTGAGGTTGTAGCTTTTTTCTGAAGCCTGTACTGTCTTCCTTTATTTCCAAATAGTCGATCGTAGGGTTGTAGGAATAGTCTCTAATACTGTCTTTCCCTACTTCTACGCGGTCTATCTCCCAGTAGCCGGTAAGATGTTTCATTTGCTCAGAAGCATCCTGTTTTTGACAGGAGACCAATAAAACAAGGCTAAAAATGACAAAAATTGATTTTTTCAAAGTTCAAATATTTTATAGGATTGGTTAGTGCTTTTCACGACATCTTCGGTGCGTTTTGCGTGGGTATCGCTAATAAAAATCTGGCCTAACTGCTCGGTGGCAACCAGAGAAACTATATGCGAAACCCTTTGCTCGTCCAGTTTGTCAAAAATATCATCTAAAAGTAGAATGGGATTTACCTGGCTAATTTCTTTTATAAAATCGAATTGCGCCAGTTTTAAGGCTACCAAAAATGATTTTTGCTGGCCCTGAGATCCGAATTTTTTAATGGGATGACCTGCAATTTCGAAATTCAAATCATCCTTATGTACCCCAACGCCGGTGTACTGCAACGCCATATCTTTTTGCAGATTCTCCTGAAGGAGTTTAGCAAGATCATCCTGATAAAGCTGACTTTTATAACTAATATCTACTTCCTCTTTATTTGCGGTGATATCAGCATATCTTCGGTTAAAAATAGGGATGAATTTTTCCAAAAAATCTTTTCGCTTCTCAAAGATCCAGGAACCCAATTGGGCGAGTTGCATATTATAGACCTCAAGGCTGTCCCGGTCAAAACTATGATTGGCGGCGAAAAACTTCAGCAATGAATTTCTTTGCGCCAGAATTTTGCCGTATTGAATAAGCCGGTTGAGGTAAAGATTATCGCTTTGGGAAATCACCCCGTCAATAAATTTTCTACGGGTTTCACTGCCCTCGATGATCAAATCCCTATCGGCCGGGGAGATCATCACCAGCGGAATAAAGCCAATATGATCGCTAAATTTCTCATAGGCTTTATTATTTCTTTTAATGACTTTCTTTTGCCCTCGTTTGGCACTTACCACGATACGCTCGGGTTTTTCATTTTTTTCGAATTCTCCTTCTACTACAAAGAAATCGGCATCGTGATTTATATTCTGAGAAGTTACTGGGTTAAAATAACTTTTCCCGAATGCCAAATGATAGATGCTATCCAAAACATTGGTTTTACCCACTCCGTTTTGACCCACTAAACAATTGATCTTAGCATCAAAGTTAAAGTCGGCCGAATTCAGGTTTTTGTAATGCAATAAATGCAAATGTTTTAAAATCATAAAGGATTGAAAATCAGTAGTGATTTAGAAGATAGCTTAGTTGTGGCGAATGACCCGAAAATATTAAAAAAATACAAATATTTTTCCTTTTAAATTTTAAGAAAAATTTTATTTTTGCCACGCATTAAACCCAATTTATGGCAACTTACAAGAAAAAAGGATATAAACCTTCCAATAAAGAAGAACAGAAGAAACAGGTTGAGGAAGAATCAACAACAGCTGAAGTATTTAATACCCTGGATGAGGGTGCTGGTAGAGCTGAAACCTGGGTTGCCGAAAATCAAAACTATATCTATGCTATCGTTGGAATCGCTGTGATCGTGGTTCTGGGATATCTAGGTTACCAAAGATTTATACAGGAGCCAAAAGAATCTGAAGCTGCCAATGAAATGGCTATGGCCGAAGAATATATGAGCAATGCTATGAATGCCAGCGGTGCACAAAGAGATTCTCTTTATAATTTAGCACTAACCGGTGGAGAAGGAAAATACGGTTTCCTTGATATCATTGAAAATTACGGCGGCACCGATGCTGCCAATCTTGCTAAATACAATGCTGGCTTTGCCTATTTGCATACCGGAAATTACCAGGAAGCCATTAATCATCTTGAAGATTTTAAAAGTAAAGACGAAGTGCTTGCCGCACTTGCTACGGGAGGAATTGGAGATGCATTTCTTCAACTAAATCAGCCTGAAGAAGCATTGGATTACTATGAAGATGCAGCTAAGATGCGTGATAATGAGTTTACCACTCCAAGATTTTTGCTGAAAGCTGCAATTACTGCACTTCAGTTAGATAAGGCTAAAGATGCTGAAAATTTCCTAACCAGAATTCAGGACGAATATCCAAATACTCCTGAAGCAGAGCAGGTAGCAGTGTATCTGGGACAGGCCAGAGCTAAACAATAAATTTATATGGCCACCGAAGGACATAACCTATCAGAATACGATAAAGATAAACTTCCCGAAGCGCAGGATATGCGCTTCGGGATTGTTGTTTCTGAATGGAACGAACAGATTACCGAAGGTCTCTACCAGGGCGCCTACAATTGTCTTATCGAAAACGGGGTGCAGGACGCGCGTATTATTCGCTGGAATGTTCCCGGGAGTTTCGAACTCATCTATGGCTGTAAAAAAATGCAGGATAGCTACGATATGCTAGACGCTATTATTGCTATAGGTAGTGTGATTGAAGGCGAGACCAAACACTTCGATTTTGTTTGCCAGGGGGTAACCCAGGGCATCAAAGATCTGAATGTACAGAGCGAAATTCCTGTTATTTTCTGCGTACTTACCGATCAAAATATGCAACAGGCCATAGACCGCTCTGGTGGGAAACATGGCAACAAAGGAACCGAAGCTGCCATCGCTGCCATAAAAATGGCGCAATTACGCCTGGACTCCCGCCGCTAGGATTTTGATTTAAAACCTTTCAAAATTCAATTTCACCTCATAAGTGCGGTACATTTCTTGTGCTGTTTAATTTCAAACCAGGAACTTCGAATTCTGAAGCATTTTGAGTAAATTTGGAGTGCCATACTAAAGCAGCATATTTTGAAGATCAATTTCTATAAATTAAGAAAAAACACTCGTTATAATTATACCCCACGATACTACAAAGGTAAGGAGGAGGGTAATATTTATGAATTTGACTCAAAATTCAATAAATACAGGGATGCCACTAATTCTATAGATTTTGGATCTCAGTGGGCCAGCGCCCGAAAAGATAGTCGCACCCGTGGAAACAGGGAGATTAACGGTCGGGTTGTTTTAATTATCCTGATTTTAGTCTTCATTTTTCTATGGATCATAGATTTCGATTTATCCATCTTCGCGAATAATCGATAAATGAGTGACATCATACAATTATTACCAGATCACGTAGCTAACCAGATTGCGGCCGGGGAGGTGGTGCAAAGACCGGCTTCGGTAATCAAGGAATTATTGGAAAATTCTATAGATGCCGGTGCCAGCAGTATCCAGGTAGTTATCAAAGATGCCGGGAAAACTCTCATTCAGGTGGCCGATAATGGCAAGGGGATGAGCTTAAGCGATGCCCGGCTGTGTTTTGAGCGCCACGCAACTTCCAAAATTAAATCGGCTGAAGATCTTTTTAGTCTTACCACTAAAGGTTTTAGAGGAGAAGCTTTGGCTTCTATTGCGGCCATTGCTCACGTTGAACTTAGAACCTGCGAAGCCAATGCCGAGGTAGGTACCAGTATCAAGATTGAAGGCAGTGAAGTGGTTTCCCAGGAAGCCTGTGTTTGCGCCAAAGGAACTTCTATAAGCGTTAAAAATCTATTTTATAATATCCCTGCCCGTCGCAATTTCCTGAAGTCTGAAAATGTAGAAACCCGGCATATTATCGATGAGTTTCAAAGAGTAGCCCTGGCACACCCCACGGTGGCTTTTTCTTTATTTCATAATGGAGGCGAACTTTTTCAATTGCCTGAAACTAATTTAAGACAACGCATCACCAATATTTTTGGGGGCAAAACCAATGAAAAACTGGTGCCGGTAAACGAAGACACCGAAATTGTGAAAATTGAAGGTTTTGTCGCAAAACCAGAATTCGCCAAACGCAGCAGGGGAGAGCAGTTCTTTTTTGTAAATAATCGCTTTATAAAGAGCCCCTACCTCAATCACGCTGTTACTGCAGCCTTTGAAGGACTCTTAAAAGAAAAGAATCATCCGGGTTATTTTTTATATCTCAGTGTAGATCCTAAAAGTATCGATATCAATATTCATCCTACCAAGACCGAGATCAAATTTGATGATGAGCACGCTTTATATGCGATTTTAAGGTCGGCTATTAAGCATAGTCTTGGCCAGTTTAATGTTGCCCCGGTACTGGATTTTGAAAGAGATTCGAATCTCGATACCCCCTATGATTATAAAAACAAAGATGCCGAAGTTCCAAAAATCGAAGTAGATCGCAATTTTAATCCTTTTGCTGAAAATACTTCAACCAAAACTTCGCGACCGTCTTATATTCCAAAATCTGAAAAATCATCGGCTTCCTGGGAGAGTTTATATTCAGGAATGCAGAATGAAAACCCGGGGAAAGAAGACTATCGGGAAATCGAGTTTGAAAGCGAGGAGGTGACGGGAAATTTATTTGGAGCCGGCGACCACCAGGCCGAAAAGTCAACCTTTCAGCTTAATAAAAAATATATAGTGAGCACCCTGAAAAGTGGAATTTTGGTTATTGATCAGCACAGGGCGCATCGCAGGATACTCTACGAAGAATTGCTGAAGAATATAACGGTAACGGCCGCGGTAAGCCAGCAGTTGTTATTTCCGCTTATGCTTCAGTTTAGTACTCACGAGATCAATTTGCTTCAGGAAATCAAAGAAAGCCTCGAACAAACCGGATTTGTTTTTGGTAAATTAGCCGAAGATTCCGTAGAAATTACCGGGATACCTACTCTAATCGCCGAAAGTGAAGTAGAAATGTTGCTGGAACAACTCATTAGCGACCTGGAACAGGAGGTGCCCGATAACGGATTTTCACAAAACGATTTGCTGGCCAAATCTATGGCGAAGGGAATGGCGGTGAAATCGGGAATGATTTTGAACAATAGTGAACAACAACATATCGTTAATCGTTTATTTGCCTGTAAAGAACCCGACCTTAGTCCCACCGGGAAGTCGGTTTTTATTACTTTGACCGTAGATGAGCTGGATAAAAAATTTATGTAGATGGGAAGAATTACCGATACTGTAAAGGTATTACTTATTATAAATGTTATTTTCTTTATTGGAAGTCAGTTTCTTGGGAACTTTTCCTATCAATTATTTTCTCTTTGGTATTTTGAAAATGACAATTTTCAATTTTGGCAAATTCTAACCCATATGTTTATGCACGGGGGCTTAATGCACCTGGTATTTAATATGTATGCTCTCTGGGCTTTTGGAAGCCCAATAGAACATATGCTGGGACAAAAGAAATTCCTGTTCTTCTATTTTTCGGCCGGTTTGGGGGCCGCCCTTTTGCACAGTTTGGTTAATTATTATGAGGTTCAAACCGGCATAAATGCCCTGGTAGAAGCAGGGATGAGTATGGGAGCTGTAGAAAATCTATTGCAAACAGGACAATACAATACCGGCATATTAGATAGTATCTCTAAAGAAAGCCTCGAGAGTTTGTATATGAGTTTCAATACCCCGGCTGTGGGTGCTTCGGGAGCTATTTATGGTATTTTAGTGGCATTTGGAATGATGTTTCCAAATGTGGAATTATTCTTACTTTTTGTACCGGTGCCCATTAAAGCGAAATTCTTTATACCTGCATTAATTGCGCTCGATCTGTTTTCTGGCTTCACGGGATATTCTATATTTGGAGGAGGTATAGCGCATTTTGCCCACGTTGGGGGTGCATTTTTTGGATTTATAATGATGTGGTACTGGAAACGTAACCAATTCAATCAAAATCGTTGGGATTAGATGAATACAAACTGGAAATATAAACTTAAAACAGCCACGGTGGTTGAAAAACTTATAGGCATTAATGTGCTTATTTTTGTCTTTTTCTTCGTGTTTCGTACTATGGCGTTTTTATTTCAGTTTCCCGATGATTTTTTGATGCAATGGCTGGTTTTTCCCAAAGATCTCTTTGAGTTTATTCTGAAACCCTGGTCTATAATCACCTATTCATTTTTGCACGGCGGGATATGGCATATCCTGTCTAATATGCTTATCCTCTATTTCTCCGGAATTTATTTTTTGAATTATTTTTCACCAAAAAGACTGCTTAATTATTATTTCCTGGGCATTATCGTGGGTGCTTTGGTTTATATGCTTAGCTATAATCTTTTTCCCGCCTTTGCAAGTACCGGAAGGTCCTATCTTATTGGAGCTTCAGCCGGGGTTATGGCGGTTTTGGTCGGCATAGCCACTCATATTCCCAATATGCGTGTTCGATTGCTTTTATTGGGAAGTATAAAATTCTGGTATATCGCTGCATTCCTGGTGCTTCTTGATGTGATTCAAATCCCAATGGGAAATGCAGGGGGACATTTGGCTCATTTAGGCGGGGCTTTGCTGGGCTATACCTATACCAAACAGCTTCAGAAGGGCAATGATATAGGTAGTTGGTGGGAAAAAATAATGGACTTTTTTGTGGGGCTTTTTCAAACTTCAGAGAAAAAACCTAAAATGAAAACCGTGTACCGCAATGGCAGTAAACCTGCTGCAAAAGCCGCCGCTTCAGTAAAAAGCCGTTTGAGCAAAACCGAAAAGCAGAAGCGCATAGACGATATTCTCGATAAAATAAGCAAAAGCGGTTATGACAGTCTAAGCAAGGAAGAAAAGGATTTTCTTTTTAAAGCCGGAAAGGAAGATTGATGAAGAAGTTAAGCTGGTTAGATAAGATTGTATTCTTTTTCAATTCCCTTGCCGCTGCAGCACTCCTGTTGTCTTATCTGGTAGCATATATCCCGCCTAAGAGCTTTCCCTTAATCTCGGTACTTAGCCTGGGAGTGCCTATTCTACTCATCTTAAACGCCTTTTTTGTGGTGTATTGGCTTCTGCGGCTTAAGCGGCAGATTTTGCTTTCGGCCATAGTATTGCTTATTGGGTATAGTTATATAGGAAGTTTTTACAAATTCACTTCAGAAAAAGCCGATAGAAAAGAAGCCGGGCAACTCTCTATTATGAGCTATAATGTTCGCATGTTTAACGCCTATAAGTGGGTGAAAGACGAAACTATTCCTGAACAAATAGTAGATTTTATAACCGGCCAGGACCCCGACATTCTGTTAACCCAGGAACATTACGTAAATGCTACGAATCTCAAGGAAATTTATCCGCATCATTATGTATATCAGAAACACGAAAACGATGAATTTGGGATGGCTGTTTTTTCTAAATATCCCATCTTAAAGCGGTTTTCGGTAGATTTTCCCCACAATGGTAATAACAATTCAATCTATACCGATATCCTGGTAAATGAAGATACCCTGCGGATTTTTAATGTTCACCTGCAATCGCTTAATATCAAGCCCGAAATTCACGAATTAAGACAGGAGGACGGTAAGAAGCTTTTTGGCCGAATTGGGGGTGGCTTTGCGATGCAGCAGGAGCAGGTAGAACTTATGATGGAAGAAGTTAATAAAAGCCCACATAAGACCCTGGTGATTGGCGATTTTAATAATACCACATTTTCTTACATCTATAAAGAGGTGAATAAAAATGAAAGGTTTAAAGATGCGTTTTTGGAGGCAGGCTCGGGTTTTGGCCAAACCTTTAATTTGAGCTATTTTCCTTTGCGCATCGATTTTATGCTGATAGATCAGGATATCGAGATCGAAAGCTTTAAAAGGTATAAAATCAATCTCTCAGATCATTTCCCAATTATGACCAGGCTTCGGCATTAAAACCCTGGTTTTTTAAATATTCTACTGAATTTGGCCCTTCATTGAAAAGTAAATCTACGATGCTCAAATCGGGTAAAAATCCGTTTTTCTCCTGAAAGACCTGGGTATAAGGCTTGTTCTCAAATTTTGGTTGTCCTTTAAACTTGATCAGATTCCGCAGATCGGTTAGATTTTCCGGAGATATCTGGTATTCTGAAGTTTTCTCGTATTCCAGATCCAGCTGAAGCGCTTCAGAAATAAACTCCAAACTCGCATAATTGAAGTCTATTAAATATTTGAAAGAGGTATGATAAAGCGGGTAAAGCTCATCCTCATAAAACTCAAAAAACGGACTGGTTTGATAGCTGGCTTTTAAGGCACGCCAATGCTGGGTTTGCCAATCGAAATCGCTTTCAATTTGAACCTCCTTATATTTTTGGTGTTTACCCGGCATTTTGGGTTGATTCAAAAGTGAAGATCTATGTTTTATAGGTATGTTTAAAAGCAGTTTCCCGTTAGAATCGTAAATGTACATCCGGTTTCTATAGGTTTGCTTTTGATAATTATCCTCATTTTCAAAAACCAGGCTTTCGGCCTTCAACATCGCTACATACTGGGAGACTGGCCCAAAATAGGCGGGATGCAAAAGTACGCTATCCATATTAAGAGTTTTGGCGGCGTTTTCTAAAGAAGTTGAAAGCGATTATAATCACCACCAAAATCAGAAAATAGGGGAGGTAAGAAACCGGTTCGGCATCGCCTTTAACCGTGGTGAACATTCGGTCCCATCTAATTTTATCCAATCCCTGGGCATTTTGGTCTAAACTAAGCCAAACAAAAACCGGTTTTCCCACAATATGATTAGCGGGTACATAACCCCAGCTTCGGCTGTCTTCACTGTTATGGCGGTTATCTCCCATCATCCAGTAATAATCTTGCTTAAAGGTATAAGAATTAACAGGTTGCCCGTTCAACAGCACCTGGGTGCCGTTTACACTTAGTTTGTTGGAGCGGCCCATTTCGAGGCCTTCGTAAGTTTCGATAATCGCCTTGTAATAAGGCATAGAACGCGCCGTAAGTTCTACAGTTTCTCCTTTCTTCGGAATATAAACCGGTCCGAAATTATCTACATTCCAATTGTTTTTTCCATCATTCGGAAACAGGGAAGCATCCTTTACTCCGGCAGAATCGGCATAGCGTTCTATAGAAGCCACATTGGGGTGATTTCTAAGTCTGCGGTAACCTTCTTCGGTTAAAGCCTGGATCACAAACCTGTTGGTTTGCGGGTCGTAGCCGTAACCATCGGTAATATCAAATTCCTGGTATAAATACCTCGGATTAAAACCTTCCCCTTTCGTATACCCATAATAGGAATACTGGGTTTTTGCCCTTCCCGGCAATTGAAGAGGCTGAGAGTTGATATGAACCTTGCCATCGATAATAGATAGCGAATCTCCCGGCAAACCAACCGCTCTTTTTACATAATTTGATTTTTTGTCGATGGGTTTATCGTAACGCTCCCCCGAACGATCAAAAAATTGTTTTACCGTATCTACCGGCCAGTTAAAAACTACAATTTCATTGCGTTCAATCTCCTGAAAGCCCGGAAGTCTAATGTATGGAATTTGTGGCTTATTCAGGTAAGATTTTACCCCAACTCCTGGAATGGTGTCGTGCACCATAGGAAATGCCACCGCGGTATTGGGAACTCTCGCGCCATAATGGAATTTACTTACAAATAGAAAGTCACCTACCAAAAGCGTTTTCTCCAATGAAGAAGTTGGGATAGTAAATGGTTGCATAATGTAGGCGTGAACAATGGTGGCCGCAATTACTGCAAACAAAATTGAACTTATCCATTCGCCGGCTGCAGTAGGAGGTTTTAAACTTCTGTCTTTAATATAAGCCGCATCGGTGGCATAATTGATATAGAAAATATACAATCCAAAAGTGACCAGCACCAGGATTGTATCGGTAGTGCTGTTTCGGCCGAAACTTCTGATGGTTTCCACCCATATTACCGGGATTATAATCAGGTTCACGATGGGGATAAACATCAAAATAACCCACCACCAGGGCCTGTTGATAATTTTCATTAAAATTACCGCATTATATACAGGAATTGCGGCTTCCCAGGCCTGCCTGCCGGCTCTTTGATAAAGTTTCCAGGTTCCAATAAAATGCACCACTTGCAGTAGCAGGAAAAATATAAACCATTCAGTAAAAGTCATAAACTAAAATTTTTTAAGGCAAGTTTTCAGGCCGGTGTTATTAATTATCAAAGTGTTCGGCTAATACATCGCGCATAGAATACACGCCGGTTTTACCCTGAAGCCATTCGGCAGCGAGCACGGCTCCCTTGGCGAAACCTTCCCGGGAATGTGCGGTATGCATAATTTCGATAGAATCTACCGTAGATTTATAGGAAACGGTGTGGGTTCCCGGAACTTCAGCGATTCTTTTGGCGTAGATTGGAATTTCTCCTTTATCGGCCAGGCCTAATTGCCAGGAAGATTTACGGGGGTTTCTCTCTATGATTTGTTGAGCCAGGCTAATGGCCGTTCCGCTAGGGGAATCGAGTTTTTGAGTATGATGAATTTCTTCAATTTCGATGGCGTATTCTTCAAATTCTTTCATCATTGAAGCAAGCTTTTCATTTAGCGCAAAAAACAGGTTAACTCCAATACTGAAATTTGAAGCATAGATAAATGCTGAATTTTCTTGTTTGCAAATTTTGGTTGCCTCGTCGTAATGATCCAGCCAACCTGTGGTTCCACTCACCACCGGAATTCCATTTTTAAAACAGGTCGTAATATTTTTAAAAGCAGCTTTGGGAACGCTAAAATCTATGGCTACATCGATTTCAAGTTCCTGTAGATCATAATCGTCGATATCTTCGGTTACTTTTAAAACAATTTTGTGTGCTTTTTCTCTAGCTATAGTCTCGATGGTTTTCCCCATCTTGCCGTATCCTAAAAGTGCAATATTCATAATTAAAAACTGTAATTTAGTGACAAGCCATATCGGGTTTTGCCTGAAAATTCATCGAAGTTCATTTTGGGATGAAGACTAAGATCTTCACTCACATTAAATTGCCTGAGGTGCGCATCGATATTCGCATCGATGATATTCAGTATGTAAACCCCTGCTGTTACCAGTAAAGAGATTTCTTTGTTTCTTCGGTAAAAACGCTGAGCTCGAAGCAACCCGTCATTTGTGATTCTCCCATCCAATTCGTTTGGCCTTCCCGCTAAACGATCTTTATAGGCATCTCTAAATCGGTTATATTCCTTGTCGTTATTGATATAAAAATAAATTCCTGTGGCCAAACCACCGTAAGCAATTGGAATTTTCCAGTATTTTTTATTGTAAGCCTGGCCTAATCCTGGCAAAATTGCCGAATAAAATGCGGCTCTGGCCGGGGCCAGGGGGTCGTAAGGCTCGTATTCTTCTTCAGGAACAATTTCTGGCTGTGCGGCTATACTGTCTTGCTGGGCATAAGTTGCCGTAGAGAAAAACAGGATAAAAATCACCAAACAGCTAAATGTTTTATTCACCCTGAATAAGTTTTTTGATGCGTTCAAAATCTTCTTCAGAAGTAAAAGGAATGCTTAGTTTCCCTTTTCCATTCTTTGCTACAGTAACATCTACTTTTGTTCCCAAATAATCTGAAAACTCCCTGATTCCCTGTTTATAAACCTTCGGAATACTTTTGTTCTTTTTCGGGTCTTTAGCCGGTTTGGAGTCCTGATTGATTTCCCTCACCAACTGCTCGGTCTCTCTTACCGATAAAGACTTCTGAAGAATTTTTTCATAAATATCCAGCTGTTTTTGTGGATCATTTACATTGATTAAGGCACGCCCGTGCCCCATACTTAAAAAACCGTCGCGCATCCCTGTTTGGATGATGGGATCTAACTTTAAAAGTCGCAGGTAATTTGCAATGGTGGAGCGGTTTTTTCCCACCCGCTCGCTCAATTGCTCCTGGGTAAGATTTATCTCGTCGATTAAGCGTTGATAGGAAAGAGAAATCTCAATGGGATCGAGATCCTGGCGTTGAATGTTTTCTACCAGGGCCATCTCAAGCGATTCCTGGTCGTTAGCAATCCTTATGTAAGCGGGAATGGTCTCCAGGCCAACCAATTTCGAAGCCCTGAAACGGCGTTCTCCCGAAACCAGTTGGTATTTGTTAAATTCCAGCTTTCTTACAGTAATCGGTTGAATTACCCCCAACTCTCTAATCGAACTGGCCAGTTCTTTTAAGGCATCTTCATTAAAACTGGTTCTGGGCTGAAACGGATTAACTTCAATCGATTCCAACTCCAGTTCCACTATATGTCCAACAAGCTTATCGGCATTAGCATCTTCAGCAGATTTGATATCATTTTTTGGGTCCTTCAGCAAAGCTGAGAGTCCTCTTCCCAAAGCTTGTTTTTTAGTAGCTTTCGCCATTTTTTACGAATTTTTCTTTATAATTTCATGTGCCAAACTTAAATAATTGCTGGCTCCTTTGCTCGCAGCATCATAGTTTATAATGCTTTCTCCATAACTGGGGGCTTCACTTAAACGCACATTGCGCTGAATGATTGTATCGAAAACCATCTCTCCAAAGTGTTTCTGAACTTCTTCTACCACCTGGTTGGAAAGGCGTAACCTTGAATCGTACATCGTAAGCAAAAGACCTTCGATATCCAGTTTATTATTATGAATTTTCTGAACACTTTTAATGGTATTCAGTAATTTTCCCAAACCTTCAAGTGCAAAATACTCACACTGAATAGGAATTATAACCGAATCTGAAGCGGTAAGCGCATTCAATGTTAAAAGACCCAGTGATGGGGCGCAGTCTATAAGAATATAATCATACTGGTCTTTAAGCGGGGTGATAGCCTTTTTGAGCATATACTCCCTTTCTTCCTGGTCTACCAGTTCAATTTCAATAGCTACAAGATCTATATGGGCCGGGATGATATCCAGGTTGGGAGAATCGGTTTTTTGAATCGCTTTTTCCGGTTTTACTGAATGTTCCAGAATTTGGTAGGTGCCCAGTTCGACATTTTCTACATCTATTCCCAGTCCCGATGTTGCGTTGGCCTGGGGGTCGGCATCGATTAACAATACTTTCTTTTCCAAAACTCCGAGCGAGGCCGCCAGATTCACTGAAGTAGTGGTTTTACCCACACCGCCTTTCTGATTGGCAATAGCAATGATCTTACCCATTAATTTTTTGCGATTTTTAAGAGGTAAAAATACAATTTATTATAGGTTTATGAAATCATTTTGTTAACAGCTTGTTGGGGAGTTCGCAGTTGGTAGTAATTAGGTAGCAGTAAAAGTAGAATTCAATGGTTCAGGAAAAATCTATAAAATTCTGAAATCACCTGATTACTTAAATTTAAGAACCACAGCCTGCTGCCTACTGCTACTGCCCACTAAGCTTTAGCTGCCTTTTTTCGCCTTTATCATCGCCTCGAGCTGGTCCCAAAGTTCTTCGGGAATCGCTTCCAGCAAATTAAACTGCCCGGCACCTTTAAGCCATTCACCACCATCTATAGTGATCACTTCGCCGTTTACATAAGCCGAAAAATCTGAAACCAGATAGGCAGCCAGATTGGCAAGCTCCTGATGCTCCCCAACCCGTTTTAAAGGTACCTTTTTAGATAGGTCGAATTTGTCTTTTAAATCGCCGGGAAGCAGTCTATCCCAGGCTCCTTTGGTAGGGAATGGCCCTGGCGCTATCGCATTAAACCTTATCCCGTACTTTGCCCATTCTACTGCCAAAGAACGCGTCATCGCCAGAACTCCGGCCTTGGCAGTTGCACTGGGAACCACATAGGCCGATCCTGTCCAGGCATAGGTGGTTACAATATTCAGTACATTTTTATTCTTTTCCTCTTTTTCAATCCAATGCTTTCCGAAGGCGAGCGTACAATTTTTACTGCCTTTTAAAACGATGTCTATGATAGTGTCAAAGGCATTTGCGCTAAGACGCTCGGTAGGGGAGATGAAATTTCCGGCGGCATTATTCAGCAGAATATCTACACTGCCGAATTTCTCCAGTACTGCATCCCGCATTTGTTCAACCTGCTCGTAATGTCTCACATCGCATTGCACTGCAAAACATTTCCCGGCCTGTGGATTGATTTCTTTAGTTTCATTTTCCAGTTCTGAAGCGGTTTTCTCTAATTTTTCCAGATTTCTGGAGGTGATGGCTACATTAGCCCCCAATTCTAGAAAATATCTGCTCATCGCTTTTCCCAGGCCGCTTCCGCCACCGGTAACCACTATATTTTTACCCTTCAGAGCATCATCACGCAACATTTTTTTTGTAAAATCCATCGTATATTTTTTTAGTTGGTTGGTTAAAATCTAATCTTCAATCAATATTTCCAAAAGCTGAATGGCAGCATCGCTAATCCTGGTTCCCGGACCAAAAACCGCTACCGCTCCTGCATCGAAAAGATATTTATAATCCTGAGATGGGATTACCCCGCCTACGATCACCATAATATCCTCACGGCCAAGTTTTTTTAGCTCTTCAACTACCTGGGGAGCCAGGGTTTTATGCCCGGCTGCCAGAGAGGAAACCCCCAGAATATGAACGTCATTCTCAACGGCCTGCCTGGCTGCTTCCTGGGGAGTTTGGAAAAGTGGGCCTATATCTACATCGAACCCGAGATCGGCATAGGCAGTGGCTACTACCTTGGCGCCGCGGTCGTGCCCGTCCTGTCCCATTTTTGCCACCATAATCCTGGGCCTTCTACCTTCCTGTTCAGCAAATTTATCGGCCAGGTCTCTGGCTTTTTGGAAACTCGTATCTTCTTTCATTTCTTTAGAATAAACCCCGCTAAAACTTTGAATTTTTGCCTTATACCTTCCATAAACTTCTTCCAAAGCATCGCTAATTTCTCCCAGCGTAGCCCGGTTTCTTGCCGCTTCTACAGCCAATTCCAATAAGTTGGCATTTTCATTTTTTGCCGCACGGGTTAAAGCCTCTAAAGAATTTTTTACAGCTTCAGCATTTCGTTCTTTTTTAATGCTGTCAAGCCTGGCAATTTGCTGTTTTCGCACACTTTGATTATCGACCTCGAGGGTCACCAATTCTTCCTCTTTTTCAAGGCGGTATTTATTGGTTCCCACGATAATATCGGTCCCGCTGTCTATTCGGGCCTGTTTTCTGGCTGCGGCTTCTTCGATTCTCATCTTCGGAATTCCGGCTTCGATGGCTTTTGTCATTCCGCCGAGTTCTTCAACCTCCTCGATTAATTTCCAGGCCTTTCGCGCAATTTCATCGGTAAGGCTTTCTACATAATAAGAACCCGCCCAGGGATCTACCGTTTTGGTGATCTGGGTTTCTTCCTGAAGATGAAGCTGTGTATTTCTTGCAATTCTCGCTGAAAAATCGGTGGGTAGAGCAATGGCCTCATCCAGGGCGTTGGTGTGAAGGCTTTGAGTTCCCCCAAAAGCCGCTGCAGCCGCTTCAATCGAAGTGCGGGCTACGTTGTTAAATGGGTCCTGCTCGGTAAGACTCCAGCCACTGGTTTGGCAATGTGTGCGCAGCGATAAAGATTTTTCATTCTTCGGATTAAATCTTTTAACCAGTTTTGCCCATAGCATACGAGCTGCACGCATTTTTGCGATTTCCATAAAATGATTCATCCCAATAGCCCAAAAAAACGAAAGCCTGGGCGCAAATGAATCTATATCCATCCCGGCTTTTAAACCTTCCCGAATATATTCCAGGCCGTCGGCCAGGGTGTATGCCAGTTCGATATCACAGGTAGCACCGGCCTCCTGCATATGATAACCGGAAATACTTATGCTGTTGAAGCGGGGCATATTCTTGGAAGTATATTCAAAAATATCTGAAATGATCTTCATCGAAGGAGTAGGAGGGTAGATGTAGGTGTTTCGCACCATAAACTCCTTTAAAATATCGTTTTGTATGGTTCCCGAAAGTTGCTCAGGCTTAACACCCTGCTCCTCTGCAGCGACTATATAAAATGCCATAATGGGTAAAACCGCTCCATTCATAGTCATTGAAACCGACATTTTATCGAGCGGGATTTGATCGAAGAGAATATTCATATCCTCTACCGAATCAATGGCCACACCGGCTTTTCCCACATCTCCCACCACCCGTGGATGGTCACTGTCATACCCGCGATGCGTGGGTAGATCGAAAGCTACCGAAAGTCCTTTTTGGCCTGCAGCCAGATTTCGTCGATAAAAAGCGTTGCTTTCCTCGGCGGTTGAAAATCCGGCGTATTGTCTAATCGTCCAGGGTCTGCGCACATACATCGTACTGTATGGTCCCCGCAAATAAGGTGGGATTCCCGCCGCGAAATTCAAATGTTCCAGGTCCTTAATATCTGCTTCAGAATAAGAAGACTTTAATAAAATCTCTTCCGGAGTTTCGAATTTTTTGGATTCGGAGGTTTGTTGGTTTACTTCACCTAGTTTTATATGTTGAAGGTCTTTCCTGCTCATTGCTGCTTTTCTTTTTTACCGGCTTTTTCCTGTTCCAGGCGTTCTTTTTCCAGGCTTTCACTAAGTCGTTTTTCCAAAATGGGCTCAACCAGGGTTTTGCGCTGTTTCTTTTTTACAAAAGGATAAAGTTCCAGTTCGGCATTCATCTGGTCCTGTTTATTCTCATATTTATTGGTGCCAATCAATACAAGCTCGCCCGAATCAAAAAGCTTTTGCTCCTTTTTTGCGCTGTCTTTTATTGGTTGCTGTATATTTCCCTTTCTCAGAAGTTTTAAAAAGCCTCCCTCGGCCTCGATTTGCTTGAAAATTTCCAGGGCTTTTTCGGCGAATTGGCGGGTTAGTTCTTCAATATAATAAGTTCCTTCAGCAGCGTTTGAAACCTTATCCAGGTAAGCTTCGTGCTTCATTACCAGCAGTTGGTTGCGGGCAATTCGATCTCCAAATTCATTGCTTTTATGAAAAAAGCTGTCATATGCCAGATTATTTACAGCATCGGCTCCACCTAAGACGGCACTCATAGATTCTGTAGTGCTGCGAAGCAGGTTCACATTATAATCATACAGGGTTTTATTGCGCTTGCCGGGGCTGGCAAGGATATGGCAGCTTTCAGGTAACTTATATTCCCTTGCTAAACTGGCGTATAACCAGCGCAAAGCGCGAATTTTAGCAATCTCGAAAAAATAATTGGCACCCTGGGCTACTAGAAATTGAGGTTTAAAGGCTTCTTTAATTTCGTTGAATTTCTCTTCGGAATTTATATGATTTAAATACTCATTAACCTGGGCCAGGCCAAATGCCAATTGCTGCGGAATATTTGCGCCCGAATTATGATAAAGTGCCATATCTACTGAAACTACCGACTCAAAGCCAGCTGAATTTTCTAAAATTTCATCCAGTATTTTATGGTCACTATCCATATCCTGAAACCAATTGCCTGAACGGGCCAGCTTCCCGATAATGTCGGTTTGCAGGTAAATCACGAGGGGAGTTTTTTCAATTTGCTTCCGCAAACGTTTGAAAAAATCATCAGATAAAAAATTTAATTTCAGGTAGACTGGAACCTGATTCCCGGCTACTTTTTCAAGTAGATTTTCGATCTCAACTTCTTCCGAAGGAATTATAAACCAGATACTTTCTGCCCCTTTTTCGAGAACCCGAAATGCCTTTTCCAAAGCTGCATCGCAATCTTTCACATAAATTTTCTCACAGATTTCCCAGTTTTTGGGAGAATTAAGAGAGGGCGTTTTTTTTAAATGCTCAGAATGATAAAAGGGATTAACCTGTATCCCGTCCAGGCTATCGTAAACCAGGCTTTGGTTATAATCGGCACCTTTCAGGTCGAATTGGATCTTTTGTTTCCACTGTTTGGCAGAAACCTCGGAAAATTCCTGAAATAAAGCTTCTTTCATAATTTTTTTGGTTAGTCTATGCTTTCGTATTCGATGATATAGATTTCTTCATCGGGACGTTTCATAAAGTATTTTTGACGGGCGAATTTTTCCAGTTCAACCGAATCCTGAAGTTGCTCGATTACCGCTTTGTCACGGTTAATCTCGTTTTGATAATAACGCTTATTATCTTCGAGCTCATTGATTTCCTGGTCGAGTTCCCGGTGAATAAACCAGGAGTTGCTATCGAGGAAAAACATCCATCCTACAAAGATGAGACTAAGCAATACGTATTTATTGCTTAGAATTTTAAACCATCGTTTCTTGCGCAGCTCTTTTAATTTCATACCGGTTAAAGATACAAAATTAGGCTAAGCGATCTTTGATGATGGTCTGAACAATGTCAACAGCTACGGTATTGTATCGATTGGTAGGAATAATAATATCGGCAAATTCTTTGGTAGGCTCAATAAACTGCTGATGCATAGGTTTTAGGGTGGTTTGGTAACGCCAAAGCACTTCTTCCAAATCGCGACCTCGTTCGGTAATATCCCGCTTTAAACGACGAATAAGACGCTCATCACTATCGGCGTGAACATAGATCTTGATGTCGAACATTTTGCGGATTTCTGGATTGGTAAGGATAAGAATTCCTTCTACGATAACCACTTTGCGGGGTTCGGTAGTAATGGTTTCTGAAGTGCGGTTATGCTCTTTAAATGAATACACCGGTTGTTCTATGGTTTTTCCGGCGCGAAGGTCTTTTAAATGCTGTACCAAAAGCTCAAAATCTATAGATTGCGGATGGTCGAAATTGGTTTTTACCCTTTCTTCCATACTCAAATGACTAAGGTCCTGGTAGTAATGATCCTGGGAGATCACATCTACTTCTTCATTTTTCAACTCTTCAATGATCTGGTTTACCACGGTAGTTTTTCCGCTCCCGGTACCTCCTGCAATTCCTATGATAAGCATCTAAAAAAATTTGGGGCAAATTTAAAACTTTGCCCCAAATACTCCCACAAAGCTGTGAAATGTTTTAATTTTTTTCGATCCAAGCTACTTCTTCTTCGCTAACAATCGGGTTAATTTCGTTGCTCCAGGAATTCATTACATAATTCATCACATCGGCAACTTCTTTATCGCTAAGGCCCATAGGAGGCATTAGATTATTATAGGTTTTGCCGTTTACTTCAATTTGTCCCTGCAAACCAAATTTTACACTTCTTATGCTTTCCTCTCTCTTTTCAGATAACCAATTGGAGCCGTCGAGTGGGGGATAGGTTCCTGGAATTCCCTGGCCGCCCGGTAGGTGGCAGGTTACACAAAGATCGGCGTAGACCGCCTTGCCCCGCTGCATGCTTTCCTGAAGCTCAGAATCAACTTCTGCATTGATGTAATCTTGAGCTCCGGTTTCCTTGTTTTTGCAGGAAAGCAGCATACCTAATAATACTCCCGAGAGGATGATTTTTCTCATAAAATCTTTCTACTCGTTAGGCTCATTTTCATCATTAGAAACAGCAGGAAGCATTTTTACAATTCCGGTTCCTTCGACAGCCGCATAAATATAGCCATCTGGACCTTCACGTACATCGCGAACACGCCCAACATCTTTCAAAAGTTTATAGCGATTTCCAATTTGTTGCCCATCCAGTTCTAAATGTTCCAAATACTGGAATTTAAGCGAACCAACCAACAGGTCGCCTTTAAGTTCAGGGTAGCGATCTGAGGTTACTTTTACAAATCCGCTGGGGGCGATCGAAGGCAACCAGTAGAAAAACGGATCTACAAATTCTGGTCGTGAGGTTTCTTCGGTGAAAGAAGTTCCATCGTAATTCACACCGAAACTTACCACGGGCCAGCCGTAGTTAGCGCCGGCTTTTATTATATTGATTTCATCTCCTCCCTTTGGGCCGTGTTCATGTAGCCAAACCGTACCGGTTTCGGCATCGTAGATCATTCCCTGGGCATTGCGATGACCATAAGAGTAAATTGCTTCCTTAGCGTTTTCTTCGGCTACAAAAGGATTGTCTTCAGGAATACTTCCATCGGCATTCAGGCGATAAACCTTTCCGCCATCGCGGGTTATATCCTGCGGATTCTCATCACGATTGCCGCGATCTCCAATGGTAAAATACAAGCGGTTTCCTTCATCGAAAACGATACGGGAACCGAAGTGTTGTCCTTTGGTGGTGTTAGGTTCGGCTTTATATAATTCTTCAATTTCAGAAAGTTGATTATTGGAGAGTTTCGCACGAATTAGTTTTGTATTACCGCCATCACCTTCTCCATCCTGAGAGGCATAAGTGAGATATACCCAATTGTTCACTTTGAATTCGGGGTGAAGCGCTACTTCTAAAAGTCCGCCCTGGCCACGTTCGTAAACTTCGGGTACGCCTGAAATATTGGTTTTTTGTCCATTTTGAAAACGGATGAGATTTCCGCTTTTCTGGGTGATGAGCATACTGCCGTCGGGCATCCAGGTAAAACTCCACGGAATGTCGATACCCTCTACCACTACCTCGTGCTCATATTCAAGTTCTGGGGTTGCGGCTTCGGGTTGTTCCTTTGGTTCGGGTTGAGCCAGTTCGGCATCGGTGGTCTCGGCCTGGTCTGATGATTTTTGATTTTCTCCACAGGAAGCAAAAGCCACTGCGAAACTAAGTGCGAAAAGAATTCGTTTCATAACATTTTTTTTGGTGATTATAATGCCCGCCTACATTGGCGGGAAACCTCTAAGATATAAAAAATCTCATTTTTTTATAGATAAGTATAAGTTATTATTATATTTGCACCCGCTTAGGAATGATCTAAGATTGGTTCCCGGTCTACTTGAAAAAGTAACTTTGAACCTTCAATTTTGAAATTTTGATTTACAGCATAAGCTGTAAACTACGGGGTGTAGCCCCGACGTAAAGTCGGGATAAACTCCGCCCGGTTCCCGGTCTACTTTTTAAAAAGTAACCTTGAACTTTGAACATTGAAACATTGAACTACAGCTTAAGCTGTAACCCTCGGGGTGTAGCGTAGCCCGGTTATCGCGCCTGCTTTGGGAGCAGGAGGCCGCAGGTTCGAATCCTGCCACCCCGACGAACCGTACTTAAACGGATATAAGAACACTGTTAATCTATTGATTTTCAGTGTTTTTTGTTTTTATGATGTTATTTGATATCATATGAAATCACCCTATCCAGTGAATGATTCGGTGAATACATTCTTTCCAGCATTTCACTATCTTAGAAGAACATTACGGTTGATTTGACTTTCGTCTTTACAAATAATTGTTTCATTTAAAGACGTTAAAAATGCCACATTTTACTACATTCTCCGTGCTTTTCTTTACCAGAAGACTTAACCGGAACAAAAAAGAATTATCCATTTACGCGCGTATCACAGTCAATGGAAAATGCGCTGAAATGAGCCTGAAAAGGAAAACTTCAGTGAATGAATGGGATAGTTCTAAAGGACGGCTAAAAGGAACTACTCCCCGAATTAAAATTCTAAACGGTTATTTAGACCAGGTCTATTCCAAATTGCTGGACACCCAAAAGAGAATTCTGGATAAAGATAATTTACTCACTGCCGATAAAGTCAAGGCTTCTTACCTGGGCTTGGACGAAGAGCATAAAAGCCTCAAGACATTATTACATATCATAATGAGAAGATGAAGGATGTCCTGAAATGGGGAACACTTAAGAATTACCATACTACTTCAAAATACCTACAGGAGTTTTTAAAGAAGAAAAAGAAAACCAGTGATGTTTACCTGAAGCAAATCAACTACCAGTTTATTACAGAATTTGAAATGTTCTTGAGAAATTACCGTGCTAAAAAAGAAAGAAAAACCTGCGGTACAAATGGCACAATGAAACACCTGGAACGCTTAAAGAAACTGCTAAACCTGGCTATCAAATTAGAATGGCTGGAAAAAAATCCATTCAGAAGTTATGATTTTAAGTTTGAAAAAAATGATCGGCAGTTTCTAACTGATAGGGAACTTCATAAGTTAGAAGAAACGGAATTTACCACACCTTCCCTAGAACGGGTAAAAGATATGTTTTTATTTTCCTGCTACTCCGGGTTATCTTATATCGATTTAAAAGAACTCAATACCGATCAATTGGTGAAGGGAATGGATGGAAAGGATTGGATCTATACCAAGCGAGAGAAGACCCAACAATCTGTAAAAATTCCTTTGTTATATACCGCTAATAACATTCTTCAAAAATATCTACAGGAAAATAACTCAAAGAATCCCAAAGTAATTTTTCCGGTGATTTCCAATCAAAAGATGAATAAGTACCTGAAAGATATTATACGATCCATTGGAATTAGAAAGAAAATCACTTTTCATTCTGCCAGGCATACTTTTGCAACCGTGGTCACACTTTCCAATAGCGTACCTATAGAAACCGTTTCTAAAATTCTTGGACATTCTAAGTTTTCCACAACTCAGATTTATGCCCGGGTAATTAATTCTAAAATTTCAAGTGATATGAACTCTTTGAGAATTAAATTAAATAATAGAAATTAAACCTTCTTTTATAAAAATGCAGTTGGTGCAAACCAAGATGTATGAAAATTTTGTCCCGCCCACGGGACGAAATCGAATAGCAAGAGGGTAACACGCAGAGCGATGTTATTCGATTTCTTTTTTTACAACACCTTGATTTTACTGGGCTTTTAAATTTGAAATTTTTCACAAATATCCACTCTAGTGGATATACCCCACTGGTAAGTTTCGTAAAATAAGGATGGTGGTATCCAGTAAATATTAAAATGTATAGTTACTTTTACTTCCATTTCGCAAAAGCTCCTTTAAAATCAAAAATTTCTTAAAAAATATTTTGGACACGAGCCACAAAGGTTAGCATATAAAATATGCAAAGAATAATGCTAAATAAGCTTTTTGACTCAAGTCCGCCTTGCAAGCAACTAAAATTCACCGATCAGGATTTCAGAATTGCTTTAAAATACTTCTTACTTCACCTTACCTTTTTCTGCTAAAAAAACAACCTTTGAAATTAATCGGAGCGTATAAACCGCCTTGCTATTTATAGCTCCTCTGTAATTTCAAAGCTTAAGGATTAAGGAGCATCAAAAGGTAATGCGATGGCGCTGAAAGAAGTAAATAAAAATAGCGGAACCATCAATTCACCCTGATCTACAGTTGTTTTCTATTCAGCTAGAAAAGGAAAATGCTTAAGATGAAAAAAGTAAATTGTTTTGAATTCCCCCTAAACATCTCTTTTTTTTATTGCGACCAAGGGGAGCAATCAAGATGTGTGCCCACAGGCACACATCTTGCATTACTTTTCGAATTATAGCATTTTTTATAATTAATAGTCTTGGCAATATTTTCCATGAGGCTTTTTTATATTTACAAAATAAACTAACGGAATAATGACCACAGAGAGAATACGGGAAATTTTAAAAGAAGGAGAAGGCCTTGAAATTGAATTTAAAACTTCGACATTCGAATTAAATAAAGACGTCTTTGAATCTATTTGTGCATTTCTTAACCGGAAAGGCGGTCATTTATTGTTGGGAGTTAAAGATGATGGCACTGCTCAGGGAATAATAGAAGATTGCCTGGAAGATATAAATAATAATATTGTTACCCTTGCTAACAATCCCCAAAAGCTTAATCCGCCATTCTATTTATCAACGCAGATTGTAGATTATGAAGATAAAAAGATAATTTATGTTTTTGTTCCCGAGAGCTCCCAAGTCCATAGTACCAATGGGAAAATATTTGATCGAAATGAAGATGGTGATTTCGATATTACCCGTCAAACTGAACAGGTGACCCAACTCTATCTTCGAAAGCAAAGTATTTATTCCGAAAACAAAATTTATTCTCATTTAGGTATAAATGATTTTAAACAGGATCTTTTCAGTCGGGTTCGTACCCTTGCCAAAAACCAAAGAGCCGATCACCCCTGGCAGGATATGGACAATGAAGAATTAATGCGGTCATCCGGATTATATAAACGTGATCATCAGACCGGAAAAAATGGTTACACCTTAGCTGCAGTATTATTATTTGGTAAAGATGAAGTGATACAAAGTGTATTACCACACCATAAAACAGATGCAATCCTAAGGATTGAAAATACTGATCGTTATGATGATCGAGATGATATTCGAACCAACCTGATTGAAAGTTATGATAGGCTTATGAATTTTATTAGAAAGCATTTGCCTGACAAGTTTTATCAGGAGGGCGAACAGCGAATCAGTTTGAGAGATCATATTTTTAGGGAAATCATTGGAAACCTTTTAATCCACAGGGAGTATGGGAATGCCTTTCCGGCGAAACTGGTCATTGAAAAGGAACGGGTGATTACTGAAAACTGGAACCGGCCACATGATAGTGGCATTATAAACCCTGCAAATTTTTCACCTTATCCTAAAAACCCTGTAATTGCAAAATTTTTTAAAGAAATAGGCAGGGTTGATGAATTAGGCTCTGGGGTACGCAATACTTTTAAGTATTGTGGTATTTATACACCGGGAACCAATCCTCAGTTTATAGAAAACGACGTATTTAAGACTATTATACCATTAAAACCCGAGCAGAATAATAATGTTAATACTTCCAATGATTGGGAGGAAGTTCGGAATAAGTTCGGAGAAAAGTTGGGAGAAAGTTCGGAAAAGATTTTAGCGTTGATTTACAGTGATCGGTATATCTCGGCCTCGGCAATGGCCAAAATAATAAATATCTCAGAAAGAGCTGTAGAAAAACAAATTGCAAAATTAAAAGAGAAAGGAATCCTCAAAAGAATTGGGCCTAATAAAGGCGGCTACTGGAAGATAATTTTTTAAACGCTTCTTGTTTAAGATAAAGAGAAAGGCTGGTCAATGGAAGTAAATTTAATAAGTTCTTTATTTAAAGGCCGAACCGATGTATTCGCAATTCATTGGCAAAAGGGAAAAAAAAGTGGATATATGCCGGCTTATAGCTACGACCCTTATATGTATCGATTGCATAAAATGAAAGGGGGCTCGTTTAAAAATTATAAAGACAAAACCCACCAACCATTAACCGATTACCAAATTGAAAAACACCTTAACGGTAAACAATTAATAGGAATTTACCCTTTACTGAAAGATAATACTTCTTGGTTTATCGCTGCTGATTTTGATAAGCATAATTGGATTGAAGAATGTCGGAAATTAATTGAAATTTGTTCTGATAATAATTTGCCAGCGTACTTGGAAAGATCACGTTCTGGTAACGGCGGACACGTTTGGATATTTTTCGATGAACCTTATTCGGCATTTAAAAGCAGAAAAATTTTAATCAGCTTAATGGAGAAAGCTGGTTTGTTTTCCATTTTTGAGAAAAACTCCAGTTTTGATCGGTTATTTCCAAACCAAGATTATCACTCTGGCAAGGGACTGGGCAATCTTATTGCCCTACCATTCTATAAGCCGGCAATAGAGAAAGGAAATAGCTGCTTTGTTGATCCAAATTCTAAGGAGTTAACACCGTATCCTGATCAAGAGAAATTCTTAAGTACAGTTGAAAAAAATTCCATTGAAGATCTTGATCGATTATATAATTTGCTAGGAATTGAAACAAAGAATAATCCAGGTATAAAAAATAGTTCAGCAACACTCCAAATAAGTCTGAAAAATACTTTGCGTTTAAATAAGTCGGGAATTAATTCAAATTTGCTCCATTTCTTAAAAGAAGAATTGAATTTTGCTAATTCTGAATTCTTTATAAAGAAAAAATCTGGCAAAAATACCTGGGGAACACAGCCCTATTTCACTTGTATTGAAGATACGGAAAAAGAGATTATTCTACCACGAGGTTTTATTGGAAGGCTAATTCGTTACTGTAATAGCAAAAAGTTTTGTTATGATTTCCACGATAGAAGACAAAAACAAGCATCCGTAGCATTCTTTTTTGATATAGAACTTCGCTCACACCAGCATTTGGCAATTGAAGCGGCTTCAAAGAAAGATTTCGGAATTATTTCTGCTCCACCGGGTTCTGGAAAGACCGTTATGGGCTTGAAGATTATTGCAGAAAAAAGACAGCCAGCACTTATAGTTGTGCATAGGAAACAGTTAATGGAATAGTGGCTTGAACGAATTATATCCTTCCTTAGAATTCCTAAAAATGAAATCGGAAAAATAGGTCAGGGAAAGGCTAAAGTGGGAAAGAAAATTACCGTTGCTATGATCCAAAGTCTGGGGAAACACCTTGAGAAGCAGGAATCAAATGAATTCACCCGATCTTTTGGTACAATAATCATTGATGAATGTCATCATATACCGGCCAAATCATACAGAAATACAATATCAAAATTTTCCTCGTATTATCAATATGGTTTAACTGCTACCCCCTTTCGAAAAGGTAATAATGAAAAGTTACTCTTTGCATATTTAGGAAATAATATTGCAGAAATAAAATCTACGGATATAGATGAATACAAGCGTCCAAGGATTGTGATTAGAAATACTTCCCTGGATATTCCTTTTAATTCCAAGACCGATACGTTTGAAACCTTATCAAAAATTCTAATTCATGATTCTTCCCGAAATAAACTCATTCTAAATGATGTAGAGACTGAACTAAAATTGGGAAAAAAAGCTGTTATTATTACCGAGCGAAAAGAACATATTGAAACCTTGAACCAATACCTCAAACAATCTTATGAATCTATAACATTAAGTGGGGATGATTCTGAGGCAAAGCGTACAACCAAATGGAAACTAGTGAATGAAGGGAATTACCAGGTTTTAATTACTACTGGTCAGTTTTTTGGCGAGGGCAGTGATCTTCAGAATGCTTCCTGTCTTTTCCTGATCTACCCTTTTTCCTTCAAGGGTAAGCTAATTCAATATATTGGACGCGTACAACGTTCAGAGCTTACACCAGTCATTTATGACTACCGCGATTATAAAATCGATTATCTGAACCGTCTATATCTTAAAAGGAATAAACATTACAGACATTTTGATAAACAGGCGACTTTGTTTGATGACCAAAGAAATACAATAGTTTCTTCTCAACTTTTAACGATTGACAAGAAAGTTAAAATAGCAATAACTGATCTTGATTTCCGGTATGGAGCCGTTGCCTTTAATTATCAACCTTCTGAGCTTAATAACCCCCTTGAATTTGAAATTGAAAATGATGATTTACGGCCAGAATTTGATGTTTTAAAACCTTATTTCTCCAAAACATTAAAATCAAAGTATGTTGAAGTTGAAATTTATGCAGAATACGAAAACAAGATCTTAATGGCTCAATCGGCTTATTCAAGAGATATAGATAACATCAACCAGGAGCTTATAGAAAGTGTAAGATTCAGATTTACAGAAAAAAATATTTCAGGCAGGAATTATTCAGATAAAGCAAATGGTGGTCTATTAGATCTTGAAGATTTACAGGATAGGAATAATACAGCTCTTTACAATTCCGAAGAAGATTTAATAAATGAATTATTAAAGAATAAAGATGTAAAGCATTTTCGACAAATACGCTACTTGGCTTTAAAACACGAAAGTAATATTATGAAACTTCGGTTTGTTTTACAGCCCTTTTCGTTTGTTTTCCTGATCCTAGGAAAGGAAGCATATCATCTTATCCTGGAAACTTTAGATACTGAAGAAGCAACTTATATATGGCACTTTGAAAGATTAGAGGAACTACAGAGTGATATCAATCTGGTTCATAAAAACTTAAATCTAATTCGAAATAAAGGCCGGCAATTTTTTTTAGAATCTCCTCCTGAAAATTTTAGTAGAATTGTACACGATTACTCCAACAAGCGTAAGGGTTTTATAATTTGGAAAAGCACGCTGGAAGAAAGGCTTTTTTAATAACCCATTATTTTTGTATCTTTATAGCACCAAAGACGATCAAATAAATTGATCTTATAGTTCTTGCTATTTTAGTGAATGATTCGGTGAATATATCCAGAATTTAAGATACTAAGTCGCATTATTAAAGGGTTAATGAAGTTTAAATAGCTTCCTGCCACCCCGACTTTTAGTGTTTTAAATAGCACTATATTAAACCTAATTAAATTATTTTCAGTACTTTAATAAAACTGGAGATCATTTTTTTTGTTTGATATCAAATGAAAAGTTACCTATTCGGTTACCTGTCCTCGGAAGCTTATTTGAAAAAAATAAACCCAATAAAAAATCCGTGGTTTTTACACACGGATTTTTTTATCTAGGCAAGGTCTCTGTTTATTGCTGCGTATCTTCTTCTTCTGTATCTTCAGAAACTGCCTCTCGCATAGCCTCGTGGTCTTTTTCCATTTGCTCGTGCTCGCTTTCCATATCAGAGTGATCCTTTTTAATTTTATCATGGTCTGCCTTCATCTCATCCAATTGAGATTCCATCTCGGCCTCGCTCATCGCTTCAAATTCCTGCTTCAGGTTTTTATGACCTTCGATGAGTTCGGTATGGCTTTGCAATAAAGCCTGGTGCCTGTTCAAAATTACTTCGTGGCGGGCTAAATCTTCCAATACAGTAGAATCCTGCAATTGTTTTCCCGCTAATTGCTGACTGAATTCCTGGTGCTGAGACTGCATTTGTTGATGAGTCTGCTCAAAATCCTGATGCACTTTTTCAATGCTATCACTTTCTTCCATCAATTTATCGTATTGAGAAGAAAGATCTTTTTTTCGATCATCACAACTGGTTAGGCTTAGAGCGATTCCGAAGAATAAAATAAATAGTCTTTTCATGATTGGTAGTTTTTAGTTGAAAAGTAATATTAGCAGAATAATTTTAGAATTTGTTAAATTTTATCTTAAAACTGGTCTAATCTGCAGTAAGACCTATTGATTGATTCAATTTTCCCAACTTCACGGGATTAGTTCATTTCAACCACCTTAAACATCGATCTTCGGTTTAATTGGTGATCTTTTTCGGTGCAGCGGTCGCAATCAATGGCGGATTGAGTTTCTCCATAACCTTTGAATTCATGGATGCGTTGTTCTGCAATTCCTTTCGAGATCAAATAATCACGGGTAGCCTTTGCCCTGCGTTGTGATAAACCTTCATTATAAGCTTCACTACCGCGCCTGTCGGTATGTGAACCGATTTCTATCACCAGTTCGGGATACTTATTCTGCATCAAATCTACCAGTTTATCCAGTTCTTTGGCCGCATCGGGTCTTATGTTGCTTTTGTCAAAATCAAAATAAATATTATCGATTTCGGCCAGGTATTCCACATCCTGTACCGGCTGAAGCTGGATATTGTATTCCATTTCTTCCTGCTCGTCCTTACCACTGGTGCTAAGGCTGGTGTCAAAATCCTGATATTCTATCTGGCGAACCTGCATAGGGATTTCCCGATCGCGGGCGACAATAGTGCTATAATTTCCTTCGGAATCGGTTTCCAGGAAAGCCGACTGATTTCCATCCTCATCCAACAATCTGATAGTGGCACTCGCAATTGGCTCGCCATTTACCGCATCGCTCACCTTACCTCTTAGCATAAGTGGCCCCAGGTGATTGAAAGCATAAATATTATCGTTCCCCGATCTATTGGAGGAAATATATCCGATTTTGGAATCGCTTAGCTGAAAATAGGCGAAATCGTCCATACTGCTGTTTACCGGTTCTCCAAGATTTTCTGCGGAAGCTTCAGCGTTTGAAAGATCTATCCTGAAAATATCGGCTAAACCTAATCCGCCGTGACCGGTAGAGGAGAAGTAAAGCTGATTTTCCATCACAAAGGGAAAGCTTTCATCTTCAGAAGTATTAACTTTTTCTCCCAGGTTTTCGGGCTGGCCAAAGGCATCATTTTCTCTTATCTCTACCCGGTAAATATCGGTGCCACCCATACCTCCCGGCATATCTGAAGTGAAGTACAGATATTTCCCGTCTGCAGATAAGGCCGGATGCCCCACCGAATAGGTATCGCTGTTAATTGGCAACTCTATTACGTTGCCCCAGCTTTGTCCGTTTCGGGTTGCTTTGTAAATCTTTAGATGATTTATCGCATTTTTATCTCTTTTTCCCAATTTATCATTTAGAATGTTATTTCGGGTAAAATACATGCTGTTACCATCCTTAGAAATCACCAGCGGGCCATCGTGTAGTTTGCTGTTTACCTCTCCAGGTAAGGCAGAAGCATTCCCGTTTTCATCTATTACATAAATATCCAGAAAAGGTTCCCCATTCCAGGAGTAAATACGGTCTTTTTTAGCAACTCCCTGGGCCCGGGCCGACACAAAATAGATTTTCCCGTTTTGTTCAAAAACCCCAAAATCACTCATTTCAGAATTAAAATTAGCCTGATTCAATTTATAAATATCCTCAATTTCAGCAGTGGTTTCCCCGGCGAGTTCGTCTAGCTCGCTTGCCGGCCGGCCTTTGCTTTCCAAATAACGCTTCAGCCATTGCCGGGATTCGTCATAACGTTTTACCGCTCTTAAAGCCTGGGCGTATTTATAATAATATTCAGGAGAAATATTTGGGTCTTCCATCACATCTCCATAATAATGCACTGCATTCTCTGGACTGCGCAATTTCATATAGGCATCTCCAAGCTTTAAGCTGTTTTCAAGCTCGTTGTAGTTCCTTTCCAGCAATTCCTTATAGACATCGGTGGCTTCGTAATAAGCCATTTCTTTGTAGAGCCTGTCGGCTTTACGTTGTTTAGACTGCTGTGCAAATCCTGAAGTTCCAAGAAGGAATAGCGCCAGGAAGATATAGTTGAAATTTTTCATATTCTGCAGCTTTTAGATTAAAAGAATCGGGGAGATTTAAAACGCGTGTTTTTGAATCTGAATTCATAAATAAGCAATACCTCGTGTGATCCTGAAGTATAGGGTCTTATATCTGAAATTGAATATTCATAGGCATAACCTGCTCTAAAACCATCAAAAATCTCTACATCCAGAAAGGCTCCAATCGCATCATCTATCCTGTAGTTTGCCCCCAGCCAGAATTTCTCGTTGAAGATAAATGTACCCGAAAAATCTACCGAAAGCGGCGCTCCACTGGTTAACTTTACCAATGAGGTGGGGCGAAACTTAAGGCTTTCATTCAGATCGAAAACATAACCCCCGGTGAAGTAATAGTGAACCTGCTCCATCGCTAAAAATTCGCTATACTCGTGGTTGTTGTTATTGATGAGCTTTGGTGCCGAAGCCCCGATATACCAGTCTTCTGCAGATAGATAAAAACCTATTCCCACGTTAGGCGTCCATTTGTTAAACCTGTCGTTAAAGAAAGGATCATCCAGCAATTGCGGGTCGGTAAACAATTCATTATCCAGGTTGTAGTAGCTCATACCCCCTTTAACCCCCATACTTAAAGATACATTGTTGGCAAAATCAAGACGGTAGGCAAAATCGCTATACACATAGGTGTATTTCTCATACCCGGTTTTATCATTGATTACCGAAAGTCCTAATCCCACCCGGTCATTTCTAAGCGGGGAATGGATGGAAAGGGTTTGAGTAACGGGAGCACCGCTAACTCCGGCCCATTGATTACGGTTAAGAGCCGTGATCGAGAAGCCGTCTCTACTCCCCGCATAAGCGGGGTTAATAGAGATCGTATTATACATATATTGGGTGAACTGCGGGAGCTGCTGTGAAATCACCGGACTGGTAATTACAAGTGCCAATATGAACAGATATACTTTTTTCATGATTTCCCTTTTTTATTTTGTTCCTAAGTAGATATAACCTTGAATGGGCTCAAAACCGCTGTTTCTTATTTCCAGTATGTAGAAATAGGTTCCAGATGATAGTTGATTCGAACTGGTAGCCGAATTGGTAGAGAACCCATCCCAATCATTTTGATAGTTTGAAGACTCATACACCTTATTGCCCCAACGGTTGAAGATTTTAAGATCATAAGTAAATCCACATTCGCTGGCGAAATCTATGGTGAAATAATCGTTGCGATTATCCCCGTTTGGCGTTACCGCTTTCGAAATACTGGATCTAATATCTTCCAGGCTACAGGGTAATACCACACAATCATCATTTATGTTAACAGTAACATTTGCGCTGGTAGGACAGTTTGAATTTTCAATTCTGTATTCAAATTGATAATCGCCCAGTTGCATCATTTCAGGATCTATAAAACTTCCATTTAGGGCACCCGAATTATTTAGGTCTACCCAAACCCCACCTTCTTCATAATCTCCGCTTAAAAGCTCAAAGAGGTCGAAAGTGGTATCTTCAATACACAGGCTTATATCGCTGGTAGTGATTTCCTGGGCTACAGGAGTTTCAATAATTACCACAGTTGCTTCGGAAGTTTGCCCGAATTCATCTCTGGCGGTCACCTCATAAGTTCCCGGTTCGAGATCGTGGAACTCGGCTTCAGCCTGGTAATTTTCGCCATCTATGCTATAAGTCAAACCTTCAAGAGCTACAATCAGGATACTTCCCTGTGGAAGTACACAGTCTGGCTGGATCACTTCAACTTCGGGAGCTGCAGGTGCCTCAGGAATGTTTTGATCTTCCTCCTCAATAGTCACTGTAAACGTACAGGTGCTACTGTTGCCTGAAGCATCGGTGGCAGTCCAGGATACCGTGGTAGTTCCTACAGGAAACTCCTCGCCCGAAGCCAGGCCTGATTCCAATACCAGGTCTACTTCAGAACAATTGTCTTCAGCAGTAATATCATAATTCACAATTCTACCTGAAACCCCGTATTCCACGCTAAAATTCAGATCTGAAGGGCAGGAGATTGTCGGTGCGGTATTGTCATTTACCACAACTTCAAAACTTACACTGCTGCTATTGCCCGATGCATCGGTGGCAGTCCATTCTACCCGGGTGCTACCTACAGGGAAGAATTCTCCTGAATCAAGTCCGGAAGTTAGCTCCAGGCTTACTTCGCCACAATTATCGGTTGCAACAGGTAATTCATAGTTTACAACAGCGCCACAGGATTCGTTTTCTGCATTCACTTCAATGTTCTGAACCTCGCTAATCACCGCCGCCTGGGTATCTTCTACAGTTACAGTTTGAGTACAGCTGGTTGAATTCCCGGCGGCATCGGTCACGGTCCAGGTCACGATGGTATCTCCCAGTTCGAAAACTTCAGGAGCATCGTTGGTGATAGAAAGTTCAGCATCACAATTGTCGGTAGCCATCGGCATTCCCAGTTCTACTTGCGAAGCAGAACATAGATCTGCATCAGCTGAAATGGTGATGTCTGAAGGACATTCGCTAATCACCGGCGCCTGGGTATCTTCCACAGTTACAGTTTGAGTACAGGTAGTTGAATTTCCGGCGGCATCGGTCACAGTCCAGGTCACGATGGTCTCTCCCAATTCGAAAACCTCGGGAGCATCGTTTGTGATGGAAAGTTCAGCATCACAATTATCGCTAGCCATCGGCATCCCTAATTCCACTTGCGAAGCAGAACAAAGGTCTGCATCAGCTGAAATGG
>NZ_JBSYGH010000004.1:172593-199717 GCF_054121495.1 Salegentibacter haimaensis
TGAAGGACATTCGGTAATCACCGGCGCCTGGGTATCTTCTACAGTTACAGTTTGAGTACAGGTAGTAGAATTTCCGGCGGCATCGGTCACGGTCCAGGTCACGATGGTCTCTCCCAGTTCGAAAACCTTGGGAGCATCGTTGGTGATGCTTAATTCTGAATCACAATTATCGGTAGCCATCGGCATCTTTAATTCCACTTGAGAAGCGGAACAAAGGTCTGCATCAGCTGAAATGGTAATATCTGACGGACATTCGCTAATCACCGGCGCCTGGGTATCTTCTACAGTTACAGTTTGAGTACAGGTAGTAGAATTTCCTGCGGCATCGGTCACAGTCCAGGTCACAATGGTCTCTCCCAGTTCGAAAACTTCAGGAGCATCGTTGGTGATGTTTAATTCTGAATCACAATTATCAGTAGCCATCGGCATTCCCAATTCCACTTGAGAAGCAGAACAAAGGTCTGCATCAGCTGAAATGGTGATATCTGACGGACATTCGGTAATTACCGGCGCCTGGGTATCTTTTACAGTTACAGTTTGAGTACAGATAGTAGAATTTCCGGCGGCATCGGTCACGGTCCAGGTCACGATGGTATCTCCCAGTTCGAAAACCTCGGGAGCATCGTTGGTGATGGAAAGTTCAGCATCACAATTATCGCTAGCCATCGGCATTCCCAGTTCCACTTGCGAAGCAAAACATAGATCTGCATCAGCTGAAATGGTAATATCTGACGGACATTCGCTAATCACCGGCGCTTCGTTGTCTATTACAATTACAGTGAAGAAAGTGGAGGTTGTATTACCTGAAGCATCTGTTGCAGTATAATGAATTGTTGTTGTACCAACTGGAAATTCACTTCCTGAGGGCAAACTACCTTCATCTAATGTTACCACAGCCCCGGAACAATTGTCTGTTGCGGTGGGTAAGTTGTATTCAACAATTGCAGAACAATTTCCTGCATCTACATTTATAATAATGTCTTCTAAAGTTTCAACTACAGGAGATTCTGTGTCTGGAATAAAAGTCACCGTTTCAGAAGCAGTAGCGGTACAACCGTTGTCACCTGTTACAGTTACAGTATAAGTTCCGGCCTCAGTTACTTCAAGAGATGCAGTTGTACCTACTTCAGTTGATCCATTAGACCAGGAGTATGAAACCCCACCTGAAGCGGTCAGCGTAAGAGCAGTGATATTACAGCTTAATTCCAATCCGTCGTTTGCGATAGCAGCAGCTGGAAGGCTGTCATCAAGAGTTACAGTTTCAGAAGCAGTAGCAGTACAACCGTTCTCACCTGTTACCGTCACTGTGTAAGTTCCGGCTTCAGTTACTTCAAGAGCAGCAGCTGTTCCCACTTCGGTTGATCCATCAGACCAGGAGTAGGAAACCCCGCCGGAAGCGGTAAGAGTTAAGGAGGTAATATTACAGCTTAATTCCAATCCGTTATTTGCGATAGCAGCAGTTGGAAGACTGTCATCAAGAGTTACAGTTTCAGAAGCAGTTGCGGTACATCCGTTTTCCCCGGTTACAGTCACAGTGTAAGTTCCGGCTTCTGTTACTTCAAGAGCAGCAGAAGTTCCCACTTCAGTTGATCCATTGGACCAGGAGTATGAAACCCCGCCTGAAGCGGTCAGCGTAAGAGCAGTGATATTACAGCTAAGCTCCAATCCTTCGTTTGCGATAGCAGCAGATGGAAGACTGTCATCAAGAGTCACCGTTTCTGAAGCAGAAGAAGTACATCCGTTTTCTCCGGTTACAGTTACAGTGTAAGTTCCGGCCTCGGTTACTTCAAGAGATGCAGCTGTTCCCACTTCAGTTGATCCATTAGACCAGGAGTAGGAAACCCCACCAGATGCGGTAAGAGTTAAGGAGGTAATATTACAGCTTAATTCCAATCCGTTATTGGCGATAGCAGCAGTTGGAAGCGAGTCGTCAAGAGTTACAGTTTCAGAAGCAGTAGCGGTACAACCGTTCTCACCGGTTACAGTTACAGTGTAAGTTCCGGCTTCAGTTACTTCAAGAGCGGCAGAAGTTCCAACTTCAGTTGATCCATCAGACCAGGAGTAGGAAACCCCGCCTGAAGCAGTAAGTGTAAGAGCGGTGATATTACAGCTAAGTTCCAATCCGTTATTTGCGATAGCAGCAGCTGGAAGGCTGTCATCCAGAGTTACTGTTTCAGAAGCAGTAGCGGTACACCCATTTTCTCCCGTTACAGTCACAGTATAGGTTCCGGCTTCAGTTACTTCAAGAGCGGCAGCTGTTCCTACTTCAGTTAATCCATTGGACCAGGAGTAGGAAACCCCGCCTGAAGCGGTCAGCGTAAGTGAAGTGATATCACAGCTAAGTTCCAGTCCATCATTTGCGATAGCAGCAGCTGGAAGGCTGTCATCCAGAGTTACGGTTTCTGAAGCAATAGCGGTACAGCCGTTCTCACCAGTTACGGTTACAGTATAATTTCCGGCTTCAGTTACTTCAAGAGCAGCAGCTGTTCCTACTTCAGTTAATCCATTGGACCAGGAGTAGGAAACCCCGCCAGATGCGGTAAGAGTTAAGGCAGTGATATTACAGCTAAGCTCCAATCCGTTATTTGCGATAGCAGCAGCTGGAAGGCTGTCATCCAGAGTTACTGTTTCAGAAGCAGTAGCGGTACACCCATTTTCTCCCGTTACAGTCACAGTATAGGTTCCGGCTTCAGTTACTTCAAGAGCAGCAGAAGTTCCCACCTCAGTTGATCCATTAGACCAGGAGTAGGAAACCCCACCAGATGCGGTAAGAGTTAAGGCAGTGATATTACAGCTAAGCTCCAATCCGTTATTTGCGATAGCAGCAGCTGGAAGGCTGTCATCCAGAGTTACGGTTTCAGAAGCAGTAGCGGTACACCCATTTTCTCCCGTTACTGTCACAGTATAAGTTCCGGCTTCAGTTACTTCAAGAGCGGCAGAAGTTCCCACCTCAGTTGATCCATCAGACCAGGAGTAGGAAACCCCGCCTGAAGCGGTCAGCGTAAGTGAAGTGATATCACAGCTAAGTTCCAGTCCATCATTTGCGATAGCAGCAGCTGGAAGGCTGTCATCCAGAGTTACGGTTTCTGAAGCAATAGCGGTACAGCCGTTCTCACCAGTTACCGTCACGGTGTAAGTTCCGGCTTCAGTTACTTCAAGAGCAGCAGAAGTACCCACCTCAGTTGATCCATTAGACCAGGAGTAGGAAACCCCACCAGATGCGGTAAGAGTTAAGGAGGTAATATTACAGCTTAATTCCAATCCGTTATTTGCGATAGCAGCAGTTGGAAGACTGTCATCAAGAGTTACAGTTTCAGAAGCAGTTGCGGTACAACCGTTCTCACCGGTTACAGTTACAGTATAAGTTCCGGCTTCTGTTACTTCAAGAGATGCAGCTGTTCCCACTTCAGTTGATCCATTAGACCAGGAGTAGGTAACCCCACCTGAAGCGGTCAGCGTAAGAGCAGTAATATTACAGCTTAACTTCAATCCGTCGTTTGCGATAGCAGCAGTTGGAAGTGTATTATCCAGAGTCACGGTTTCAGAAGCAGTAGCGGTACAGCCGTTTTCACCGGTTACAGTTACAGTGTAAGTTCCGGCATCAGTTACTTCAAGAGCAGCAGCAGTTCCAACTACCTCAGTTCCATTAGACCAGGAGTATGAAACCCCACCGGAAGCGGTAAGCGTTAAGGAGGTAATATTACAGCTCAATTCCAATCCTTCGTTTGCGATAGCAGCGGTAGGAAGTGTATCATCAAGAGTCACTGTTTCAGAAGCTGTGGAAGTACATCCGTTTTCGGTATCGGTTACGGTTACCCAGTAGTTCCCGGGTTCGCTCACTTCGATGCTTGCAGAAGTCGCTCCGGTATTCCACTCATAGGAAGCAGTTCCGCCTACACTTGATCCTGAGGCATCTAAAGTAATACTGCTCACCTCACAGGTCAGGGTCTGATTTCCTGAAATTTCGGCTGCTACTTCGGTATTATTTTGTAGCACCTCTACCTCGGTGGAATCAGAACATCCGTTTTCGGTATCGGTAACAGTAATGGAATAGGTCCCTGGTTCGCTCACTTCAATAGTGGCGGTAGTTTCACCGGTATTCCACTCATAGGAAGCAGTTCCGCCTACACTTGATCCTGAGGCATCTAAATTAATACTGCTCACTTCACAGGTCAGGGTCTGATTTCCTGAAATTTCGGCTGCTACTTCGGTGTTGTTTTGTAGCACTTCTACCTCGGCGGTATCAGCACACCCATTTTCGGTATCGGTTACAGTAACGGAATAGATTCCTGGTTGGCTCACTTCGATGCTTGCAGAAGTCGCTCCGGTATTCCACTCATAGGAAGCAGTTCCGCCTACACTTGATCCTGAAGCATCTAAAGTAATGCTGGTTAGCTCGCAGGTGAGGGTCTGATTTCCTGATATAATTGCCGAAATTGGTTCTACAATTATAATTTCTTCAGAATATGTACTACTATTTATACCATCGTTTGAGGTGAGAACAACTTCATATTCATAAATCCCCGGTGCAGGAAAAGTAAAACTAGGGTTTGGTTCTGTACTGGTACCCAAACCTCCAAAGTTCCAGGAGTATGTATAATTACTTATATTACCACCGGTAGTTAGATTTATAAAATTTACAGTATAATTATCACAAGATTGGGTATAATCAAAATTTGCTACTAATGGAGTTCTAACCAAAAAGCCTGGACTATTGCTATAGCATTGAGAGTTGCTTCCAGCAAAATTGGGACAGGAATTGCCCCCACCACCGGTATTCCATCTCATGAAAATATTCTTTATTTCAAATTTATCTCCCCACGTCCATTCATACTCAACAATTTTCACATCTCCCTGTGGTACTGGCTGTCCCGCAAATAGGCAAATTTCTACCGTCTCTATTTGAATTCCATTAATATGAATTTCATAAGTAACATTTAAACTCCTAGCATTATTTGAACTACCTCCAAAATTTGCCCAAATTTCACCACCTACCAATTCCCCAACTTCGTAATCATCAGAAGGGTGAAAAATTTCGCCATTTTCGTTTCTGAATTCTAGGTAGTTTACCTGGAAATTGCTCTGCGGACAAGAATATTGCTCAGAGTATGATTGAGCCTGAGAACTCAAAGGTACTAGTAGCAGGCCGCCAATAAGTAACATCGATAGCAGAAGTAATTTTACATTACTTTGAGAAGAAT
This sequence comes from Salegentibacter haimaensis, assembly GCF_054121495.1. Lineage (NCBI taxonomy): Bacteria > Pseudomonadati > Bacteroidota > Flavobacteriia > Flavobacteriales > Flavobacteriaceae > Salegentibacter > Salegentibacter haimaensis. The sequence continues at coordinate 177,795 of NZ_JBSYGH010000004.1, forward strand.
TTCCTTTTCTAATAGAAAGATCTTTGTTTGAGATTACTCCGGTTAGGAAAAAGGAAATGTTGGCAAGAGTAGTTTTCCAAATCATATCAATAATGTTTAGAATTAAAAAATTTTAAATCATCCGTTAAGTCTTTGGGTTTAGCAAAGACACTCAGTTTAGTAGGGTGATTCAAAATGATTTTAGGGCAACATCATCTTGAAGATGTAATTCAATACATCAATTGATTTGGGGGGAATTTACATTTGGTAAACTTTAAGGGTAATTACCTATAGGAAAGTTGGGGGTGACCTATTTTTAAATGTTAATTCTGAGGTAAAATTAAGTCAAAAACAAGGGATTGATCGAATTCCTGCCGATTTTTAGATATAAACCTTAATTTTGTCGGTAAACTACTACTTTTTAGGTTTTTATTACGGGTTTCCCGGTATTGGAATTTTCAATTTTTGACAATAGATGGAGTATTTCTGAATAACCCAATAGGGGAAACCTCTAAATTTTCCATCATAAAAAAAGCAGCCTGTTACAGCTGCTTTAATACTATGCTAAAATCTAATTAACTACTTTAACTCATACATTAAGATGCGATGTTGTTCTTCTCCCTCCACCAATGGGTGTTTTTTGAGATCTATTTCATAAATCCAGCCTTCTTCCACAATATCAAACACATCATATTCTGAATTTACATCATAGCCTAATTGAGCCCGGGCATAATCCAGCCAGGTTTTATAGGTGGGTACGTCCATTTTTCTTTGATTTGAACTCACCACTAAATAATCGCCATCATAATTGATTGAGTATCTGGCCGATTTACCGTTTTTTACTGTAGCTACTGTTTCCCAGTTTCCTTCATTCATCTTATAGATGTTTAGTTCACTAAGGTCTGAAGGATTGAAATCTACAGCAAATACATCGTGATTTCTCTTGTAATTGTCTGGATTGGTTAATCCTGGAGCACTACAGCTTGCGAAAGCTACTATACTTAGTAATACAATAAACAATTTTATAGTACGAATTTGGGGCAGGGTAGTTAACATTTTTGAATTTTTAAGTTTAGGGGTACATTTAAAATTCTTGCACAAAAATAGCTTATGACCTCCTTCCATTAAAGATTATTCAAAACTTTTGGACCAAATACCTTATCTATTAGATGAAATGCAATAAATTTTTGCTTTATTGGTTTTTGAACCGGATATAATGCATTTCATCGACTAACAATTTGAATTGTAATCCATTTTTCTGTCGGAAAAACTTTTATTTTTCAGCTTAAAACGAAAACTCGTAACTTGCAGCAAAGCCTTCAGACTATGGAAAAAAATCTTCAGGATTACCGCAAGTCCTATGAAAAGCACGAGTTGCTGGAATCTCAATTGTCTCACAATCCGTTCGAACTATTTACAAATTGGTTTCATCAGGCAGAAGCTCATCCCGATATTGCCGAAGTCAATGCGATGGGTTTGGCGACCTGCGGGGAAGATCAATTTCCGAAGAATCGCATCGTATTATTGAAATCCTTTAGTCCAGCAGGATTTAGCTTTTATACCAATTACGAGTCTGATAAGGGAAAAGACCTGGAAGTAAATCCCAGGCTAAGCCTCTCCTTCTTTTGGCCACCGCTGGAAAGACAGGTAATTATTGGTGGTCTGGCAGAGAAGGTTTCTGCAGCCGAATCTGAAGAGTATTTTCAAAGCAGACCCCGCGGAAGTCAACTGGGAGCCTGGGCCTCACAGCAAAGCCGGGTAATCGATTCTCGCGAGAGCCTTAGCGAACAATTAAAACATTTTGAAGATAAATTTGAAGGACAGGCCGTTCCAAGACCACCGCACTGGGGAGGATACCTGGTGAAACCGGTGTATTTCGAATTCTGGCAGGGTAGAAAAAACCGCTTGCATGACAGAATTCTTTACAAACTTGAAAACGATTCGTGGAACTTTAAAAGACTGGCACCATAATTATGAAACGATTAATTCTTGTAAGACACGGCAAATCTTCCTGGGAGCAAGATCTCCCCGATCATAAAAGACCTTTAAAAAAGCGGGCTTATAATGATGCCGAATTGGTAATTAAAACTTTTAAACAGTTTTTTCAAAAACCTGTAAAGTTTTGGAGTAGCCCTGCTGTAAGAGCTCACGAAACGGCTAAATTGTTTAAAAAAGCCCTCCAAATTGAAGACAAACAGTTTGAGGTGAAGCAGGAACTCTATACTTTTAATGCTTCCGAATTATTAAAAATCATTAAATCCTGCGATTCCAATATCGAAAAACTGGCGGTTTTTGGCCATAATCCTGCCTTAACCGAACTCGTTAATCGACTGGGGGATAAAAAAATTGATAATTTACCTACTACAGGGCTTTGTGTAATCGATTTTGAAACCGATGACTGGAATTTAATCGAAAACGGAAAAACAATACTCACCTTATTACCTAAGAACCTGCGCTAACCTATGCAGCAACAAAAATATATTAACCGGGAATTAAGTTGGCTGCAGTTTAATGCCAGGGTGCTTCAGGAAGCCGAGGACGAATCGGTGCCTTTAATAGAAAGATTACGATTTTTGGGAATTTTTTCGAATAATCTCGATGAATTCTTCAAAGTGCGTTACGCCACGATTAAGCGAATCGATCTTGCCGGGAAAGCCGCAAAAAGTATTTTAGGCGGAATTAAGGCCAGTAAACTTCTGGAGGAAATCACCCGTATCGTCATAAAACAGCAGGCCGAAAGTTTGCGCATACTTGATGATATTCAGAAAAAATTAAAAGACGAGGATATTCATATTATCAATGAAGAACAGGTGTCTGAGTCTCAGAAGAAGTTTCTAAAAACCTATTTTCTCACCCAGGTAAGTCCTGCACTGGTGACCATTATCCTTAATAACCTTCCTGAGGTGCCCAGCCTTAAAGACAGTGCCGCCTATCTCGCGGTGAAAATGGTGATGAAAGAAGAGGTTTTAGATAAACCTCAGGAGTATAAGAGAATACTCAAAAAACCTCAGAAGGAAAAGAAATATGTGCTCATTGAAATTCCGCGAAGCATAAACCGTTTCGTGGTTTTGCCCAAAGAGAATGGCAAACAGTATATCATTCTGCTCGATGACTTAATTAGGTTTAACCTGGATTCTATCTTTAATATCTTCCAGTACGAGAGTATCTCGGCTCATATGATTAAAATTACCCGCGATGCCGAGCTCGATCTCGATAGCGATTTGAGCAAAAGTTTTATCGAAAAAATTTCAAATAGTGTAAAAGACCGGTTGAAGGGAGAACCGGTTCGCTTTGTTTATGATATGACTATCGAGGAAGACACCCTGGCTTATTTGCTTAATAAGATGGGAATTGATTCTACCGATAGTATTATTCCCGGGGGGCGTTATCATAACCGAAGGGATTATATGAATTTCCCCAGTTTGGGTTCAGATAAATTGCTCTACAAGCCTATTGAGCCCTTGCCAATTCCGGGTCTGATATTACAAACCAGTGTTTTCCAGGGAATAGCCAAAAAGGATTATTTGCTGTATACTCCTTATCAGAATTTCTCCTACACCATTAAATTCTTAAGGGAGGCGGCTTTAGATCCGAAGGTTCGCAGTATAAAAATCACCATTTACAGGCTTGCCCGAATTTCACATATAGCCAGTTCACTAATAAATGCGGTTAAAAACGGGAAGAAAGTTACCGTGCAAATTGAGCTTAGAGCCAGGTTTGATGAAGTAGCCAATATTCGCTATGCCGAACAAATGCAGGAAGAAGGAGTTCAGCTTATTTTCGGAGTTCCCGGGCTCAAAGTACACGCCAAAGCCTGCCTCGTAGAAAGGGAAGAAAACGGAAAATTAAAGCGATACGGCTTTATTAGCACCGGAAATCTCAATGAAGCAACCGCCCGGGTGTATACCGATTATACTTTGTTTACTGCCAATGCCGAATTGCTCAAAGAGGTGAGTAAGGTTTTTGATTTCTTTGAAATCAATTATAAAGTAAGCAAATATAAGCACCTGCTGGTATCTCCTCATTATACCCGTAGTGGACTCATGAAATTAATCCAGAATGAAATCGAAGCAGCCGAGGAAGGAGCTGAGGCCGGCATTCGCTTAAAGCTAAACAGCCTGTCTGATTATCCTTTAATCGATAAACTCTATCAGGCCAGCAAGGCAGGAGTAAAGGTGCAACTTATAGTAAGAGGGATTTGCAGTCTAATTCCCGGGGTGCCTGGATTAAGTGAAAATATTGAGGCTATAAGTATTGTAGATAAATTCCTGGAACATCCCCGTCTCTATATTTTTGAAAACAGGGGCGAGCCAAAGGTGTTTATTTCTTCAGCCGATTGGATGACGCGTAATATGGACCAGCGGGTAGAAATCACCTGTCCTATTTACGATCCCGATATTCGGGCGGAGCTTATTGAAACCTTTGATATTAGCTGGAAAGATAATGTGAAAGCCCGGCTTTTAACCGCCGAACAATGCAATACCTACCGCAATAACGAACAAAATAGAATTCGTTCACAATTTGCCTTATACGATTATTATTTAGAGAAAAACCAAAAATTTTCTGAGTCATGATTACACAAAAAAACTACGCCGCCATAGATATAGGTTCTAACGCAGTAAGACTACTGGTCTCCACTATTACTGAAAAAAAAGGAATGGAGCCAAATTTCAGAAAAACCAGCCTGGTTAGGGTGCCCATTCGTCTTGGAGCCGATGTTTTTATCGAGGGTAAGATTTCTTCAAAAAACCTTCAGCGAATGACCGATACTATGCAGGCTTTTAAACTTTTGATGCGCTCCCACGGAGTTGAAAAATATAAAGCCTATGCCACCTCTGCAATGCGGGAAGCAAAGAACGGTGAAAAAGTAGCCAGTAGTATCAAAGAACAAACCGGGGTAGAGATAGAGATTATCGACGGCTCACACGAAGCCGCGGTAATCGCTGCAACCGACCTACATGCACTAATTCAAAGCGACGGTAATTATCTGTATGTAGATGTTGGAGGTGGTAGTACAGAGTTTACATTCTACAGCAATGGCAAGACCATAGCATCCAAATCTTTTAAAGTGGGTACCGTAAGACTTTTAAACGACCTGGTAGAACACCAAACCTGGATCGAAATGGAAGAATGGGTAAAGCAGACCACGCATAATTTTGAAGACATAGACCTGATAGGTTCTGGTGGAAACATCAACAACATCTTTAAAACCAGCGGTAAGAAAGAAGGAAAACCTTTAAGCCTTTCCTATCTCAAAAAATATAACGAATTACTTAATTCCTATACCTACGAAGAGCGCATTACAGAACTTAATTTGAAAAATGACCGGGCAGATGTAATTATTCCGGCTGCGCGAATTTATCTGAATTCAATGAAATGGGCGCGGGCTCACCAAATCTATGTGCCTAAAATAGGTCTGGCCGATGGGATCATTAAATCCTTGTATAACGGAGAAAATAAAAGGAAAAAAGTCGGTTCAGGAAATTAACCGTGAATGCTGTGATCTTTACCAAGGTCTTTCATAACCTGGGCTTCAAAATCAAGCAAATCCTGCCATTTTTTGTCTACTTCTTTGCGGTTTTCCCCGTATTGCCGGGCGAACTTTAAAAACATGGTATAATGGTTTGCTTCGCTAACCATCAGGTTACGGTAGAATTCTGCCAGCTCTTTATCTTCAAGGTTTTCTGAAAGCAATCTAAATCGTTCACAGCTTCGGGCTTCAATTAAACCTGCGATGAGTAGCCTGTGTACCAATTGGGTGCTTCGGCTTCCGCCTTTGGGAAAGAATTTCAACAATTTTAAAACGTATTCATCCTTGCGTTCCCAACCCAGTTCCAAACCACGCTCTTTGAGCTTGTCGTGTACCATTTTAAAGTGTCCCATTTCTTCGCGCGACAGGGCGATCATCGCGTCAACCATTTCGGTATATTCAGGGAAAGTGACGATTAGGGAAATCGCGGTAGAGGCTGCCTTTTGCTCGCAGTAGGCGTGGTCTACCAGGATTTCCTGGATGTTTTTTGAAGCTATATCGGCCCAGCGAGGGTCGGTGGGTAATTTTAATCCTAACATATTATACGTCTAAATCGAAGGTTTGCCGCAGTTTGTCAATAAGCGGATTCTTCTCCTTTAGTTTATTATACTTTTCAATAGGGGTAAAGGCATATTTGGTTGCTTTTACTTCGTTAACCTTTACAATCAATTCAATATGAGTGTTCTGTAACTTTCGTTTTAAAAAGCCCATCAGTTTAGCCTGTTCCTTTAAAAGGTCGATTTTCATTGTCTCGTTGGGCAATTCAATGACCAGTTGATGCTCGCCTTTTAGACTGGGTAAATCGGTTTGTAAGATTGAGGCCAGAATTTTTTCTCCCTTATGTTTCAATTTATTCACGTACTCATCCCAGGCGGCGTGGAGTTGAGTCTCTGTAAATTTCTCATCCATTTCAGCCGAGGCAGTCACTTCATTATTCTCCTGTTGCCGGGCTTTGATTTCCCGCTTCTTCTGAAGACTTTTCAATGAAAGCCCCGATACTTTTCCCGGAGTGGAAGTATTGAATGTTTCAGGATTTGCTTCTGAAGATTTCTCCTGTATTCTTTCAGAAGAAATATGATCACCCGAAGGTTCTTTAGGTTTTAAATTATTTTCAGCTGAAGTTTCTTCTGGAATATTGGCAGAAACCGGTTCGGGAGCTGTGGAGGCATAGTAACCCGCGTTTTGAGGTTTTACACAGCTGTCATTTGCCGATATATTTTCTGAAGAAGGTAATTGGGAATCTGCACCGGGGTTGCGCTTTTGCCCGTGTTCTTCCTGGGAGATAATCTGTCTCTTTTCTGAAGTAAGGCTTTGTGCCGGCTCCTTAAAATTTGAAGCAGGGATTATTGAAGATTCAGACTTTTTTTTTTCTCCGTCAAAAGTAACAGAGGCCAGTTGCATTAAGCATAATTCCACCAACAGGCGTTGGTTTTGACTGCTTTTATATTTTAAATCACAATCGTTTGCCAGTTCTATGGCCTTGATCAAAAACTCTCTGTCGGTTTTTTGAGACTGCTCAAAATAGCGGGATTTGGTTTGTTCCCCAACTTCAAGAAGCTCTATGGTTTTGGGATTCTTACACACCAGCAAATCTCTGAAGTGCGAAGCCAGGCCAGCAATAAAATGCTGCCCGTCAAAGCCGCTGGCCAAAATTGCATTGTACTGCAAAAGAAGCTGCGGGATATCATTTTCCAGGATGAGGTTGGTAACCTGCATGTAAGTGTCATAATCGAGTACATTCAGGTTTTCGGTTACTGCCTGCCGGGTTAATTCTTTACCGCTAAAACTCACCACCCTGTCATAGATAGAAAGGGCGTCTCTCATAGCTCCATCGGCCTTTTGGGCGATGATATTCAAAGCATCCTCATCGGCAGCTACACCTTCCTGTTCGGCTATATAGGCCAGGTAATTTTTAGCATCGGTTACCGTAATTCTTTTAAAGTCAAAGATCTGGCAACGCGATAGGATAGTTGGAATGATCTTATGCTTCTCGGTGGTAGCCAGGATGAAAATTGCATGTTTTGGGGGCTCTTCCAAAGTTTTCAGAAACGCATTAAAAGCCGATTGAGACAGCATATGCACCTCATCGATAATATACACTTTATACTGGCCAACCTGTGGGGGAATGCGAACCTGGTCGATAAGATTTCTTATATCATCTACCGAGTTGTTGGAAGCTGCATCGAGCTCAAAAATATTGAAAGCAAAATCTTCATCGGGACTTTGATTATCGTCCTGATTGATCATCTTGGCCAGGATTCGTGCACAGGTGGTTTTTCCCACTCCACGCGGGCCTGTAAAAAGCAGGGCTTGGGCCAGATGATTGTGTTCAATGGCATTTTTAAGCGTATTGGTGATTGCCTGCTGGCCTACAACATCTTTAAATGTTGCCGGCCGGTATTTTCTTGCCGATACTATAAAATGCTCCATTGAAAAAATTTGAGGAACAAATATAAAAAATCACCCGGCCAGGACCTATATCTCTGCTTCAAATTTTTCAGCTTAATTTTAAAAACCAGCTATGAGGCACTAATTTTGATTTATCTTTGCTGCAAAGCAAGCCGTTCTATCGCTGCGTTTTTAACGTGGAGGAAAGTCCGGACACCGAAGGGCAGCATAGTGGGTAACACCCACCGGTCCCGTCCCGATAGCTATCGGGACAGGGATCAGGACTAGTGCAACAGAAAGCTATGTACAGGTAAGGCTGTAGTGAAATCGGGTAAACTCTATGCGGTGCAATGCCATGTATACCGGCATCTACGGGCGGCCCGCCTGTTGCCGGAGGGTAGGCAGCTAAAGTTTAAAGGTAACTTTAAACTCAGATAAATGATAGAAGTCCTGCCCGGTGCAAACCGGCAGGTTACAGAATCCGGCTTATAGGCTTGCTTTTTTTTATTTTACCTGTTCCAGAGCCCATTCGCGGGCTTCTTCCAATCCCGAAAATATCCCGTAGTTAACTTTAGAAAACTGGCTTTCGAATTTTGCCATATTTAGCGCAGACTTTTTGTCGCTCACTATAGCTATTCCCTTTAAAGCATCAGCCTTGTCCAGGTCCAGGTATATGGTAGGATTTACATTGTAGTCGTGTTTTCGGTTTGAAATATAGACAAAGGATCTTCCGTCGAAAACATCCAGACATACCTCTAATAATTCATCTACATGCTGGTTTTCAAAAACCATTTCAGGTTTAATTTCAGAAATTACGTAATGATCGTAAAAATCCAGATGCGTGAATTCCAGTTCTATACTACAGTGTAATGTATGCATAATAGAAAGTTACTCAAAATTTGAGAGTTATCCGAAATTTCAAGGGATTTCCCGGGCGACTGCCTAATTCAGTATTCATAAGTGTAAAATGAGATGAGCTTTTTGGGAGATATTACTCAAAAAAACTAAAAACCGAGCTGCCGTACTTTCGGCTATCTGTAAAGCCTTCTAAATGCGAAAGATTGGTGTGTTTTGAATGTTCTATGATAAGTTGGCCGTTTTCTTCAAGCAATGCTTTTGAAAATACTAGTTGGTGGATACGTTCAAAATCTGCGGAAGGGAAATCATAAGGCGGGTCGGCAAATATAATTTTTGCCTTTATCGGCGCTTTTTCCAAATACTTAAAAACATCACTTTTTATCACCTGAATTGGAAAATCGAGTTCTGCCGCGGTTTTTTTGATGAATTTTACGCAGTCGAAATTGGCATCTACCGCTGTAATATTTTCGCAGCCGCGGGAAGCGAATTCATAGGCGATATTCCCGGTTCCCGAAAAAAGATCTAAAACGCTGATGCGCTGCAGCTGAAAATTATTATTCAAAATATTAAACAGGGCTTCCTTGGCCATATCGGTAGTAGGTCTTACCGGCAATTTTTTGGGAGCAATGAGTCGTTTGCCTTTAGCGGTACCTGAAATTATACGCATTAGAGTGAGTTTATTAAGGTGAATTCGGTCAAGGCAGCTTCAGAGTTTTCTGGAAATTCAAAATTATGGAAGGGCCCAAAAAAGCTTATATTTTTAATATACATATAGCAAAGCTCGAAAATCTCTGAATCTTTTTGAATATCTCCCAGTAAAATTAATTCAAATTTGTTGGGATCCAGCCCCAATTGTTCGGCGGTAAAAAGGAGGTAGTATAAAAAATCTTCAGGCGAAGAATAGGAAAAGCTATTGCACAGTAAAACATCTCCATCTTCAATTACTACCAGGTCAAAATTGCTTTTACGGTTGTTTAAGTAAACCTTGGCTTCTTTCTCCCGGAGAAGAGCCAGGAGACTCTCAATTAGAATACTTATGCTGTGTTTATACTCAAATTCCCCATACTTTTCAAAGAAGAAATTGGTGATGTTGGCATAGGGCACATAGACATTAACCATATTTCCCCCTGAAATTTCGTCGTGCGCTATAAAATCGGTTTTTAGAATGCGGGTGTTGAATTTGAGAAAATCAGATTCATTGGTTTCGCTAAAATATTCGGCAGGGACAAGGCTGTACAGCTCGTTTGTAAAAAGCAATTCGAGTTCGTCTACCTCTGCTTTAAGTTCAGCTTCTTTATTGTATTCAATCTCAATTAGCTTAAGAAGTTTGCCGGGATCTGAAGGCTGGGGAATATCGATATGTTTGTAGAATTCCACGAGGTTTTCCTCGCGGTTTAGCCTACAAAAAGAAAGTCCATCCAGGCTAACCTGAATGGACAGTTTCTTAAATGTTTTTTCTGAATTATTGATCGCCATAAACCTGTGGCCAGTTTCCGCTGGTGTTCACCTCTTCCATAGAGCCTACACTAATATAACGGCCATTTACATCATCTACCGATTGTACTTCATTTTGCTGAAGTACCAATTCTCTATCCTGATCCTGAAGCACTACGCTTTTAGCAACACGGGCTTCGAACACAGGAATTCTTGAATTTCCTTTCTGAACGGTACCAGCTCTTAATTCGATTTTATCATCAACGCCCTTAATTGGGATGTTAATCATATTGCGGTAACGCTCTCTGTCTCCTTTAAAAAGTGAATCGGCTATAGAAGCGAAGCTTAAAGTATCAATGATTACTTTCTCGATGTATTGATCTACACCGTATGCTTTTTTATATTCTTCGTCAAGTACCGTAGTATCTCTTCTTTGAGTAATTGCGAATTCGGCAGTATCTAAAAACTGAACCAATTTATCAAAATCTCCCTGGAAGGTTCCGGTAACTTCACGGTGAGCCATTTCAGCAGCTCTAATATCTTTTAGGTTTTCAATTACTTTGGCGTAACGTTTCTCTTTAACTTTGTTAAATTGAATAGGGCGGTAAACCGCATCAAAGGTAAGGTAGGCTAATCCTATAATCACCAACCAAAGAAGTAATTGAATTGCAAGTCTCATGCTTTAAGATTTATTTTTTAAATTAATAGGGTTACCCGACAAATCTACAATTTTTTTTTATTCGCAAAAGTTTCTGCCCTAAAAATCATTCCTATCTTTGAGGCTGGACGATTAATTTATGGAAAATCTCTCGGGAAGCCAATTTTACAAACTACTGCTTAATGATCTTGGATTTCCGCCTAAAGCGGGTCAGGATTTGGCCTTACAGATGCTTGCCGACTTTTCGACCTCTAATTCAAAAGATTCGCTTTTTGTCTTAAAGGGTTTCGCCGGAACCGGAAAAACAACCATCATCAGCGCCTTGGTTAAAAATCTCTGGAAGATCAAAAAATCGGGAATTTTGCTGGCGCCTACTGGAAGGGCCGCCAAAGTAATCGCTAATTATTCAAAAAAAGAGGCCTTTACCATCCATAAAAAGATTTATTTTCCTAAAAAGGGAAAAGGCTCGGGGGTGAGTTTTGTCCTGCAGCCCAACAAGCATAAAAATGCGATTTTCATAGTTGATGAAGCCTCGATGATATCAGACTCTCCCAGCGAATCAAAATTGATGGAAAACGGAAGCCTGCTCGATGACCTCATAGAATATGTGTATTCCGGTCAAAATTGCCAGCTTATTCTTATTGGAGATACGGCGCAGCTTCCGCCGGTGAAGATGGAAATTAGCCCGGCACTGGAAACCGATAAACTCGAATTTGCTTACCAGAAAGAAATTCAGCAAATCGAATTAGACGAGGTGGTGAGACAGGCAAAGGAAAGTGATATTCTTGCAAACGCCACCCGAATAAGGGAAAGCATTCAGGATGGTTTTTATGAAAGTTTCAAATTCAACCTGGGACCAAAAGCCGATGTGGTTAGGCTGCAGGATGGTTACGAGGTGATGGAAGCCATACAGGATTCCTATTCGAGATTGGGCCACGAAGAAACCAGCATTATCGTTCGTTCAAATAAAAGAGCGAACCTTTATAATCAACAAATTCGAAATAGAATTCTGTTTCAGGAAGAAGAGATTTCTGCCGGAGATTATCTGATGGTGGTCAAAAACAACTATTTTTGGGTGAAACCCAGTTCTGAAGCCGGTTTTATAGCCAACGGAGACATCATTAAAGTGCTGGAAATCCAGGCAATAAAAGAGCTTTATGGTTTCAGGTTTGCAGAAGTTAGCGTGCAAATGGTAGATTACCCAAAAATGAAGCCTTTTGACACCGTGGTTTTGCTGGATACCCTCACCAGTAATTCGCCTTCGCTTAGTTATGAAGAATCGAATACTTTATACCAGGAAGTAATGAAAGATTATGCCGATGAAGGCTCGAAATACAAGAAGTTTTTAAAGGTGAAAAACAATCCGTTTTTTAATGCTCTGCAAATTAAATTCTCGTATGCCATGACCTGCCATAAATCGCAGGGTGGACAATGGGACACTATCTTTATAGAACAACCTTACCTGCCCGAAGGCGTGGGTAAAGAATACCTGCGCTGGCTCTATACAGCCGTAACAAGAGCCACCAATAAACTATATTTAATCGGTTTCAAAGACGATTTTTTCACTGAAAATTAGTGCATACAAAATGGAAAATTCTTTAAAAGTAATTGCAATGATTCCGGCCCGTTACGAGGCCAGCCGTTTTCCCGGGAAGTTAATGCAGGACCTGGGAGGTAAAAGCGTAATAAGACGAACCTACGAAGCCGCTAAAAACACAGATCTTTTTCAGGAGGTTTATGTGGTTACCGATAGTGAAAGAATCTATGCGGAAATAACCGGTTTTGGCGGGAATGCGATTATGAGCCAAAAAGAACACGAATGTGGCAGCGATCGCATTGCTGAAGCGGTTGAAAATATGGATGTTGACATTGTGGTAAATGTGCAGGGAGATGAACCCTTCATCGACCGGGAAAGCTTATCGAAGCTCCTGGCCGTATTTTATACTGAAGGAGCCGAAGAAATCGACCTGGCTTCTTTAAAGTCGGCGCTTTCAGAAAGCGATGAAATCACCAATCCCAATAATGTGAAGGTGATCACCAACAATGAGGATTTCGCGCTATATTTTTCCAGGTTTCCTATTCCCTATCCAAGAAACACCGAAGCAAAGGTGACTTATTTTAAGCACATTGGTATTTACGCTTTTCGAAAACAGGCTTTGATGGATTTTTATAACCTCCCAATGCTTTCGCTCGAAGATGCCGAAAAAATCGAATGTATTCGGTATTTGGAATACGGGAAGAAAATAAAAATGGTGGAAACCCAACTTCGGGCCATAGGAATCGACACCCCGGAAGATCTCGAGAAAGCCAGAAAACTGGTCTAATTGCTCACAGCTTCTTTATAAACTTTCAACGCGCGTTCCCGGGCTTCTTTATGCTCTACCATAGGTTCAGGATATTTTGAAGTTTCATATTCCTCAACCCACTTTTTGATATATTTTTCGTCTTTATCGAATTTATCGATCTGGGTGGTGGGATTAAAAATTCTGAAATAAGGCGCGGCATCCACCCCGCTGCCGGCCACCCATTGCCAATTTCCAACATTGGATGACATCTCGTAATCCAGCAGTTTTTCAGCAAAATAGGCCTCTCCCCAGCGCCAGTCTATAAGTAAATGTTTGCATAGAAAACTGCCTACCAGCATTCTAATGCGATTGTGCATAAATCCGGTTTGGTTGAGTTGTCGCATCCCTGCATCAACTAAGGGATACCCGGTTTTGCCTTCTTTCCACTTTTTAAAGTCTGCTTCGTTATTGCGCCATTTAATTCGGTCGTATTTTGGTTTAAAGGCATCGGTTACCGTTTGGGGGTGATGCCACAGCACCTGCATAAAAAATTCCCTCCAAATCAGTTCTTCCAAAAAAGTTTTATTCGATGAATTATTTGCCTTTTTTACGACTTTACGAATACCAATAGTTCCAAATCTTAGATGAGCTCCAAGGCGAGAAGTGGCATCTTTAAACGGGAAATTCCGGTATTTTTCATAATCATCTATAAGGCTGGGGCTCAGGTCAAAATCAGGTACTTCAATTGCCGATTTTTTAAATCCCATATCGCTTAGGCTTAAATTTGAAAGACGGCTGTTTTTAATTAAGTTTTCCAAATGCTGACTGGTATAATGAATTTTGAGTTTTTCAGGATCAAACTTTTCTTTCCAGCGTTTCATATAAGGAGTATACACCACATAAGGATCGCCATCCTGTTTTAATATTTCGTCTTTTTCAAAGATCACCTGATCTTTAAAACTGTGAAATTCAATATTTTCTTCCGAAAGAATTTTTTCTATCTTCTCATCCCGTTCTTTGGCATAGGGCTCATAATCTTTATTGGTGAAAACTGCCCCAATTTCATTCTCTTCGATCAATTTTCTGAAGATTTTTTCCGGCTTATCGTAATAGATAGCAATCGAAGAATCATATTTTTCCTGCACTTCCCGTCGCATTCCTTGCAGGTTTTCGAAGATGAAGCTCACCCGGGTGTCGTCTTTTGGCAGAGAATCGAGAATTTCGGGATCAAAAATAAAGATGGGTAAGACGGGCTTACCCGACTTTAAAGCCTCTAATAGACCAACATTATCATCTAAACGCAAATCTCTCCTGAACCAAAATATATTTACAGCTTTACTCATTAACTAAGATTTAATTGAGACAGGCCACCGTCTACTCCCAGAATTTGACCGGTTATCCAACTGCTTTGATCTTCGAGTAAAAATGCGGTTAGTTGCGCAATATCAGCTGCTGTACCCACTCTTTTCAATGGATGCCTTTCTTTCATGGTTTCTACCTTTTTTTCATTCGAAAGTAATTTTTCGGCAAGCGGAGTATCGATTAGCGAAGGTGCGATCACATTCACTCTAAAAGAGGGAGCATATTCTGCAGCCAGGGATTTCGCAAATCCTTCTATTGCGGCTTTTGCAGCAGCCACACTGGTGTGAAAAGGCATTCCTTTTTGGGCGGCGATGCTGCTGTAAAAAACCAAGGAAGCCTGTTCAGATTTTTTTAGATTCGGCAGTACAGCCTGCAGGCTTTTGACAAGCGAGAAAAAATTGAGCTGCATTTCATCTTCATAATCTTTTGGTTTCAGTAGTTTAAAAGGCTTCAAATTTATGCTACCGGGGAAGTAGACAAAGGCGTCTAATCGCTCGGGAAGTTCTAAATCATTTAGATCGTCATTCAAAACATCAAATTTAAAATGTTTGAGATCCAGGTTTTCAAGATCTTCAGCTTCGCGGGAAACCACATAAAGATTATGTCTGTCTATTAACAGATCAATCAATTCACGCCCAATTCCGTGGGAGCCACCTATAAGTAAAATATTTTTTTTCATATCGTATTTTTTAGAGCGGGTACCTTGAATTCTCCAAAAAATTCCAGCAATTTCTTTCTTCTGAATTCAAAAATCTCCTCCAGTTTTGGCCGCACTAAAACGGGATGTACAGCGCGGCCTAAAATTCCGAAGGGTAATTTGTAGTCTATAATATCTTCCATTTCCACACCACCATCAATTTCTTTCAAAAAATGTTTGTGATGCCAGAGGCTATAAGGGCCAAAACGCTGTTCGTCTACAAAATATTCGCCTTCCTTTACGTGGGTGATTTCGGTTACCCATTTGGTTTTTATGCCTGCAACAGGGCTTACCAGATATTGTATGATCTGGCCGGGGAACATTGGCCGGTCTCCGCCAGAGATAATTTCAAAGCCCATATATCCCGGGGTAATTTTTTGCAAATTTTTGGGGTCGCTGAAAAAATTCCAGGCCTCGGCTTTAGAAATAGGAAGGCGTTGTAAAGCTTTTAATTGATAGATTTTCATATTTCTGAATTCAGTAGAATAAAAGTAAGCTTCACTTTGTTTAAAATAAAATAATTATAGTTAAACAAAATTTAAATTGCCGAACTTATGTAGTATGCAGGCTTCTTGGTATATTTGGGAATAACTACAAAACCAGATACGATGAAAAAAATAACTATGTTCCTGGCATTTATTGCAGGTTCTTTCGCGATGCAGGCTCAGATTGAAGCGCCACAGCCCAGCCCGTTTACCAAAGT
Source organism: Salegentibacter haimaensis (assembly GCF_054121495.1). Lineage (NCBI taxonomy): Bacteria > Pseudomonadati > Bacteroidota > Flavobacteriia > Flavobacteriales > Flavobacteriaceae > Salegentibacter > Salegentibacter haimaensis. The sequence continues at coordinate 193,689 of NZ_JBSYGH010000004.1, forward strand.
AGAACAGAAAGTTGGTCTTACCGATGTTACACTGGAATATTCCCGGCCCGGTGTGCGGGGACGAACAATATTCGGGGATTTGGTGCCTTATGGAAAAGTATGGCGCACCGGGGCAAACGCCAATACAAAAATTAGTTTTAGCGACGATGTGAAAGTAGGAGGGAAGGAGCTGGCTGCCGGAACTTATGCTTTGTATACCATCCCGAACGAAAACCAATGGGAGGTGATTTTTTATAAGGATGCCAATAATTGGGGAAATCCGCAGGATTGGAAAGAAGACAAAGTAGCTGCAAAAGCGATGGCCGAAGTTGATGAACTCCCTTTTTCTATGGAAACATTTACCATTATGATTGATGATCTTACGAACGATTCGGCAATGCTAAATATCGTTTGGGATCAAACTGTAGCCAGCTTAAAAATTGAAGTTCCCACTGAAAAGCGGGCTATGGCCAGTATTGAACGTGTAATGAAAGGTCCCGGAGCCGGCGATTATTTTGCCGCTGCCAGCTATTATCACGACGAAGGTAAAGATCTTGATAAGGCTTATGAATGGATTCAGAAGGCGGTTGAAATGGGTAATCCAGATGCTTACTGGGTGTTGCGCAGAAAATCTTTGATAGAAGCCGATCTTGGAAAAAAGAAAGAGGCAATTGCCACTGCCAAACTTTCTCTTGAAAAAGCTGAAAAAGCCGGCAATGCCGATTATGTTAAAATGAATAAGGAGTCTATTGCCGAGTGGGAAAATTAAAAATTTCAATTGAAATTAAAAAAAAACGGGAAGCGATCGCTTCCCGTTTTTTTATGCTATACTTCAAGTTTTTTTAACTCCCGGTAATTTCGGTAAAGGTTTTTAAGCAGGATGCCATAGACCACTCGATAGAACAGCCAGATAAGACCAATAAAAATGGCCATTACGAATAACATGCCGCCGGCAAAGATTAGCCACTGTGTTGTGGTAAAAGTATATTTAGACGGGTCATCTACCACCGTTTGATTGATGTGGTAGTAAACCATAAAGCCGGTATACACCAAAGACGAAATAACCGTTGAAATTATTATAAATGCGATATAGCATTTCACCGTTTTACGGGTGCGTAAGATATTGGTCATCAAGGTTGTTGCATCATCGGTCGCCGATATTTTTTGGTAGTTTCGATAAAATCTATAGATAAAATAGAAAGTTACAAGGTAAGAAACCACGTAAAGAGCAATGGTAAATTCTTTTAAATGAATAAGCTCCATTTGTTTCCAGAATTGACCATCGGCCAGGAAAACATTCAATACCCCCCAGAAAAGTAATTCAAGGATGCTGATAATAAATATCCATTTTACTATAGAAGAAGATTTCTTCCACAGCATTTTATAGATATCCTGGTAAGAAAGCCGGGGTAGGGTTGCTTCCTGTTTTTTCCAGTCCTTTTTTAATAGGTCTAATTCATCCATCTAAAATCAGGGATTAAGTATATTTTTTAATTTAGTTTTCACTCGGTTCATTTTCACTCGCGCATTCACTTCAGAAATTCCCAGTGTTTCAGAAATTTCCTTGTAATTTTTTTCTTCCAGGTATAGGAAGACCAGGGCTTTTTCGATATCGTTTAATTCCTTAATCGCCGAATATAAGAGTTTGAGTTGTTGTTCAACTGCGTCATCATATTCTTCAGCTTTAATTTTGAAATCTACCGAATCGAAATCCTGGGTTTTTATATGTTTTTTCTTTTTACGGTATAGGGTTATGGCAGTGTTCAGGGCCACCCGGTACATCCAGGTACTAAATTTTGAATCCCCTCTAAATTTGGGATAAGCCTTCCAAAGTTGAATTACTATTTCCTGAAAAAGATCATTATGCGAATCCTGATCATTGGTATAAATACGGCAAATTTTATGCGCGATATTTTGATTCTCTTCCAGGTTTTTTACGAACTGATGTTCTAATTCTTTACTCACACTGCCGGGTTAGTAACTATTGGTATGCTAATGCAGTTCAATGTTACAAAAAACTATAATTTCTAGTTAATGGAAAGGAAATTCTTCTGCCCACCGCCCATATTTGGTAAATTTGAGAAAAATCAACCGAATATGAATGTTCCTAATATAGATTTACCCAGGGTGGTGATAATTGGAGGAGGTTTCGCCGGAATGGCCCTGGCCAGAAAAATGCTCAAAGAAGATTTTCAAACCATTATTTTCGATCGAAACAATTTCCATACTTTCCAGCCTTTACTCTATCAGGTTTCTACCTCGGGCCTGGAACCCGACTCGATTGCATTTCCCTGGAGAAAAATTACCCGGGCCAGCAAACGCTGCCTGTTTAGAATGGGGGAGGTGATCTCTATAGATGCTGAAAAAAATATAATTGAAACCAGTATTGGTTCTTTAACCTACGATTATCTCGTGCTGGCTACAGGGTCCAAAACCAATTTCTTCGGAAATAAAAGTATCGAAGAAAACGGGATGTGGATGAAAACCGTGCCGCAAGCCCTGAACATTCGTAGCCTTATACTTGAAAACCTGGAGCAGGCCGTGATTACCGATGATCCCGAAAAAAGAAAATCCCTGCTCAATTTTGTACTGGTGGGCGCAGGTCCTACAGGGGTTGAATTAAGCGGTGCGATAGCCGAACTTAGAAATCAGGTAGTGCCTAATGATTATCCCGATATCGACGCCAATGAAATGAACATTCACTTGCTCGAAGGTTTGGATAGAGTCCTGCCACCAATGAGTGAAAAATCTTCTAAAAAAGCCCATAAATTCCTGGAAGAATTAGGGGTGAAAATCCATCTCAATACAATGGTGGAGAGCTACGACGGACTCGTGGTAAAAACCAATACCGACCTGGAGCTTAAGAGTGAAACCTTTATCTGGTCGGCCGGGGTTACCGGGGCACCGGTAAAGGGTTTAAACGCCTCGGCTATAGTAGAACAGGCAAACCGCTATAAAGTAAATGCATTTAACCAGGTTGAAGGTTATGATAATATTTTTGCCATAGGGGATATAGCACTTATGCAAACCGAAGACTATCCCAAAGGGCACCCTATGGTAGCACAGCCTGCTATACAACAGGGAAAACACCTGGCCGGCAATTTGGTTAGAATGCTGAAAAAAGAACAGCTTAAACCTTTTCAATATAATGATAAGGGAACTATGGCAACAATTGGCCGCAACAGGGCTGTTGTTGATTTAGGTAAGATGAAATTTGGCGGATTTCTGGCCTGGTTTATCTGGATGTTTGTTCACCTCTGGTTTTTAATTGGCTTTAGAAACCGACTGGTAACCTTTTTTAACTGGCTTTATAATTATGTGAATTACGATAAAGCCTCCAGGTTAATCATAAGACCCTTTAAAGGTTATGAGAAACAAATGTCGGTAGATAAGGATAAGACTTAAAAAAAACAGGAGCCGAAGCTCCTGTTTTAATTTTCTATCTGTGTTTTCTAATTTCTTTATTATAATCTTCTGCCAGGTCGGTTTTTTGTTTTTCTGTTAAGGCTTTACCCGCCATTTGAAAAACTTCATGCTCTTCTTCATCTAAATGATGAATAACCTTATCCTGTAAGTCCCTGGCAATTTTAAGCCAGTTTGAGGCATCCATTTCGGTATCTTCGAGTTGCTCGATAAGTTCATCCATTTCGTGATGCTCGGCTACGCTGTGTCTTGCTTTTTCCTGGGTAAGATCTTTTTTAATCAGCGGAATATAAAAGTGCCGTTCTTCAGCATCGGCGTGAATTTTCAACTCGTGTTTTAACTGTTCAAAGATCTTTTTTCGCTCTTCTGTATCGCCGTGGGTTTCTACAAGTTTTGCCACCAGCTCCCGCTGAATTTCGTGTTCCTGGCGTAAGGCTTCAAATATTGTCATAGGTTGGATTTTAAAAGATTCAATTTACTAATTCCAGAATTTCTGTTTCCAAAAGAAAACTTAATACTTTCAATTAAAAAAAGCGACCCCGAAAAGGGCCGCTCTAAAAACGAAAATTGAAAAAATGATTTACTTTTTAATTTCGGCACAGGCTACTCTGTTTCCTGCATTTCCTGAGGGTTGAGAAGTGAAATCGTCAACACCGTCGTGAATGATCACCGAAGTACCTGTAATATCTTTATTCTTGTCGCCACAACCTATACACCACTCATCGGTGCTAAAGTTTACACTGCCTCTACCGTTGGCATCAACTGTGAAGTTTCCTATATCTCCTTTATGATAGCCTTCTGAAGCTCCCCATTTTCCATGTGGTTGCCCGGTTGGATTCCAGTGACCTCCGGCCGAAGAGCCATCATCGGCAGAACAATCGGCTTTTTCGTGGAGGTGAATGGCGTGTTCTCCTTCAGCCAGGCCGCTAATAATTGCGGTCATAGTTACCGTACCATTTTCTTCGCGGAATACAACTTCTCCTTCAACCTCACTTCCGCCTTTTGGTTCAAGGCTAACAGTTATTTTTTTAACTTCTTCAGAACTTTTTCGATCGCCTTTCATCTCGGTGCGATCTTTTTCTTCCATAGATTTCTCTTCTTCTTTTTTCTCGTTTTTGCAGCCTGTAAAAACAAGACCTGCACAAAGTATGAGACTTAAACTTATGCGTTTCATAATAGGTTGGTTTAATTTCATTTTAATGTTTTACTAAGTTATAGATTGATTCAGGTTCTGCAAACTATTTAAGGATAGCTTAACATGAGCCTGAAAATTCATGATTTCTCCAGGTTTTTCGTTTTTATAGTTGTAGGAGAGGTTAAGCTTTTGTGCACCGGACACTTATCTGCGATTTCCAGCAGCTTATTTCTTTGGGAATCGTCCAAATCTCCTTCTATTTTAATCTGCCGGTCAAAATGATCGATTTTAGCTGAATCTATTTCACAATCTTCACAATCTTCGGCATGTTGCCGGGAATATTTCACGTGGGTTTCCACATAATCTAAAGGCCATTTCTTTCGGCGGGCATACATTTGAAGGGTCATAGAGGTGCAACTGGCCAAAGAGGCCGATAATAAATCGTAAGGAGTAGGACCAAAGTCATTTCCGCCTAAAGATTCGGGTTCATCGGCGATAAAGTGATGTTTTCCTGCTTTTAACTGTGTGGTGTAACCCTGGTCTCCCAAAGCTGCCACCACCTGTAGTTGGGTTGCGGGCGCATTGATTTCTTCATCTTCCAGGACCACATACTTTTTGGCCCAGGCAGCAATAACCCCGGCAGTGTAGATGGCATCGCTTTTCGATGACAATAGATGATCGGCCTTATCCAAAGAAACAAAGCTTTTGGGATGTTTTGCCGCGAGATAAAGCTCTTCTGCCTGCTTTATACCCACTATCAAATCTCCCGGTGAGTGTAAAATCAAGAGCGCTTTTCCCCAGTTTTTCATAAAATCCCTGGGCCTGTGTTTACGAATATCTTCAAGAAATTTATCGGTGATATTAAAATCCCGACCTCCAATATTAATTGCGGCACTTCCATTTTTCTTTAATTCATCGATGCTTCCCCTTAGATGCTGCTCTACATGCTGCACAGTTGAGGGAGCGCCTATGGTTGCCACCGCTTTAACCGATTTTATTGCTTCGGAAGCATATAATACTGCAGCGCCGCCTAAAGAATGTCCTACCAATAGAGCTGGAGCCTTGTACTCTTTTTCTAAAAACCTGGCGGCAGCAATCAAATCTTCCACATTAGCCGAAAAACCTGAAGTGGCGAAATCGCCTTCACTTTCTCCCAGGCCTGTAAAATCGAAGCGTAACACCCCGTAACCATATTCAGCTAAGGAACGACTGATGTTTTTTGGCGCGAAAAAATTTTTATTGCAGGTAAAACAATGGGCGAAAAGCGCAAAACTCTTTGGTTTTGTATTAGAGGGTAATTCCAGGTAGCCTACCAGCTGGTCGCCATTTTTATTTTTGAAGTGAACTTTATCGGTTTTCATAATGCTGCTTTAAATCCTTAAATTACGCATTATGGCAGGGATAAGGCGTTAAATAAAAGCAAAAGAGGCTGTCTGAAAAGGCAGTCTCTTTTTTATTGGAAATAATTCAGGATAGTATTATTTTCATGGTA
>NZ_JBSYGH010000005.1:0-66843 GCF_054121495.1 Salegentibacter haimaensis
TTTGCCCATTGGCGGCGCCACCGTTGCCATAGAGGCCACAAACCGCGGTACCATCACCGATATGGATGGTAACTTCACCCTTCTTTCCCCACCTAATGCGGTCCTGGTAATTTCTTATTTAGGCTTTACCACTCAAAACATCCCGGTAGAAAACCGTGATGAAATTCACATCATCCTCGAAGAAGATATAGATGCCCTGGGTGCAGTAGAGATTAATGCCGGGTATTACAACACCACCAGGAGAGAAAGCACAGGAAACATCTCCCGCGTAACGGCAGAGGAAATCGAACTCCAGCCTGTGGTAAGTCCCCTACAAGCTTTGCAGGGCAGAATGGCAGGAGTAGAAATTACCAGCGGGGGTATTAACCCCGGTACGGCCTCTACCATAAGAATACGCGGTACTAACAGCCTGCGGGAAGGAGGGAATTTTCCTCTGTATATTATAGATGGTGTTCCTGTAAATTCCACTCCCGTAGAAAGTAGTTCCATAATAAGCACAACAGGAATTGACCCCTTAAATAATATCGATTTAAATAATATTGAAAGTATTGAGGTACTAAAAGATGCAGATGCCACTGCCATCTATGGCTCCAGAGGTGCCAATGGGGTGGTGTTGATTACTACCAAAAATAAACGGGGCGTGGGCTCTCAACTGGAAAGCCGGTTCTATTATGGTGTGGCTACCGTGCCCGAGCGACTGGAATTGCTAAACACACAGCAATATTTAAATGTAAGAAGACGGGCCTTTGAAAATGATGGAGTAGAACCTACAGAGCAAAACGCCTACGATTTGCTTCTGTGGGACCAGGATAGATATACAGACTGGCAGGAATTTCTTATAGGGGGAACTGCAGAAACGACTAATGCAAACCTAACATTTTCCGGAGGCAATGAGACCACTTCCTTTAGATTGGGTGGTTCCTATTTTAAACAGGGCACCATATTTCCGGCAGATTTTGACTATCAAAAAATGACAGGTAACATTAGTTTGAGTCATCGTTCGCAGGATAACAAATTCAATTTAAATTTTACTGGAAATTACGGTATAGATGTTAATAATTTGGTAGGAAACGCAGGCTTTCGTGCGGGCACTTTATTTCTGCCTCCCAACGCCCCTGCAATATTCAATGCCGATGGCACACTGAATTGGGAAGATTGGGTCCCCTCAGGTTTAAGTAATCCACTTCAGGGATATTTCAACCACAGTACGACCAATACCAATAATCTTATTTCTAATCTTGGTTTATCTTATGAATTCCTGCCGGGCTTGCAATTTAAAACCAGTTTGGGTTATACCAACTATGTGACTTCCGAACTTCGTAAACAGCCGCGAAGATCCTATAATCCATCTGAAGCAATTACCAATAGATCTTCCCATAGCAGAACCAACAGAAGCTCCTGGATCATTGAACCACAACTCAATTTTCATAAATCCTGGAATAAACTAAACATTCAATCGCTAATAGGTGCCACCATACAGGAGAATAATAGTTTAAGAGAAAGCTTTCAGGGGCTTGGATACGCATCTGAATCTTTGATAGGAAACATTGGTGCTGCTTCAAGTATTATAGCAGCCAATCGTGAAAATACAGAATATAGATATATAGCCTTATTTTCAAGAATAGGCCTTAACTGGGATAAAAAATATTTCCTGAATCTTACCGGCAGGCGTGATGGCTCCTCGCGCTTTGGACCTAACAACCGCTTCGCAAATTTTGGTGCTATAGGGACTGCCTGGATTTTTAGCGAGGAAAAATTTATTAAAAATAGCCTGCCTTTTTTAAGTTTTGGAAAACTTAGAGGAAGCTACGGTACCACAGGTAATGACCAAATTGGAGACTATGGTTACCTCGATGCCTATGAGGCCACCAGAGGCCCCGGCGGTTTATACCCTACCGCCCTGGCTAATCCAGATTATTCCTGGGAAATTAATAATAAGCTGGAAGGCGCAATCGAACTGGCATTTTTTAAAGATAGGCTTCGGTCTAGTCTCAGCTATTACCAAAACCGCTCTTCTAATCAACTGGTAGGTTACCCCCTGCCCGCTATTACAGGCTTTACTTCAGTCCAGGCAAATTTGCCGGCTACCGTAGAAAATACAGGTTGGGAAGCTGAACTAAGCGCTCAAATTATCACAAACAGGAAGTTTAAGTGGGAAACAGCTTTTAATATAAGTTTTCCAAGAAACGAACTAATAAGTTATCCTGATATTGAGCAATCTTCTTACGCTAACACTTACAGAGTAGGACATCCTTTAAACATTTCATTACTCTATGAATATACCGGATTGGATCCTGAAACCGGCTTTTACACTATTAGAGATGTAAATGAAGATGGATGGTATGATTATAATGATATGATTATAATTCATAATAGAAACAGAGACTTTTTTGGGGGTATAAACAATAATCTGAGTTACGGAAACTTCTCGCTTCAATTTCTGTGGGAATTTGTAAAGCAGAAAGGAGAATTAACTGATATTTCTGGCGGTACAATTATGAATACACTTCAACCGATTTTAAGCTCTCTTAGCGGTGAAGGGGTCTATCAAAGAATTTCTCAAACTTATGATTCTCAATATGCCCATTTTGACGCTTCACTCTCTAATTTTCCTATACGGGATGCATCTTATTTAAGGTTAAAAACATTATCCCTCGCTTATACTATACCTCAAAATCTAACAAAAAAATTAGGAGTTAGCCATACCCGAATATTCGTTCATGGGCAAAATCTTTTCACTATCACGTCCTATGACGGATTTGATGCGGAAAACCCATACTCAGGGGCATTAGGAAATATGAGAACCATGATGGCTGGAATAGAAATTAATTTTTAAAAGCTTTTAAATATGAAACCAAATACTATAAAAAAGATAAAACTGCTAATCATTCCATTCCTGCTTCTCTCCTGTGAAGATTTTGTGGAAATAGAAGCACCAGATAACAAGATGGTGCAGGATGTGGTTTTTAATGATGATGTTACTGCCAAAAGTGCTATGACCGGCATTTATAATCAATTGCATATGGCAGCTTTTTCCAATGGTAACACCAGTAGTGTAACCCTGCTTTCCGGTTTTTCTGGTGATAATATTAGAAATATTAATCCTACCAATGTGGTAAGGATGCAATTTGAACTAAATGAAATATTGCCTGAAAATTCCCATAACCTTTATCTCTGGTCCAGCGCATATAATATGATCTATATGACTAACGCTATGCTGGAAGGCCTTAGTGAATCTACTAATATATCCTTGGAGCTCGCAAAACAATTAGAAGGTGAAACCAGATTTGTAAGAGCCTTCACCTATTTCCATCTGGTAAACCTTTATGGAGATGTTCCGCTTTTACTAACAACCAGTTATCGCGAGAATCAGTTGGCTACAAGAGACCCGCAATCTGAAATTTATGAACAAATAATAGATGATTTAGAAAGCGCTATAGATATATTGGACGCCAATTACATCGATGGAGAGAGGACCCGGGTAAATGAGTTTGCTGCCACTGCTCTATTGGCAAGAGTCTACCTATACCTTCAAGACTGGGAGAAGGCAGAAACCTTAAGCACAAGGGTAATAAATGAAAACTCCACTTATGATTTATTAACCGATCTAAATGAAGTATTTCTAACAAATAGTAAAGAAGCCATCTGGCAAATATCACCTATTGGGGGAGGTGGCATAGTTACGCATACTAATGAAGGCAGCCTCTTTGTTATTGATCCTGTATTATCATTTTTGGCTGCCATACAACTACAGGAGGATTTTGTAGAAAATTTTACCGAAAACGATAAGCGATTTATTGATTGGATTGGATATAACCAGTCGAGAAATGCCCACTTTGTCCATAAATACAAAGTTAGATACAGCAACACTTTCCCTATTACCGAATATTCCATGGTTATGAGACTGGCAGAACAATATTTAATTAGGGCAGAAGCAAGGGCGCAAATGGGAAACCTCCCTGGAAGTATAGAAGATTTAGATGAAATAAGAAAAAGAGCCGGGCTAGATCTTATAGCTGAAACTAACCCTGGTTTAACCCAGCATGAATTGCTGGAACAAATCCTGGAGGAACGAAGATTGGAATTATTTGCAGAATGGGGCCATCGATGGCTGGACCTGAAACGCACCGGCAAGGCAACCGAGGTATTGGGCGAAAATAATTCAAATTGGCAGGATACAGACCTGTTATATCCTATTCCTTCACAGGAACGTATGAAAAATCCTAATCTAAGTCAAAATCCCGGCTATTGATGCTACAAGAAAATCTTATGAAATTCTGGATACTTATTTTTGGGATAATATCTTTTGATGGATTTTGTCAGGAAACAACCGGGATACAAATACAGAAATGGGATTCCATTCCTTTAGACCCTGAGGTACGTTATGGAAAATTAGAAAATGGTTTTACCTATTACCTACGCAAAAATAACGAACCAAATAACACAATAGAGCTAAGGCTTGTACTCAAAGCAGGCCATCTACATGAAGATGAAGACCAGTTAGAATATGCCCATCTTTTGGAACATCTTCTTGCTGCTAAAACCAAGAGTTTTAAAAATATAAATGAATATATAAACCAAATTGGAGGTTATAGTAACGCTAAAACCGGTAGTCGTTATACAATTTATGAAGCCAGAATACCCTCTCATGATCAATTTGTAATAAAAGAAACATTACAGCTTCTTCGTGATTGGGCACAGGCTGTTCATTGGGACTCGGAGGTTATTAATATTCAACGTGGTGCAGTAGAAGGTGAAATGAGAGTATCTGATCCATATCGTAAATGGAAAGGTAATACTCTCATTCAGGAAGCTTTATTTAATTCTGGTTATAAGATTTATAGTGATGAAAAACGTCTTGAAAGTCTTCAAAATTTCAATATTAAGGCATTTAAGCAATATTATAAAGACTGGTATCGACCAGACCTGCAGGCTGCTATTATTGTTGGTGATATTAATATTGACAGTATGGAAAATGAAATTAAACGTAGATTTTCAGATCTTAAAACACCCACTAATCCTAAAAGCTCACTGGAAATATTGGATTCTTATCAAATTGAATTAAACAACTCCAACCGTTTTACAACTGTACCCGACAATACAATTGAAGATTTAGAACTTCAACTTATTCGTCTTAGACCCAATTTCAAAGGTCATCCCAAAACCATGAAAGACTATAAGCAAATGCTCCTACAACAGCTCTATACCATTATGCTGCATGCAAAGGCAAGCCAGGTTAAACGGCAATATAAGCCTCCGTTTTCGGGGTTTTCAAGCGATTATGGAGCAACACATATACCTGACCAACAATTAGATGGCAGCCTTATGAGTATTAATTTTGAAACCGATAGTCTTCAACAATTAAAAAAGCAATTCCAGAGAGGCTTGCTAACCTGGAAACAAATGCACCAGTCGATAGATTCTAAAAGCTTTGAGGAAGCAAAAACATCAATATTGAAAAAATTTAAAGAGGATAATTTAATCCCTTCTAATTTTTTAATTCAAAAATATGTGCAGCACTTCACTTATGGTAAAGCAGCTCCTCATCCGGAGATAGAAAAAAAGTTGGTTTCAAAAATTCTTTCAGAAATTGAAATGAAAGACCTCGAGCTATATATTTCAAAATATGGCAATCTTGATACAAATTCTGTATTTATCTTTTTCAAAGGAACCAGTTTTAATATGCCAAATTATAAGGTATTTAAAGAATGGATGAAGGAAACTGATACCATGGAAGTTGCACCCTTAAAAGAAGAACAGGTAATTAAATCATTAGCAAATGTGGTTCATTATCCCCTCTCAGAAAATAGAGAAAGCTTTGCTGCAAAAGAAAATGAGATTGGAATTACTACCCTGGAACTTCCCAATGGAATTAAGCTAGCCCTTAAACCAACAAGTCCCTCGAATCCTAATTTCTCCCAAAGAGTTTCTTTACTGGCATTTCGTCCTAATTCTGTCCCTTTAGAAGATCGGATGGAATACCTTGCAGCAAAGATGGCACCCGAGGTCGTGCCTTATACTGGGGCTGGACCCTACGATAAATTTGAATTAGACTCTTTCCTCCGGGAAAAAGGGGTTTACCTTAATTTCAAATCTGATAAAGATAATCAGACAATTTACGCAACCTCTAAGGTTAATGAGCTACCTGAGCTTTTTAATTTACTTTATCTGTATCTCAATGAGCCACGATTAGATCCCGAAGCCTTTCTGGAATGGAAAAAATACAAAATGAACCAACTGGAAAGAAAAGTAACGAGTGGCTCAGAGAGTTTTATAATGGATAAAATTTATAGCATATGGTATCCTGAGGTACCTGTACTGGAAAGCCAGGATTTAACAGAATTAAGCTTGGAACAGGTTTTCCAGGCTTGGAAAAAATGGTTTTCAGGGATTGAAGATTTTACGTTTGTAGTTACAGGAGATTTTAATAAAGACACCATAATTCGGTTGCTGGCAAATAATTTCACAGCATTAGCAAATGAAAATCCCAAAAAAATTTCTAAGCCAAATTTTAATTTTCCTCTTAAGAAAATGGAAGAAAAAATGGGATTTAAAAATATAGATCAAGTTTATGCCAGACTTTTTTTTCCGATTAAAGTTCCCAGAAGTATCAAAAACCAGATTGAGCTCCGCCTTTTATCCAAAGCATTGAACCAAAGGATTTATAACAAGTTACGAAATGGCTCATACATTCCCCGGGCCAACGGCGAATGGATAGATATCAAAAATAGCATATTTGCTTTTAGAATTGATTTTGATAGTGCTTTGGGTAATGAAGAAAAAATGCTTTCCTATGCCCTCGAAGAATTTCGAAAACTAAGAGAAGAAGGAGTTGAGAGAGAATGGCTGGAAACCACTATAAAAAATGAACTCCGCACTTATGAAAGCGGTTTTAATAAATTTGGGAATTTTAATTTCTGGCAGGATTTTTTGCAAATTAAACTGGAAGAAAAAGAAGAAGATATGGTTTCTGATATCTTAAATTATGGAACTATGTTAGAACATTTTATAAATCTGGAAGATATAAATTTAGCAGCAAAAAAATATTTGAGTGAAGAGCATCTTCAACAATTCTTAGGATATCCGGAAGAGTATATTAAGCCTATTAAATAAAAAATATCACCTCAGAATCAAGAACTGAGGTGATATTCTACCCTACAACATATGAAAACCAAATTTAGGGATTAATTAAAATAGGCTGAATATTAACACTGGCTGGTTTAGGATTCTCATCATCCATTTCATCATAGAGCTCATAGATTGGCCCTCCTGTTCCTACTTGTACCCGGCAGGCTCCACCGGTTCCTGTACAATTTTGTTCATCTACGGCCACCCAGTTTCCATCAACCAGGTAATAATCAAAAGCCTGCGCTTCCGGTTTTTCTTCGATTCCTGGCGCTGTAAAGGCCACTCCTATGGCAAAAACAATTGCCAGCATTGGTAATAAAAATTTTAAATTTTTCATGACTAAATAATTTACTCATTAAACAAATGCCTGTTTTTCTTACAGGTTAGGCTTCCCCTGCATCATCGCGACAATAATATTTAATGAAGTAAAGTTCAGTAAATAAGCTCAAATAAAATGGTTGCTAAAGCCGTAAAACTATTCTGTTATTGAATTGACCAGCCTTTTTCAATTCTGTATTTCGATGGCGTTTGGCCATATTTAATTCGAAAATTTTTAGAAAAATGTGAATGATCCTTAAACCCGCATTTCTGAGCTATAATGGAAACAGGTAATTCAGTGCTTCTAATTAAAAGAGCTCCTTTTTCGAGTCTCTTCTCCATATGGAACCTGGGTATTGTTGTTCCATACATTTTTTTAAATTCTGCTTTGAGTTTAGTTTTGTTCGTATGATGAATAAGCCCTAATTCTTTAAGAGAAGGCAGTTCGGTATGAAGATTCCGCAAAATATAAAGACGCACTTGTTTTAATAGAATATTAGTTGCGGCACTTCCTCTTTTTTCTGATCTTGAAGTATGGGTAGTATTGCTTTTATTGGCATTCATCTCTTCATCTCTTTTTACAAAATGAAAAGCCGTAATTACATAAGCATATTCCGAATTGATACCCGATAGTTTTTGCATAATACAAGGGGCTCTGTATAATATCTTATTTTCAGCGATAAAGTCTAAAGGAATTAATCGTTGAGAAGCTTTACTCCCATTTAATTCAAGTTCCTCTTTTAAAATGCTTACAGAACTTTTAGATAGTATATCTGAAACAGGTTTATCAAAATTTTCATCATTCCATTTTAGTCTCCTGGATGCTTCAGAAGTACAACTTGTGACACAATAATCTTGATCCAGAAAAATTGAAAATTGAGGTTCCAGATGTTCATTATTTTCCCGGGTTTTGTAACAGAAATCCTGAATTTCTTCCGACATCATATTCAACAATACTGCAATAGTATCCAAATGATCTCTGCGCCCCGAGGGCTCTTGTCGAAACATAAAGTTACCACAGGCAATTTCAATGATTTGTTGGAATATTGAATCGAATCTCATTTTCTCTTCGTTACTAATCGCATTTTCCATAATTCTTCAGTTGTTAATAGTTACTTTTTATAATCTTGCAAAAACAATAATGCCTCTTCCTTATTGGTAAATATGCGAGTTGGATATGAAGGCATATTCGCTTTTACATATAATTGAGTAATAAACCTTGAATGTTCGTCTTCAACAAGAAAGGCAAGAGCGACCGCCATAAATGTCCCTTCTATAGCTAAATAATCTCTGGCTTGTTTTTGAACATTAAAAATTGCTCTTAAATCACAAAATATAGGATATGATCTCTCATTTTGTAGCTGCAATCGCTGACTAACGATCTCTTTAGCCATACACCAATTAATCTCATAAATTTCTTTATAGATGAAATAAAGTATCCCATTAGAAATCCACATTTTCGCATAAGTGCCATCCACAACCATTCCGTAACAATTTGAATATCACTAATATAAAATAAAAATCCAATTCGTCTTTCCAGAACATTCTTCTTGATTTAATATAATACGGCATAAAGTTATTCTCCTGGAGATTAAGGGCATTGGAACGAAAAGCCAAATAACTGTTCTGAAAAGTCCTTTTTATTATAACAGTCAGAATTTTAATCTATAATTGTCTTAGCTTGAAAAGCAAATTTTCAAATCTAGGTCTGCAGACAGACAACAAAGAAACGAGAACCGAGAACCGAGAACCGAGAACAGACAGGCAACCGGCAACAACAAACCCCAAACACTAAATCCTAAACAGAAACCAAGAACAGACAACCGAGAACCGACAACTTAAGTTAAACTTAACCTACAAAATTATGAACCGCCTTTGTATTTACTCGCACGACGTGGCTCTAATCCTGGGAATCAGTCTCAAATCGGCCCAAAAAAAACTACGTGAAATTCGTACTCGCTACTTTAAGAAAAAAGATCAATGCATTAGCATCGACGAATTCTGTGAATTTACCGGCCTCCCTCCTTTCAGGGTTTATCAGGAAATCAATCGATTAGACTCGTATAAATCGGAACCCCAAAACCTAAATCCACATACAAAAACTTTCCTCCCAACCCCCAACTCAAATGATTATCCCTAACTACCTCAATAAATAAAGAAAAGACAACCGGCAACAGAAAAGAGAACAGACAAACGAAAACCGACAACAGAACAGACAACAACAAACCCCAAACCATAAACCACGAACAAACAACCGAAAACCGACAACCCAGAACTGTCAACCAACAACAGGCAACAGGCAACCGGGAACCGGGAACCGGGAACCGTCAACAAACAACAAACAACCACATTTCATCAAACTCACAGCACCTCTACCTTAATCCCCACTCAGATGAGACCCCTCCTGCGTCGGGGTGACAAAATCATTAAAAGTAGCTTCTCGAATATGAGATGAAAAGATCCCCTGCTAAAGACCAAAAACAAGGTCAAAACCAGCAACAAACAACCGACAACAGATAACCGAGAACAGACAACAAACTATAAACAACAAACCACACACAACCGAGAACAGGCAACAGGAAACACGCAACAGGCAACAGGCAACAGGCAACAGGCAACAAACAACAAACAACAGACAACCGAGAACCGACAACCCACAACAAACAACAAACAACAAACAACAAACAATAAACAACCGATAACACGCAAGAGGCAACAGGCAACAGGCAACAGGCAACAAAAAACCCCCACTCCAAAAAAGAAGCAGGGGTTCAAAATAAAGCCCGTTTATATCTTTCGATACCTAAGCAGTAGCCATAATACATAGGGAATTGAATGCACCATTTCTTAAAGAATACTGCACCCCGTTTACTTCCTGGAAAAATTCCACCAGAAGCAGGATAAACACCACTCCCGATCCACCCGGAATCTGGTCTGGCACCAAACTAATATTACTGCTGGCATCATCCAGCGGTAAATTCTCAACATCGCTTAGACTGTTGGAATAGGTTCCTGTTCCAAAATCGGTTTTCACATAAGCACTTTGAAAACTCACGTGTGTAGCTCCCTCGGGACTTATTAAATCCCGATTCGGAATTAAATTCGGAACCCCCACCTCACCGGTTAAAGTATCAACCGAAACCACCGCCTGTAAAATGCTACTCATTTTAGCCTGGATGTTAAAGTTGAAATTATCAAGTAAGGCCAGGGCCAAAGGATCCTGAATACCTACTGCCACACTACGTTTCCCACGGGTGCTGCTGGTATCGTATTTTTGGATCTCACTCATCAGTTTGGTCAATCTGCTGGTAAGCCGGTTATCTTTGGCTCTTTGCATAATATCATTAACCGATTGTCTAAGGAGTTTTCCTGCCTGTGCACTGCTGGCAAACTCACTCATGTTCTCCCGGGTTCTGGCAAAAGCAGGATCTTTCATGATCCGCTTTTTAGAAACTCCGCTCTTGGTCTTTACTAAAGACCCATCCTGTGTTTTGTAGAACGTCATATTATCTAACGTTCCCTGGATCTTTAAGATCCCTTCGTTTTTTCCCATAATTGAAATATTTAGGGGGTTACTAATAAACCAAACCTATAACACTTTGTTTTACAAGTCAATAGAACATATCCCGCTCTTCCCTTTTAAATACCTCCAGGACCATTTTTATCCCTGTAGGTCCTTTAGAGGCCTGTCTTTACCCAAATATATCCTTAAGGAACCTAATTAACCTTCCTTTCCCTTTATACACCCAAACTTCCCTGTTTGTGGCCATTTGGAACCTTTTAGAACCCCATCTTAAATGTTAATCCCTTTAACCACAAGGGCTCATAGGGGGCTTCTCCCTATCTTCTTCCTATCTACTCCCTGTTAGCGCCCTATCTCAAACGCTTTTCATCAAAAAATCCGGGAAACAGCAACTGGGATCCGGCAACAAACATCAAACAACAAACTCCCTATAGGTATGGGGACGAGAACAGAGAACCAGGAACCGGGAACAGTGAACGGGGAACCGCCAACAGAGAACGAAGAACCGGGAACCGGCAACTGGCAACCGAGAACCGAGAACCGGCAACTGGCAACCGAGAACCGAGAACCGAGAACCGGCAACGGAGAACTGGAACCACCTAACACCTAACTCTTAACCTTTAACTTCTACCTACCTGAAATCTCTTCCAGCCCTACAGGCTGGTTACCAGGTGGTGTCAACTTACCAGGGGCCTTGCCCCTGGCTGCATCTTCTAGCCCTTCAGGCTAAACGACCCGGGAACCAGGAACTGGCAACCGAGAACAGAAACCAAACAACAAACAACAGTCAACAGAGAACCAGGAACCGAGAACAGAGAACCGGGAACAGAGAACCGGCAACAGAAAACCGAGAACAGAGAACAGAGAACCGGCAACAGGAAACAGGAAACTGGAAACAGGAAACTGGCAACAGGCAACAGGGAACAGGCTACCGGCAACCGGCAACAGGCAACAGGCAACAGGCAACCGGCAACAGGCAACAGGGAACCGGCAACAGGCATCAGGGAACTAAACCGTATCAATAAAATTCTTTTCAGTTCGGTTAAAAATAATCAATCCGAATAAAAACAGGAAAATCGAGACCCCGAGCGTATAAAGAAATCCGGTCCAACTAAAAACTCCTGTATCAAGAATCATATACCTAAAGCCTTCAATTATTTGGGTAAGCGGATTGTATTTCACCAGCCAGGCCCAGTCGGGCATTTTTTCAGACACCTCACTTAAGGGATAAGGAACAGCTGAAATATACATCAATAAAGTAGTCGCAAAACCTACCAAAACCGTTAAGTCACGATATTTTGTGGTAAGCGCAGAAATTGTCATCCCTGCTCCCAGGCCCAGCAATGCCATCATCAATACATACACCGGAAATAGTAAAATATTAGAATTGGGGCTCACTTCAAAGCCCTGAAACAGGTAATAGAGATAGAAAACGATCAGAATAAGCAACTGAATTCCAAACTTAAACAAATTGGAAATCACCGTTTTTAAAGGCATAATTACCCTGGGAAAATACACCTTTCCGAAAATACCCGCATTTGCTGTAAAGGTATTTGAAGTCCCCGTAAGGCTCTGATTAAAATAATTCCAGGCCGTTATCCCCGTTAGATTGAATAAAAATGACGGCACATTTCCGGTAGGAATACTGGCAATATTATTAAACACCAGAGTAAAAATAACCGAGGTAAACAACGGCTGAATAAAATACCACAACGGCCCCAGGATGGTTTGTTTATATACGGTCACAATATCCCGCTTTACGAACAGGATCAACAAATCCCGGTACCTCCAAATCTCTTTGAAATTAAGATCTATAAGTTTTCGTTTGGGAGTAATTTCGTAAAGCCAGTCCTCGTTGCTTTCGCTCACAGGTATAATTGTTTTTATATTGGAGATAAAAATACAAAGTTCGAAGAATAAGAGCTCCAAAGCCCTGAATATTTTACAAATTAAAACCTCCTCTTTTGTCTACAATCCCCAAAACCCGGCTCAATCTCTCCCAGCCCTTCAGGCTGGCACAAAACGATATTCCCTAACCCGGGGCTCTGCCCCGGGCTGTATCTTTAAGCCCTTCAGGCTTTATGAAAATTAATCCTGAAAGAGTGCTTTATAATACATTTAAAAGCTCCTCCCCTTCTTTTAAGGGGAGGTGGCCAACGGCCGGAGGGGTTTACCGTTTTAAATAAGCCATGCGTCATAGAACCAACCACCCCTTTCTTTAGCTATCGCTAAATTCATTCCCCTCCTTCAAAAGGAGGGGAGCAGATCTAAATGAAAACTAATCCATACAAAGCCAGACCCTGATTTCCATTACAGTCAGACCACGGTTTCAACCGTGGTTGATGAAATCACATCAAAATCGTGCAAATCATAATCATCCGCGTCATCAGCGTTCCATTTTGAAACCCAACACACCGGAAGCCGGCAACAGAGAAAGTGAAAAGGGATCGGAAAACACAAAGCTGGGAACCCGCAACGGGGAACCAGCAACGGGAAACCGGCAACGGGGAACCAGCAACGGGAAACCGGCAACGGGGAACCAGCAACGGGAAACCGGCAACGGGAAACTGGAAACAGGAAACAGGCAACGGGAAACCGGCAACAGGGAACTGAGATCCGAGAACAGGGTTTGTAGACGTAAGCTTTTAGTCGGTAGATTTTTTATAAAGTCTAAGGACTAACATCTAAAAACTAAAGCCTAACTTTTCAAATACTTTTTCAAGCTTGAAATCATTTTAGAAAGTTCAGCTAGCCTCTTCCGATTTTGATAATCTTTTTCCTTACTAATAAAATTCTGTCTCTTTGCAATGCTGGAACATACTACACATTCTTTTACAGATCCGGCAGCAATCTCAAGAAATCTATTAAATTGAGCATTCGTATCACCCGACCCTTCCGCTATATTTAAGGGAATCGAAACAGCTGCTCGTTTAAACTGTGAAGTTAAATTGTATAATTCCGATTTTGGGAAATCGTTGGATACTTCATAAGCGAGATCTACAAAATCTAAAGCTTTTTGATAAACTATTAAATCTTCAAATTTAAAAATAGGGATATCTTCCATGGTGTCTATTTTAAATTCTTCAATTTACTAATGTCTAAAAACTAAAGCCTACCGACTACTAAAACTACTCAAAATTCCGCATCGCCTTGCGCCACCATCTCTTCAGATTTCGCGTGGGGTCGCTTTTTTCCACATAGCCCTTGGAGTAACGATTATACCCGTAACCATAGCCATAACCGTAGCCATAACCATAGCCGTAACCATAACCGTATTTAGCCCGGTGCACAAAATGGTTCAGCACGAAGCTTATATTGCTTATCTCGCCCTTATGGTATTTCTCGTTGATCACCTCCAGCATTCCGCGCTTGGTATAATCCTGCCTGATCAAATACAGGGTCGCATCGGCATATTTCACCAGGTTCAAAGCATCGGCCACCATCCCAATCGGCGGGGTATCCAAAATAATATAGTCATACTTCTGACTCAGCTCCTCCATCAACCTGTCCATCTGTTCGTTCATCAGCAATTCCGACGGGTTCGGCGGTACCGGCCCGGCTGTGATTACATCCAGGTACGGGATCTTACTCTGCTGAATAATCTCTTCGGAAGTAGCCTGGTCTATCAGATAATTCACCACTCCCAAATCGTTGTTCAACTCGAAATCATCGAAAATCTTCGGCTTTCTAAGGTCAACCCCCACCAGGATGGTTTTCTTTTCACTCAGCGCAAAAACCGTTGCCAGGTTCATCGCACAAAACGTCTTTCCTTCCCCTGAAACCGATGAAGTGATCAGCAGGGTTTTAGTGCCCGTCACCCCCTGTTTCTTATACATAAACTGAAGGCTGGACCTGAGCCCTCTGAAGCTTTCAGCAATAGAAGACTTCGGATTCTCATACACCGCAAGGTTACTCTCATTCTTGCTTTTTCCAATGAGCCCCAGTATTGGAATGGGCGATAGCCTGCCCACCTCCTGGGCGTTGTGAATATTGGTATTCAGAAACACCAGCAAAAACACAAAGGTTAGCGGAATCACACCCCCTACCAATACAGCCATCACATAGTTTAACTGGGTATTGGGTCCTATTTGCCCACCGCCGGTATCCTTGGCCGAGTCGATCACCATCACGTCACTCACGTTGGCGGCTTTGATGAGCCCCGCCTCGCTGCGTTTTTCCAAAAAGAGGTTATAACTCTTCTCGTTCAAACTATACCGCCGCTGAATCTTCAATAAATCCTGCTCCTCCTGCGGAAGTTTCCTTATCTCGCCTTCCAGGTTAGCGATTTGCCGATTGATGTCCCGCTGCTCCTCCTGAAGCAATCCCTTTGAAGAGCTGATATTCTCAAGCAAAATAGATTTCACCGAGTTGATCTGCCGGTCTATGTCGGCAAAAACAGGCGAGTTTTCCTTTAAGGTGTATTGATAGTTGCTGCGCTCTTCAGCCAATGTAATTATCCTTGAAACCCCGCTGGCTATGCTTCCCTCACTAATTCCGGCCACCGAAGGCGCCGGTACATTCGAGTAATCGGTACGGGTTTCCAGGTAGTTTTTTAAGGTTTCGTAATAGGAAAGTTGCCTCCTGATATCCTCCTTCCGAAGATCTAAAGTGGCGAGCCTGCCCGAAAGCTCAGAACTTTCCCGCGAAATATCCATAATCGCATTCTCATTTCTGAAAGCATTCAGCTCATCTTCTACCAGTTTCAGAGCCTGGGATTGGGCCGAAAGGCTACTGTCTATAAAGCGAATGGTTTTGGTGGCAAAGAGGTTTTTACGCGCCAGCATATTGTCGCTTAATACCTTTACCGTCCCGTTCAAATAATCTACCAGCCGGGCCTTATTCCCTCCCGTCTGATTCAAATTCAATACTGAAGCTCCCTGCGATTGCGGCTGCACGTTCACCCCGCGGTAGCGACCTACCGCCGAGTCGAAATTCATAAAGCTCACATAGAAGTTCTTGCCTTGCTGCAGCGGCTTTTCAGTTCGCAAAATCACTCCTTTAAAAAAAGGCAGGTTTACCTGCTCCCCAAACCTGAAATTCCTTGAAAATTCACCTCCCTCTATTTGCCTGCTGTCCTTTTCCTTGGTCCCAAAGTTTTGTAATTGCAGACTTCCGGGCACATTGGTGCTAATCCTGTAATTGAGCGAATCTATAACCACCAGGTTCATCGTTACATTCAATGCCTGGTATGCGGCCGTATCAGGGAATACCTCAAAAGGCGTGCTTCCGTAGGCGTCTATACGCTGATACTCCCCTTCCTCAAGATAATTCACATAAAACCGAAGCTTTTCTACCACCTCCTCGTTATGCGAGCGCGACCTCAAAATGGTCATCGCGGTATTCACCTTGTCTGAAGTTCCTCCCCAGTTAAAGGTGAGACTGGTATTGCTGGTAAAAAAAGGGTTTTGATCGTCTTTTATCGAGATCGAGTTGCCCAGGTTATACACCGGCAACTTCCGCACATTATTATAATAGGCGACGGCAAGACTAATCCCCACCGAAAGCAAAATTAGCTTCCAGTAGCTTATCACCTTCAGCACAAAACCTTTAAAATCAAAGGTTGAACCTACGTCTGATATGTGATCGTCTTCGTGCGCCATCTAAAACCGGTTAATAAGTAAAAGCGTTGTGGTTACCAAAGAAAGCAATGCCATTCCTGTTCTAAAGGCCTCCAAACCTGTAGTTCCAAATCCGTAGGATTTCTGTGGTAACGGATTCACCACAATCATATCATTGGGTTGAATATAGTAATACGGGCTGCTTAGTGCATCAATACTCGTAAGGTCTATGCTATAGACCTCTTCCCCGTGCGGGTATTGCCTGATTATCTTCACATCCTGCATATCCCCGTATTCTGAAATTCCGCCGGCATTGGCCACGGCTTCCATAATCGTCACTTTCTCTTTATAAATTACCTGGCTTCCGGTACCAATTTCGCCCAGGGTGGTGTACCTAATCCCGGCAAGTTTTACGGTTACGAATATATTGGCTTCTTCCTTAAAATAATTTTCCAGCAGCAGCTCCTCGATCTTTTCCCGCACCTCTTTTTCGGTATATCCCAATACATTTACCTCACCCAACGTCGGTACTCGGATATTTCCGTGTTCGTCTACGGTAAAACCGTCAAAAAACACGCGTTCTTCTGTAGTGGCGCTAAGGTTGGCCTCATCTATGGGGTTGAACATCCCCACCAGTTCCTGGTCCAGGGCCTTTACCCTTATGCTCAACAGGTCTCCGGTTTGTATGCGGTAAGGTTTTTTTAATTGCTGAATTTCGATAATACTATCCAGGCTTCGCTCGCTTTCCTGAAGGTAAGTGATGCGTTTGGTAGGAACACAGGAAGAAAAACTAAGCACTACCGCAATTAGAAGAAGTACACTACTTATGTATGGTTTCAGCATATATCTGTGGTTAAGCAAACGCCGGTAATCTTTAGATAGCTTTAACAAATATAGTTTTTGTGGGCTAATAATAAAATTAAGTCGTGATTTTCCTTTTATTTTGCAGCAAAACTCAGTTTTGTGAATTACCTCTCAGTAGAAAATATAGCCAAGGCCTATGGCGAAAGGCTTCTGTTTAAAGACATTTCCTTCGGAATCAATGAAGGCCAGAAGGTTGGTTTCATCGCCAAAAACGGCACCGGGAAAACCTCGCTTCTAAACATCCTTGCAGGTTTCGACAGCCCCGACGAAGGCCGCGTGGTCTATCGAAAAGATATTACCACGGCTTTCCTTCCGCAGGAACCCAACCTGGATCCCAATCTTAGCATAGAGGAAACTATTTTTTCTTCGGAAAATGAAAGCCTAAAGATTATTGGTCGCTACGAAAAAGCCCTGAAAAATCCCGAGGATGCTGAAGCTTACCAGAAAGCTTTTGAAGAGATGGAAGCCGCCCAGGCCTGGGATTTTGAAACCCAGTATAAACAAATCCTGTTTAAACTAAATCTGGAAGACCTCACCCAGCAGGTAAAAAATCTCTCTGGCGGACAAAAAAAACGTCTTGCCCTGGCGGTAATGCTGCTCAAAAAACCAGATTTTATCATTCTCGATGAGCCTACCAACCACCTCGACCTGGAAATGATCGAGTGGCTGGAAGCCTATTTTAAAAAGGAAAATTTCACCATTTTTATGGTGACTCACGATCGTTATTTTCTGGAAAGGGTTTGTAACGAGATTGTAGAGCTGGACGAAGGTCAGCTGTATACCTACAAGGGTAATTACACCTATTACCTCGATAAAAAGGACGCGCGAATCGCCCTTGAAGACACCAATACTGAAAAAGCCAAACAACTCTTCAAAAAGGAACTGGACTGGATGCGCCGCCAACCCAAGGCCCGAACCACCAAATCCAAGTCGCGTATCGACGATTTTCACGAGATTAAAGACCGTGCCAGCAAACGCCGCAACGATCATAAGGTGCAACTGGAATTAAATATGGAGCGGCTAGGCAGTAAAATTGTTGAGCTGCATAACATCTCAAAATCCTTTCAGGAAAAAGAATTATTGCAAAATTTCAATTATAATTTCAAACGCGGCGAACGCATTGGGATTATCGGAAAAAACGGAACCGGGAAATCTACCTTTCTCAACATACTCACCGGTGCCATAAAACCCGATTCGGGGAAAGTGGTGATTGGCGACACCATTAAATTTGGGTATTACACCCAACGGGGTATCGAGATAAAACCCGGGCAAAAAGTTATCGAAGTGATTCGGGAGTTTGGAGATTACATCCCGCTTAAAAAAGGCAAACAGATCTCGGCCCAGCAACTGTTGGAACGCTTTCTTTTTGATCGCAAAAAACAATACGATTTTGTAGAAAAACTAAGTGGAGGTGAGAAAAAGCGATTGTATTTGTGCACGGTGCTTATTCAGAATCCCAATTTCCTCATTCTCGATGAGCCCACCAACGATCTCGACATCGTAACCCTAAACGTACTCGAAAACTTTCTGCTGGACTACCCCGGCTGTCTTATAGTGGTTTCCCACGACCGCTATTTTATGGATAAGATCGTAGACCACCTCTTTGTTTTCCGCGGAAATGCAGAAGTAGAAGACTTCCCCGGAAATTACACCGATTTCAGGGCTTATGAAGAAAGCAGCCCGGCTGAAGAAAAACCGGCAGAAGCGAGCGAGTCTTCGAACAATAAAAAAGACTGGAAAAAAACCAGCACGGGCAGTAAACTAAGCTACAACGAGCAAAAGGAATTTCAAAAACTCGAAAAGGAGATCGCAAAACTCGAGAAGACGAAAGAAGAACTGCAGCAAAAATTCCTCGAAGACCTAAACCCCGAAGAAATCGCCAGCACCTCCCAAAAACTCAAAGAAGTAGAAGACAGTATAGAAGAAAAGACGGAAAGGTGGTTTGAGTTGGGGGCGATGATGGAGTAGTTTGTTGTTCATGGTTCAGGTTTGGGAGTTGTTGATGGTTGGCAGTTTTGTGTTGTGTGTTGTCAGTTCTCTGTTATCTGTTATCTGTTATCTGTTATTTGCAATCGGATGATCGCGAAAAATATTTCAAATTTGTTGTACTTTAAATGTTGAAACATCCTAAAAAACAACAAAATGAAAAGTTACCGGGATCTGGACATTTATAATTTGGCTTTCCAATACGCCATTGAGGTTCACCGAATTTCCTTAAAGTTGCCAAAATTCGAATTATATGAACAGGGTAGTCAGGTTAGGCGGTCTTCTAAAAGTATAAAAGATAATATTGTAGAAGGTTATGGCAGGAGAGTTTACAAACAGGAATTTATTAAATATCTGGTTTATGCTCACGCCTCTTTATTAGAATGCATCTCCCAATTAGAAATGATTGACGAATTGTATGAAATAAATGAAGTTGCCGAATTACGCCAGAAATATGATTTACTTGGAGCAAAAATTTATTCCTTCCAACAATATGTAGAAAACAACTGGAAAACCTAACCAGATAACCCTAGAACTGAGACCCCACAACTCACAACAGAGAACCTACAACAGAGAACCCACAACCTAGAACCCACAACTGAGAACTGAGAACCGAGAACCGAATGCTTACTAGATACTTCAACTTCCTAACAACAAGTCAAAACCAACACGGCCTCCACTCCCCTTTCGTTTACGCTTTGGTTACCGAATGTTTTTATGACAAAACTCCCTACCCTGAATATCAGGTTCTGAAGAATTACAGGCAGGAGCTACTGCAGGATAAAAGAACTATTGAGGTTACCGATTTTGGTGCGGGCAGTAAAGTATTTAAGTCGAATACCCGGCAGGTTGCGAAAATTGCAAAAAACGTGGGCATCTTTCATAAACGCGCAAAATTGCTTTTCAGAATCACCAAATATCTCCAAGCTGAAAATATTTTGGAACTCGGCACCTCCCTGGGCCTGGCCACTGCCGCCCTGGCCCTTCCGGAAAACACTAAAGTCATCACCTTCGAAGGCTGCCCCCAAACCGCAGGCATCGCTAAAGAAAAACTACGGCAATTCGGTCTGAACAATGTTCAATTGAGAATAGGAGAATTCAGCCAGGAACTCGAAAAACACCTGCAACAAACCACCCCCAGATACAACAAACAACCGGCAACAGGCAACAGGCAACAGGCAACAAACAACAAACCCCAAACAACAAACAACAGAGAACAGACAACAGACAACAGACAACAGGCAACTGGCAACAGGCAACAGACAACAGGCAACAGGCAACAGACAACAGGCAACAGGCACCAGACCACCGACCTCATCTACTTCGATGGCAACCACACCAAAGCCGCTACCCTGGAGTATTTTGAGAAGTTATTACCCACCGCCCACAATGACACACTGTTCATTTTCGATGATATTCACTGGTCGCGGGAAATGGAGGAAGCCTGGGGGATCATTAAAAGTCATCCAAAAGTAAGGGTGACTATAGATAGTTTTTACCTGGGTTTTGTATTTTTCAGAAAAGAACAGGTAAAACAGCATTTTAAAATTCGCCTGTAACAAATTTGGTACGGCTGCGTCACATAGACACAAAATCAAGTTATGAGCAAGGTAATCGAGATTCGCAATATCACCCGGGATTTTCCCCTGGGTCAGGAAATTGTTAAGGTGCTTAAAGGCATAGACCTGGATATAGACCGCGGAGAATATGTAGCGATTATGGGTCCTTCAGGTTCAGGAAAATCTACCCTGATGAATCTGCTCGGTTGCCTGGACACTCCTACCTCTGGAAGCTATATTCTAAATGGAAAAGACGTAAGCCAGATGAGCGACGACGAGCTGGCCGAAATTCGTAACAAAGAAATCGGTTTTGTATTCCAAACCTTTAACCTGCTCCCGCGTACCACTGCTCTCGATAATGTAGCTTTACCAATGGTTTACGCCGGGTATTCCAAAGCCGATCGTACCAAACGCGCAGAAGAAGTGCTTACCAACGTAGGCCTGGCCGACAGGATGGACCATAAACCCAATCAGCTTTCTGGAGGGCAGCGCCAAAGAGTAGCTGTGGGTCGCGCGCTGGTAAACAAACCTTCCATCATCCTGGCCGATGAACCCACCGGAAACCTGGATTCAAAAACTTCAGTAGAAATTATGAATCTGTTCGATGAAATTCACCGGGCCGGAAATACCGTAATCCTGGTAACTCACGAAGAAGAGATCGCCGAACACGCCCATCGCGTAATACGCCTTCGCGACGGACTCATAGAAAGTGATGTTCGCAAGGAGCTGGTGAGATAGAAGTAGGAGGTTAGAAATACGAGGTTAAAAGTTTTAAGAAAAGTTTTTTTATTAAAATTAACTGTAAATTAATTCGCCGCTAAATATTCCTTGGCAGTTAACACAGGTAATTTTGAACTTTTAAAATCTTTTTTATTTCTGGTAATTATTATATCGACTTCATTTTCAATTGCAGAATAATATTGCAATCCATCCTCATAATCATTAAAACTTTCATCACTCAAAGCCAGTTCGGTTATTTTGTCATCGAGACTTAAAACCTCCACCAATACCTTGAATTTCCTCAAAATTTCCCGGGCTTCTTTTGCAGATTTTAACTTGGAAAGAATGTAATAGGTGTTTGCAAAAGTTAAAGATGAAATTGTTAGTTGAAGTTGTTTTTTATCGGCCTGGGAGAATAAAACAGCTGTATCAGTGTAAAAATCTTTCCTTTTTGAGAGCAAATCAATGACAATGTTGGTATCAATTAATACTCTTCTCATTTATATTTTTCTATT
This sequence comes from Salegentibacter haimaensis, assembly GCF_054121495.1. Lineage (NCBI taxonomy): Bacteria > Pseudomonadati > Bacteroidota > Flavobacteriia > Flavobacteriales > Flavobacteriaceae > Salegentibacter > Salegentibacter haimaensis. Next base: position 22,172 of record NZ_JBSYGH010000005.1, read on the forward strand.
AAATATTGTGAGTATTCTTCTTTTTCATTCAAATCATCATCTATTGAAATTACCCCGCTTAGACTTTTCACTAGTGGTGTAATTTCAACTTCCTTTTCTTCCTTTTTTGTAAGCGAACTCAAATAAGACTCTATCAACTTTGACAGGCTAATATTGTTAGATTTTGCATAACGTTTTGCAGTTTCAATAATAGTACTGTTTAAACTTAAGGTGAGCTTTTTATCCATGACTAAAAGGTTTACGTGTAAATATAAAAATTAATTACGTGAGATTAAAATTCTTATTCTCCGGGCAACTTTTCTTATTTCAATTTTATCGAAATATCCAGATGCCCTCCTAAACCTTCATTGATTATCCTTTGTAATGTAGAAAAGCGTATATCTTTTAAATTTCTTTCCAATTTTGAGATATAGGACTTATTCGTTCCTGCTAATTCGGCTAGTTCTTCCTGAGTTAACCCTTTCTCTTCCCTTGCCTGCTGGATTAATACTCCCAGTTTGAAAGCATCATATTCCGATTCAAACTTTTCACGTTTTTCATTACCTCGTTTGCCAATTTTCTCCTCTACAAACTGATCAAGACTTTTCAGGTTTTTATTCTTTACTTTCATAGTAATCTTGTTTAATCTTTTCAGCCCTTTCAATTTCTTGCCGGGGTGTCTTTTGTGTTTTCTTTTGAAATCCGTGGCCAATAATAATTATGTTCTCCTGGTCAAAAAAGCAGAAAATACGGTAAATATTATTTCCTACCTGTACTCTAATTTCATACAGTCCACTTGTATTTTTTATATGTCTTAAATAAACTTCCGGAACTCTATCTATCTCTTCAATGACTTTAAGAGTCCAAAGGATTTTTTTTTCTTACTCTGTCGGTTTGTTTTTCATAAAAATCATTGAAATAATCTTTAAAAAAATAAAGTTCCCGTTTCTTCCCCATCAACTAAATACACAAAAAGTAATCCAATTAGACTACTCAAGGTTTATTTTGAATAATTAGACGTTAGTCTTAGAAATTAAAAATTCGAATATTTAACTTGAAATAAGTCAATTTTATTCAGGACTCCACACTCCACAAACCCGCAACCCGAAACAGGCAACCGGGAACGGGGAATGGTACCACCTACTTATCCTCCAGCCTGGGATCGGTTGCGGTGGTTTGCCGGCTTAGCCATTGCACATTTATCGAAATATAGCCCAAATCATCTACCACTTTGCCACAACACAAATACACTCCTCTTACCCGCAACGGATACCGCGCCGCTACCGCCGGAAATTGTACCGTATCGAAAATCCCGCCTTCTTTATCATAAAAAGTTCCAAAATACATTAGCTCATTGTTAATGGTTTTGGTAGGTTTTACCGTAATTAGGCTTCCGTAGATTTTCACCTGCTTTCCTACAAAATCTTCAAGTTGGCTGCTAAGTAACGTATCTTCCTGCAGGGGGTCCCTCAACAGCTCAAAATGCGAACATAATGGAAAACCCAGTAACTCCATTTGATCATAAGCTTCTACCAGCCGTGAAAATTCGAACTCAGGCAATTTAAAATCCCTGCTTTGTATACGGAAAAACTTTTCCTGCCGGCTTTTATTCTTTTCTCCATTTAGCCTGAAATAAGCTTTCCAAAGCAACTGATGCTTATCGATCCCGGTAAACCTGAACGCATTGATTTTTAGCAGTAAAGCAAGCTGCTCGATAGAGATTGACACCCGGTCCAGAAAATCATTTAAATCCTGAAACTCCCCAAAAAACTGCCGGTTCTCCAGAATTTTCTGAATGCTTTTTAGCTCCAGTTCCTTGATATATCCCAAGCCCAAATACACGTCTTTTCCATAAATCACATTGGCGTGATCGCTTTTGTTGATCTCGGGGGCGTGTACCCGGCCGCCCAGGCGGCGTATTTCCTGCACATAGGTTTCCAGGTCGTAGAATCCGCCGCCATTGTTGATTGCCGCTACCATAAATTCCAGCGGAAAATAGCACTTCAAATATAAACTCTGGTAGCTCTCTACCGCATAAGAAGCCGAATGTCCCTTGGGAAAAGCATAGCCCGCAAAAGAGGTGATCTGGTGCCACACTTCCTCGCTTAGTTCCCGGCTATAGTTTCGTTCTTTGCAGTTTTGCATAAAAGTTTCTTTGATACGCTCCATCGCCCCGGGCTCTACTTTTTTCCCGCTCATCCCGCGGCGCAACACATCGGCATCGTCAAAGCCCAAGCCGGCGAATTCGTTAGCAACCTTGATCACATCTTCCTGGTAGACCATCACCCCGTAAGTATCGGGCATAATTTCATACATCACCGGGTGAGCCTGCTTTCGCCTTTCGGGATCGCGATGTCTTAGTATAAACTCTTCCTTCATCCCGCCGCTGGAAACCCCGGGCCGAATCACCGAACTGGCCGCGACCAGGTTCAGGTAATTATCGGTTTGCAGCTTGAGCAGCAAACCCCGCATCGCGGGCGACTCTACATAAAACACACCCATACAATCCCCTTTAGCCAAAAGGGCATTGATCTTCGCATCATTTTTAAACACCGAAATATTTTCGATGTCTTCCAAAACCGCTTCCGGCTGATTCTCTTTTACGATCTCGATTGCATCGGTGATCTTCGAAAGGCCTCGCTGCGCCAGGATATCGAATTTATGAATCCCAATCGCCTCGCTTAGGTGCATATCGATTTGAACGGTCTCAAAACCTTTGGGAGGCATGAAACTTCCGCAGAAATGATAAACGGGACGATCCAGGATAAGAATTCCACCCGAATGCACGCTGAGATAATTCGGAAAATTCTGAATGAGTTTGCTGTACCGCAACACCAGTTTTTCCAGCTCGTCCAGCTCGTTGTAGTTAAAAAATCCGGCCGAGAGCTTATCGATCTCGGCTGCAGGAAGACCAAAGACCTTTCCCAGCTCCCGCACCAGCGCCCGGCGCTTAAAGGTCACATACGTACCCATTAGGGCTGTATGTTCAAATCTCCCAAAAATATAAGCCGTCACCTCTTCCCGATCCTTCCAGGAAAAATCGATATCGAAATCAGGAGGAGATTTTCGAGAAGCATTGATAAATCTTTCAAAATACAGGTTGAGCTCAATAGGATCTACATTGGTAATGCCCAGAATATAAGCCACTACCGAATTCGCTCCGCTCCCCCGCCCTACAAAAGAAAAATTGCGGGAGCGCGCAAACTGTATAATATCGTAATTAATCAAAAAATAAGAAACAAAGCCTAAGTCTATAATCGCTTTTAACTCCTTCTGAAGCCGCTGTTCTACCTCCTGCCCGGCATCGGGGTAACGCAAGGGAAGTTTTTCCCGGCACAATTGCTCCAAATAAGCCTGGTCTTCAGCCTTTGAACTGAGATAGACCGAAAGATTTTGGTTCTGTTTTTTGCTGAAATCAAAGACCGGCTCGCAAGCCTCCATCAAAACCTGGCTGTTTTTGAGAAGGAAAGGAAATTCAGTTAAACCCTCCTCAAACTGCTGCGGCGGCACAAAAAACTCCTCCTCTCCCGCTTGTTCGCTTTTTGGTAATTTGCTGAGCAAACAATTGTTATCTATGGCACGCAAAAGTCTATGGGCATTGTAATCTCTTTTGTTTCTGAAGCTAAGCGCTTGCAGCAGCACGAACTTATGCTGAAATTGCTTCAGGCCCGGCCAGAATTTAAGTTTATTAAGCTCGCTGAAATTTATTCCGATGAATTCATCTTCGCTGAGATCATTCGGAAGCTCATCGAAAAATCGGGAAAATGGATAGATGAAAAAGCAGGCTTCCAAAGCCGGTGCTTTTTCAGCAAAATTCAAGTCTTTATGCAGATGTGCTGAAAGGAACCGGTTTAAATGAGCAAAACCCCGGTTATTTTTGGCCAGGCCCACAAACTGCTGCTGTACTCCATTTCTAAAATCTATCCCCGCCAGGCTTTTTAAATTCGATTTTTCAGCCAGCCTTGCAAAGCTGATACAGGCCGAACTGCTGTTGATATCGGTTACCGCCAGGCAGGAGATTTCGTGCTCCAGGGCCAGCTGCAGTAACTCTTCTTCAGAAATACTTCCGTAGCGAAGTGAAAACCGGGTATGGCAATTGAGATACATCATTATTGCTTTCGGTGGGCCAGCACTATGGGCGGTTCGCCGTTAAACGGATTTTCCATTCTGCCAATGGTGCGGGTGCCCAGCGTCGTGGCCCGCATCACGCTGTGTTCTCCAAAAGAATCCCGAATTTTATCCATTGCATTGTATAGCCTTAGTCGCTCCTGGGAATCGTCAAAAAGATTGATCTGGTAATTCCCGTTGGCCAAACCCGCATAGCGCACCCCGATAAGTCTTATAAGCACCCGCCGGCTGTACAGCTGGTCAAACAACTCCATTACGTGGGGAATGAGAATATGGTCGGCGCTGGTATAGGGAATTTTAGCCTGCCTGGTTTGAGTTTGAAAATCGGAATACCGAATCTTTACACTCACCAGCGAGGTGAGCTTGCCCCCGCGGCGCAGCTGGTAAGCGAGGCTCTCGGCCATAGCCGCCAGGCTGGCATTGAGACGAAGCATATCTATAGTATCTTTTCCAAAGGTGCGCTCCATAGAAATCGATTTGCGTTCGTGATAAGGGATAATGGGTGTATCGTCTATCCCATTGGCGCGCTTCCAGATAATTCGGCCGTTTTTTCCCAAAACACTTTCCAGCATCTCTACAGGCATTTCCTGCAGGCTGCTTATTTTCCTAATTCCCAGGTTGCTTAAAGTGGTATAGGTTTTCGGCCCGATAAGGGGTAATTTTTGAATTCCCAAAGGCGCAAGAAAGTTTTTCTCATTGCCTATAGCAATTACTTTTTCGGCATTGGGTTTGGCTTCCCCGGTAGCTACTTTTGAAACAATTTTGTTCTGTGACAAACCAAAAGAAATAGGCAGGCGACTTTCTCTAATAATTTCCTGTCGTAACTCCCGGGCAAATTTTTCAATTCCGAAGAAACGGTCCATCCCGCTTAAGTCGGCATAAAATTCGTCGATGCTGGCTTTCTCAAATTCGGGAACACGCCGGCCAATGATTTCGCTTATCTCCCGGGAACATTGGCTGTAGGTAGCCGCGTTGCCTTTTATCACCACCGCCTGCGGGCATAATTGCCGGGCTACCTTCATCGCCATCCCCGATCGCACCCCAAACTTTCGGGTTTCATAACTACAGGCGGCCACCACCCCGCGATCTCCCAGTCCTCCTACAATTAAAGGGCGATTATTGAGCGTGGAGTCCTCTCTACGCTCTACCGAAACAAAAAAAGTGTCGAGATCGAGATGAAGAATAGACTTGGTTTTCATTTGGATTATTTCCCTTTTATTGGATTTTTTCCAAAATTATAAAATGTGAGCGAGATAATCTGCTTCAGAAATATTAAAATTCTAAACCGCCTGAAGCTGAATATTTTCCGAAGAATTTAATATCTTGTACTCACCAAATTTTGTTTAAATGCTTGATTTTGACCAGGAAACCTGGATCTACATTGCCATAATCGCGGTATTTTTTCTTTACTTCCGCTGGAATTCCCGGCAGGCGAAACAGCAGCGCAAGGCGCGTAAAAACAGGAATTTTAGAAGGCGTTATATGGAGCGCCGAAAAGAAGAGCAGGAGGAAAATTCTGAAATTTCTGAAAAATTCTAAAGCTTCTGTTGCAAAATCTGTAGCATCGCTTTGGGTTTTTTATCTTTGAAGGAAACTTCAGAAAAATGAAAATCTATACCAAAACCGGTGATAAAGGTACCACGGCTCTTTTTGGAGGTACCCGGGTTCCCAAACACCATATTCGCATAGAAAGCTACGGCACGGTAGACGAGTTAAACTCGCATCTGGGCCTGCTGCGCGATCAAAAAACCGATGAGCATAGCCGGGAGATTTTATTAAAAATTCAGGATCGTCTTTTTACCATAGGTTCGATGCTGGCTACCGACCCCGAAAAGGCAAAATTAAAGAGCGGAAAAGAGCGATTAAATATCCCGAAGATTTCCCAGGAAGATATCGATTTGCTGGAGAATGAAATGGATAAGATGAATGAGCAGCTTCCAGAGATGACCCATTTCATTTTACCGGGAGGTCACCAGGCGGTGTCATTCTGTCACATTGCGCGCTGTGTATGCCGCAGGGCCGAGCGTTTGGCCACGGCTTTGAATGAGCTGGAAAGTATCGACGAGAACATTTTAAAATACCTCAACCGACTTTCTGACTACCTCTTTGTGCTGGCACGGAAGTTGACCCATGACCTGCAGGTGGAGGAGATAAAATGGATTCCGCCGAAGAATTAAATTTTCGCGAAATAGGAACTTTTCCGGAAAATGTGAAAATTTTAAGAAAGTTCTTAGTCTTATTGTATAAATAATAGATTTTTTTCTTGGCTGTTACCACAAAAAATTTATTTTTGCAAAAATTATAAACCTGATCAACCCATGTATTGGACTTTAGAATTAGCATCATATTTAAGCGATGCCCCCTGGCCGGCAACCAAAGATGAGTTAATTGATTACGCCATCAGGACCGGAGCTCCTCTCGAAGTTGTAGAGAACCTGCAGGCTATCGAAGATGAAGGAGATTCGTATGATTCAATTGAAGAGATTTGGCCCGACTATCCTACCGACGAAGATTATCTTTGGAATGAGGATGAGTATTAGATAAAACACACGTAAAAATGAAAAAAGTCTCGGGAGCGAGGCTTTTTTTTTGCGTACATTTGAACCGTATTAAACACAAAAACCATTATGAGTTTTTTAGATTCTGTATTAAAAGTATTTGTAGGCGATAAATCTAAAAAAGACGTCAAGGAGATACAACCTATAGTAGATAAAATCAAGGCTTTAGAGAAAGATTTTGAAGCGCTTAGCCTGGATGAACTTAGAGCTAAAACCACCGAATTCAAGGCTAAAATAGCCGATGCCTTAAGCGAGGTAAACACCCAGATAGAAAGCCTTACCAAAGAGGCCGATGAAAGTGAAGATATCACCAGAAAGGAAGATATTTATGCCGAGATAGATGCGCTTAAAGACAAGGCCTATGAGATATCTGAAAAAGTTTTAAACGATATACTTCCCGAAGCTTTTGCCACCGTAAAGGAAACCGCAAAACGTTTTGTAAACAATACCCAACTTAAAGTAAAAGCCAGTAGTTTTGACCGGGAAATCTCGGCCGAAAAAGACTATGTAACCCTGGAAGATGATTATGCGATTTGGAGCAATTGCTGGGATGCTGCCGGGAAACCGGTGACCTGGGATATGATTCACTATGATGTGCAGCTTATTGGAGGGGTGGCGATGCACCAGGGAAAAATTGCCGAAATGCAAACCGGTGAAGGTAAAACCCTTGTGGCTACCCTGCCTATGTATCTTAACGCTTTAACCGGAAACGGGGTTCACCTGGTAACCGTAAACGACTACCTGGCAAAACGGGATAGCGCCTGGATGGCTCCGCTTTTTGAATTCCACGGAATGACCGTAGATTGTGTGGACTACCACCGCCCAAACTCGGCTGCCCGTCGCAAGGCTTATAATGCCGATATCACCTATGGAACCAACAATGAATTTGGTTTCGATTACCTGCGTGATAATATGTCTCACGCCCCCGACGATTTGGTGCAGCGACCACATAACTACGCTATAGTAGATGAGGTCGATTCGGTATTGGTAGATGATGCCCGTACCCCGCTTATCATTTCGGGACCAATCCCCAAGGGAGATGTACATGAATTTGACCAGTTAAAACCGGCCATCGCAAAGGTGGTAGAAATTCAGCGAAATCATCTTACCAAAGTTCTTGCTGAAGCCAAAAAATTAATCCGTGAAGGCAACACCAAAGAAGGTGGCATGCTACTTCTTAGAGTACACCGCGGATTGCCGAAAAACAAGGCGCTTATCAAGTTCCTTAGTGAAGAAGGAATTAAGCAACTGCTTCAAAAAACAGAGAATTATTATATGCAGGACAACAACCGGGAGATGCCCAAGGTTGATGCCGACCTGTATTTTACCATAGAAGAGAAAAACAACCAGATAGACCTAACCGATAAGGGAATTGAATTCCTTTCGGGTAAAGATGATCCCGATTTCTTCGTAATGCCCGAAATGGGGGTTGAGATTGGAAAAATCGAAAACGCCGGTTTATCTAAAGAAGAAGAGGCTGAAAAGAAAGAGGAACTCTTCCGCGAATACAGCATCAAAAGCGAGCGAATTCATACGATGCGCCAGCTTTTAAAAGCCTACACCCTGTTTGAAAAAGATACCGAGTATGTGGTTATCGAAAACAAGGTGAAGATCGTAGATGAGCAAACCGGGCGTATTATGGAGGGGCGTCGCTATAGCGATGGTTTACACCAGGCGATCGAAGCCAAGGAGAACGTGAAGATTGAAGATGCAACCCAAACCTTTGCTACGATTACACTTCAGAATTACTTTAGAATGTACCGCAAACTTTCGGGGATGACCGGTACTGCGGTGACCGAAGCCGGGGAATTCTGGGAAATCTACAAACTCGATGTGGTAGAAATTCCAACCAACAGGCCTATTGCCCGAAAGGACAAAGAAGACCTGGTTTACAAAACCAAGAGAGAAAAATACAACGCCGTAATCGATCACGTAACCGAACTCTCCCGTGCGGGAAGACCGGTGTTAATTGGTACCACTTCGGTAGAAATTTCAGAATTACTAAGCCGAATGTTGAAATTGCGCAACGTACCTCATAATGTACTTAACGCGAAATTGCATAAAAAAGAGGCTGATATCGTGGCTGAAGCCGGGAAATCGGGAATCGTGACCATAGCCACTAATATGGCGGGTCGTGGTACCGATATTAAATTAACCCCCGAGGTTAAAGAAGCCGGCGGTTTGGCTATTGTAGGAACCGAGCGACACGATTCGCGTCGTGTAGACCGGCAGCTAAGAGGTCGTGCCGGTAGACAGGGTGACCCGGGTAGCTCGCAATTCTACGTTTCTCTGGAGGATAACCTAATGCGTTTATTTGGTTCAGAGAGAATTGCCAAGCTTATGGACCGTATGGGTCTTGAAGAAGGCGAAGTGATTCAGCATTCTATGATCTCGAAATCTATTGAACGTGCCCAGAAGAAAGTAGAAGAAAATAACTTTGGGATTCGTAAGCGTTTGCTGGAGTATGATGATGTGATGAACGCCCAGCGTGAGGTGATCTACAAGCGTCGTTACCACGCCTTGTTTGGAGAACGCCTTCGGGTAGACATCGCCAATATGATCTTTGATACTGCTGAAGGTATTACCGAGGCCAATAAAGTAACTCAGGATTATAAGAATTTTGAATTCGAGCTACTGCGTTATTTCTCTATGGAATCGCCCGTAACAGAAGCCGAATTTGAAAAAATGGGTGTTCAGAAGGTGGCCGGTGAGGTTTATAAAGCCGCCTACCAGCACTATCAAAACAAGATGAAGCATAGCGCTGAACGTGCTTTCCCGGTGATTAAACAGGTGTACGAAGCTCAGAACAACTTCGAGAGAATTTCGGTGCCTTTTACCGATGGGCAAAAAACCCTGCAGGTAATCACCAATCTTGAAAAAGCTTACGAAAGTGAAGGCGCACAACTTATCAAAGATTTCGAAAAAAACATCACCCTTGCGATTATCGATGATGCCTGGAAAACGCATTTGCGCAAGATGGATGAATTAAAGCAAAGCGTGCAGTTAGCGGTTCACGAGCAAAAAGACCCATTGCTTATTTATAAGTTTGAAGCTTTTGAGCTTTTCAAGGCTATGCTCGATAATGTTAACCGTGATGTGATTTCTTTCCTTTTCAAAGGAAATATTCCTGAAGGAAATGTATCGAACATTCAGGAGGCACGCCAGCCCCGCAAAAAGGAAAACCTGGAAACCCAGAAGGAAGAAATTCCGAATATGGATGAACGGGCAGCACAGAATCGTGCCGCAGGGCAACAAACCCAACGTCGCCCACAGGTAACCGAAACCATTACCCGCGAACAACCAAAAATTGGGCGTAATGATAAGGTAACCATCAAGCACTTGATGAGCGGTGAGAATAAAACTGTAAAATACAAACAGGCGATCCCGCTTCTTGAAAAAGGAGAATGGGTGATAGTGAACCAATAAAATTCACTTTGTTTTCAATATAAATCCCGGGGGCAGTTTGCCTGCCGGGATTTTTAAGTTTAAGCTGTTTCTTTTTTTGTTAAATTTACCTTCCAACTAATCGGCTTTAAATGAAACAATACTCAATTGAGATTAAATGGGGAATTATTTTCTTCGGCGTTTCCCTGCTCTGGATGTTTTTTGAAAAATTAATGGGCTGGCACGATACCAATATCGCGCAACACGCCATTTACACCAATCTTTTTGGCCTGCTCGCCATCGCTATTTATTTGCTGGCGCTAAGAGATAAACGCAACAATTTTTTCGGCGGAATTATGAGCTGGAAACAGGGCTTTATTTCGGGAGTGATTCTTACGGTGGTGATCGCCATTCTTTCTCCATTGGGGCAATACATTACCTTTAAATTAATCACCCCCGAATATTTCGAAAATATAATCGCCTACAGTACCGAAAATGGAAGAATGAGTCTCGATGAAGCTAAAGCATACTTCAACCTGGGTTCTTATATCACCCAATCTGTAGCTTTTGCTTTAATGTCTGGGGTAGTGACAGCCGCTATTGCCGCATTAATAATGAGACGCAAAAAACCTACTGCAGCCTCAGTTTAAGCAATAGATTGGGATCTGGGCAATTTCTTAAATAAAAATCCAGTTTTTTTCGTGAAGTAACGCCCGGGAAATCCCCGGGTTTTTCTTCCAGCTTTTCGATGATTTGAAAATGCAGGTGCGGCGCGTAATCTCCATTTTCTTCAGCAGTGCCCAGCTCTCCTATTTTCTCGGCCTTTTTGATTGGCATTCCCGGCTTCAGGTTATTTAAGGATGCCCGGCTAAGATGCCCGTAAAGCGAATAAAATTTACGACCTGAATTTTCGTGTTCCAGGATAATGGTAGGTCCATAATCCCCGAAATTTGCATTATCCTGAAAGCTGTGAATTTTGCCATCCAGCACTGCCAGTACTCCGGTGCCGGCCGGTGCCCAAAGGTCGAGACCTATATGGATATTTCGTTCATCTTCTTCTGAAGAACCAAAAAGCTCACTGCGCATATATAGTTTGCGAACTTCGTTATAGCCTCCAAAGGCTACTTTTTTCCCGCTTTTCTTTAGAAAATCATCAATATACCCCTGAAATGCTCCCGAAGAAGACAAATCTATGCTTTTAAGCATATTATTATTTTCAGAAAGATCTATACCTATATAATCTTCTTCCTGCAAATCCATATCCAGTACCCTGGTATAGGAACGCGTAAGCTGTTCTAAAAAAGTTTCAAAATCTGAATTTCCCATAAGATCAAAAAAACCTGCGAGATTTCGCAGGTTTCAAATTTAGGAAAATAAGTTCTGAAATTAATCTAATACTACCTCGCTGAAATTAGCATTTATATTGATACTTCGCTCCTGCCCCTGGGCTTTATGGTAACCGTTCAGGATTTCTTTATCATAAGATTTTGTGGTTTTAAGACTAAGACCGGAAGGCACTTTCACCTTGCTCTGGGAACCACGGTATATGAAATCATAAGCCGAGCCTGGAAGTTTCAGTTTCAAGTCACTATTTTCTAAACTGATTTCCAAAGTTTTAAAATCAGGGTTTAATTTCAGGATATTTAATTCTCCAAAACTTCCGGCTAATATCCCGGTCTCCCCTATCTCTTTTATAGTGACATCGCTAGATTTACAGCTCAGTTTAATACTGCGGGCTTTATCGATACTGAAATTTTTCACATAGCTGGCATTTAAAACTCCATAATCCCAATCTTTTATATTCACGGGGCTATAAGCTACATTCACCCGGGTATCTTTTCCTGCAATACGGTTGGCCGAAAATTTACTATGAGAAAAATCGGCATTGAGATTTTGAGTGGTCCCGCTAAGTTTTACGTCCCCGTGGCGTACATTTAGCTGAAGTTTTGCCTGTTTGGGAACCATAATCTTCAGGCTTTTCATAGCTGCTCCATCACGGTTTTTTAAAGCTTTGACTTTCCTGTCATCAAAATTCCCGTTTTCCATTTGTTTCTCGAAATTGCTGGCCCAGGCTTCCATACTTTTTCCGAAGCTTTCACCCCAGGCTTCCATATCCTTGCCAAAAGATTCGCCCCAGGCTTCCATTTTCATCTCAAAATCTTTCATCTTTTCAGAATCTTTCTCAAAGTTTTTCGCCCAGGCTTCCATAGATTTTTCAAAATCTTTTCCGAAGCGACCTTCCATCTCTTTCTCGAATTTTTCGATGTATTTATCCCCGTCTTTCTGGAAAGCTTCATAGTCGAATTTTATCCCGCTCATGCTTTGATGAAATTCAGGCGGTAACGGATTTCGGGTGATATTTTCGAGCATTGGCCCCAGGTTTTCCATTAATGGGGCTAACATTTCGGGTAATTGGGCCAGGGGAGCTTCTATGGCAGCCATATCCATATTATGTAGCACCACCACCGCGTCTGATGAGATTTTAATTCGATTGGAGCTGGCTTCCACTTTGGGTTTCCATTTTTCTTCGACTTGTTTACGGGCTTCTTTTTCCAAATCCTGGGTATCCACCAGGGCAGTTACCTGAACTTCATTTTTATCCCAGTAATCTACCTGTATGTTGGTGTGACGCGCATTTATCTCTATAACCGCGTTAGGATTCACCTTATAGGTTTTTTCCATTACTTTACTTTGTGCAAAGGCACTTGCACCAAAAAGCACAAACAGCAGCAGAAAGAAATTATGCTTGTAGGTTTTCATAGCTATTGTTTTTTGATTGATTGATTTCTTTAATTTTACTTTTCACTTTATACAGCAAATCCAAACGAAGTTGCAGGTTGTTGATCATAGCCTCGAGCATTATTTCACTGGGGCCGGTTTTGCTTATCTCAGCATTGAGTTCTTCATATTCCTTATCGAGTTCGGCTAACTGCTTCATAAAAGCATTGATCACGGCACGGTTATCATCATTTACCTCGAGTTTGGCAAGTTCCATATTAAGGCTGGCCAGGTAATAATCTTCGACCCGTTTAAACTCTGGAGAAACTTCGCTGAGTTTGAATTGTTTCTCCGGAACCAATTCGGCTTCATTTTGATTTGCTTCTTCCTGCACCGGTGTGTCTGCAACCTGTACTTCAGTATCACCGGCAAACGGATTATTGAACAAAGCGAACCCTACTCCTAAGGCTACCACCAGGACGGCGGCGATCTTTAAAAAGAAGAAATTACTGCTCTGTTTTTTGGTTTCGGGGAAAGCTTCATCCAGCCTTGCCTCAAATCTCGATTTATGTCCTTTTGGGAGGCTCTCCTTTTTTGGAGCGCTTTCATTTTTAAACATCTCCCTAATATCCTGTCCCATTTCTTATAGTTTTTAGTTCTTCCTGTAATTTCTTTTTTCCGCGGTGCACCAGGGTTCTGCTGGCCACCTGGGAGATCTGCAAAATTTCTGAAATCTCCTCGTGATCATATCCTTCAATGAGGTAAAGTATTATCGGATATTTATATTTTTCTGGTAATTGCTCAATCTTACTTTTTATCATTTCCAAACTAACTTCGTCGTCTACCTGCCAGTTTCCGTCTTCCTCGACCGTGGTCATTGTTTGTTCATTTATGGCGACGAGTTCCAGCTTTTTTGCTTTAAGCTTATCAATGCATTTGTTGATCACGATTCGCTTGAGCCAGGCGCCAAAACTTACCTCCCCATTGAATTGATGCAGTTTTTTAAATGCTTTGATAAATGCTTCCTGCATCGCGTCTTCGGCTTCCATTTGATCTTTGAGAAAGCGCAGGGCCACGAAATACATACCTTCACAATATTTATTGTAAAGCTTTAATTGCGCCCTCCTGTCGTTCTCTCTGCAAGCCTCTATTAACTGATGTTGTATCAAGAGTTTAAAATTTGATTGGTTATCTTAAAGACGCATCAATTTTTGCGTCGTTGCAAAATCTTAAATTTTTTTCTGAAAATAATGCCCAGCTATTTCAATATAGCTACTTTTAAACAAAGCAAGACCGCTTGTTTGGTTTCTGCTGAAAGATTTGCACGCTTTTTGAACTTTCCAGGAAAAATATGGTATGAGATGAATTCTACTTTAAAATCTACTCTAAAAATAATAGGGATAATCATTCCGCTTTTGGCCATTATATTATTTCTCTTGAGATATAATACCAAAGCTCATAGTCCTGAAGATACTGTTACCTACTCTAAAGGCGACATGGAGCTTGAGGTTTTCTATAACCGCCCCTATAAAAAAGACCGGAATATTTTTGGGGGTTTGGTTCCCTATGGTGAAGTATGGCGTACCGGCGCAAATGAAGCAACTACCTTTAGCACCAATATAGATTTACTGGTAGATGGCAGTTTGCTGGAAGCGGGAAAATATACATTATGGACTATCCCTATGGAAAATTCCTGGAAAGTAATGTTCAATTCAAAAATGTATCCCTGGGGAATAAATCTTGAAGAACAGGCCTACAGAGACCCTGAGTTCGATGTTTTAGTTCTGGAGGTGCCGGTGCGGAAAACCCAATACCCGCTGGAGCAATTTACCATTTCATTCGATGAGGCCAATCAGCTTAGTTTTATGATTCTGGCCTGGGATGACACCCGAATCCTGGTCCCCCTGCAACCCGCAAAAAATAATTAGAATAAACAGGCCGAAGGCCTGAGATATCTCTAATAAAATTCCTACGCACAGGCTAAAAGCCTGACAAGCCTCAAAGCAAGAAGATTCCAAACAGGCTGAAGGCCTGAAAAATCTCAAAGCCGGGCAATTCCACACAGGCTGAAAGCCTAACATACAGGCTGAAAGCCTGACAAGTCTCAAAGCAAGGAGATTCCACACAGGCTGAAAGCCTGAAAAATCTCACCTTGGGGCAACGCCCCAAGCAGGGCAACGCCTCAAGCAAAGCCACGCCCACGCCCCAGGCAAGCTAAGCCCAAGCCCTCTAAAAAGCTTCAGAAAATAAAAAAAGACTGCTTTTTAAGGCAGCCTTTTCAACTAATTAAAAATTGAATTTACTCTTCATCTAATAATAAATTAAGAGTAACATCAATATTATCTCTGGTAGCTCTTGAGTACGGACAAACTTCATGAGCTTCGTTCACCAGTTTTTCTCCAGTCTCTACATCCAGACCCGGCAGATAACAATCTAAGACCACGGCCAGTTGCAGGTCCTCTTCTTCGGTTTTTCCCAGTTTAACAACAGCGGTTACACTAAATTCTTCACTAAGCTCAACCCCGTGATTTTTGGCAACCACCTCCAGGGCGCTACCAAAGCAAGCCGAATAGCCTGCTGCAAATAATTGCTCAGGATTGGTGAACTTACCTCCTTCTCCTCCAAGGCTTTTAGGCATAGTGAGTTTAAGATCCAGCACCCCATCATCGCTTTTAGCGTGACCGTGTCTGGCTTGTTTTGTAGTAACGCTGGTTTTATACAGTGTTTTCATTATTTTTAAATTAAATATTCTGTTTCAATATACCAATCAATTTATACTGCAGGCAAGAATGAATTCCTAAATTTGTTATAAATAATCCCGATTTTGAATAAAGCTTCCAAAGAATCTGCATTAAGTGAATCGAGCGGCAGCCCGAACCCGGGCAACGTAGACGGCCGGGCAGCAGCCCGTATCAAAGCTTTCAGGAAGAAAAAATCTTCTTCTGAAGATTTACTGACCCTCCTGCTCAAGGGAAATAAAACAGCCCTTGGCCAGGCCATAACACTCATTGAAAGCAATCAAAGCAGCAATCTGGAAAAAGCTGAATCTTTGCTGGAAGGTGCCCTACCTCACAGTCAAAAATCGGTAAGGATAGGCATCACCGGCGTCCCCGGGGTGGGAAAAAGCACCTTTATTGAAGCCTTTGGAAGTTATCTTATCCAACAAGGCAAAAAGGTTGCCGTACTGGCGGTAGACCCTAGCAGCAGCATTTCGCGGGGCAGTATTTTGGGAGATAAAACCAGGATGGAAAACCTGGTTAGGGAAGAAAATGCATTTATAAGACCTTCGGCTTCAGGCGAATCTTTGGGCGGGGTGGCCCGAAAAACCCGTGAAAGTATCATTTTATGCGAAGCGGCGGGATTTGATGTGATCTTGATAGAAACCGTAGGAGTAGGTCAAAGTGAAACCAGTGTACATTCGATGACCGATTTTTTCCTGCTGCTAAAACTGGCGGGAGCCGGAGATGAATTGCAGGGCATTAAACGCGGAATTATGGAAATGGCCGATGCCATCGTAATTAACAAAGCCGACGGCGAAAATCAAAAAGCCGCCCGCGATGCCCGTCTGGATTTTAAAAGAGCGCTTCATTTATATCCGCAAAAGTCAAGCGAATGGAAGCCTGAAGTCTTGCTGGCTTCAGCATTGTATAATGAAGGGATTTCTGAAATCTGGGAGCTATTGGAAAAGTATTTTAGCCTCACCAAGAAAAATGGCTACTTCAGTAAAAACCGGCAGGAACAAAATAAGTTTTGGCTGCTTCAAAGTATAGATGAATATTTAAAGCGCAGGTTTTACGAACATCCTGTCATGAAACAGGAACTTCAGCAAAAACTTGAAGAAATCGACACTAATAAAACCACCGCTTTTTTAGCAGCCAGGGCTCTTATTGCCCGCTATGAACAATTGTAGCTTTGTACCAGTCTACCTGTTTCTTAAGGCCTTCTTCAAGACTGGTTTTTGGATTGTAACCCAGTAAATTTTTCGCCTTATCGATATTAGCTTTTGTAAATAGTTGATCCCCGGCACGGGCAGGCGCAGATTTTATATTGATTTTTTCATTTAAAAGTCGTTCTACGGTATCGATGCCTTCAGCCGTACTATGCTCGGTTTCGCAGCCTAAATTGATGATTTCTGAATCGATTTTCTCATAATTCTGAAGCGCGGCATAAATTCCCTCGCAAATATCACCCACATAGGTAAAGCTCCGCCGGTGCGACTCACTACCTTCAAAAAGCGGAAATTCTTCTCCCGAAAGGGCGCAGGAAATAAGCCGGGTGTATAATTTATCGGGTCTTTCGCGGGGCCCATAAACCGAATACAGGCGCAGTGAACTGGCTTTTAGTTTCCGGTTTCTTGAGGCGGCTAAAACGAGTTGTTCGGCGGCGAGTTTGGTTACGCCATACCAGGAAATTGGCGCCGGAGTATCGCCTTCGTTTAGTGTAGCCTCACGCCCGCACACCGAAGAGGTAGAAATATTGAAAAAATGTTTCAGGTTTTTACAGTTTTGTGCAAAATCCAATAAATGCCTGGTAGCGATGAGGTTATTATCCAAATAATCTTCAAAACTGCTTTTTGCCGAAATACCCGGGCGGGCAGCAAAATGGAAAATAAAATCAAAGTCGGCAGGAAGCGCTTTAAGCTGATCGGGCCGGCATAGATCGATTTTATGAATAGAAACTCCCTGTTTCATAAGTTCTGCAGCATTCAGCATTTTTAACTGGGGGGAATAATAATCTGAAAATTTATCAAGCCCGGTAACCGAAAAACCATTACGCTGAAGCAATTCAGCCATATGAGAACCTATAAACCCGGCCGCACCGGTAACCAATACTTTCATAAAAGAGAATATGCCTGTTCCTATTAAATTTCAGGCTAAAATATAAAAACCTGAAGGCATATTCTAAGGTCTTTCTAATTCAACTAAAACTAATTTGATAAATTTGCGACTAGATTCTAACCTATCAATGCAATATCAGTTTACGATCATCGTCCCTCTTTATAATGAAGAAGAAAATATAGCCCGACTGGAAAACAGTTTAAACACCTATCTTGAAATCTCTTCCAAAAGAACCTGTATACTTTTTGTTAACGACGGTTCTACCGATCGCAGCCTTGAGTTGGTAGAAGAAGTGTGCGAAAGAAATCCCGATTTTAACTTTATCTCCTTTGATAAAAATCACGGGTTAAGTGCCGCGCTCAAGGCAGGTTTTGACAAAGCTGAAACCGAACTGATTGGCTATATAGACAGCGACCTGCAAACCGATCCCGAAGATTTTGAACTCCTGCTTAATGAAATTGGAGAGTTCGATCTGGTTACAGGACATAGAGCCGACCGTAAGGATAAATTTGTAAAAAATCTCTCCTCTTTATTAGCCAATAAAATTCGTAGAAGCTTTACAAACGATGGGATGGATGATACCGGGTGCCCCCTGAAAGTAATTAAAGCCGAAAACGCCAAAGCCATCCCAATGTTCAAGGGCTTGCATAGATTTCTGCCCGCGATGATTTTGTTGCAAAACGGGAAAATTAAACAAATCCCGGTGAGACATTACCCAAGAATTGCCGGCACTGCCAAATTTCACCTATGGAATCGACTTACAGGCCCCTTTATAGATTGTTTTGCCTATTTATGGATGAAGCGAAATTACATTCAATATAAGATCGATAAAAAAGGATGAATACCTGGCAGATCTTCGCTATAGGATTTACGGCTCAGGCACTATTCTCGGCCAGACTACTGCACCAGTGGTTACTTTCTGAAAAACATAAAAAAGTTGTTTCCCCCAATCTTTTCTGGAAATTAAGCCTGTTTGCCTCTTTTTTACTTTTTGTATACGGCTATTTAAGGGATGATTTTGCCATTATGTTAGGCCAGGCGATGACCTACTTTATCTATATTCGAAATCTTCACCTGCAGGGAGAATGGCAGAAAGCTCCCAAATCATTTCGCATTTTGATGTATTTGTTTCCGGTTTTGCTGGTTATTTATGGCTATAACAATACCAGCCTTGATATGCAGGAGTTGTTTTTTAATGAGAATATACCGTATTGGTTACTGGGCCTGGGCATAGCAGCCCAAATACTATTTAACCTGCGCTTTATTTATCAATGGATCTATTCTGAAAAAATCAAAGAATCGGTTTTACCGCTGGGATTCTGGATCCTTAGTTTGCTGGGGGCCATGTTAATTTTGGTCTATGCCATTTTTAGAAAAGATCCCGTGTTGTTTATGGGACATATTATGGGAAGTCTTATATACGTTAGAAATATTGCATTAAGCCTAAAAACCTATGCCTGATTTTACCAAAAATGACTATCTCTGGTTATTTCTGTTTTGCGGAATCATTTTTCTGTCGCATTTGGGGGAGCTGTATGTAAACATCATGGAAGCGCGTAATTTTATTACGGCCCGTGAGATGCTAGCTCAAAACAACTGGCTGCTCACTACATTAAATGATTTGCCGCGCTACCAAAAACCCCCACTCCCCACCTGGCTTACGGCGATGAGCGCTTGTGTTTTTGGGTTGGAGAATTTATTCTTTCTCAGGCTTCCCGCAGCGCTTAGCGCAATTTTTCTCTGCCTAATCTTTTACAGGTTTCAGGTAATTCTGGGAGTTTTAAAGCGACAGGCTTTTAACGCTGCATTGATTTTAACCAGTTCGTTTTATATTGTTTTTGCCGGTCGCAACGGGCAATGGGATATTTTTACCCACGCCTTTATGATGGGCGCTATCTATTTTCTTTGGAAAATATTTCAAAATCATTCTCAGATCTACCAACATGCGCTTTGGGCAGGTTTATTTTTTGCCGCTTCCCTGCTCAGCAAAGGCCCGGTTTCTTTTTATGCCTTATTGCTTCCGTTTGTTATGGCCTATGCACTTTCTTATGGATTCAAAAACTTCGGAAAAACATGGAAGCCTTTTTTTGCTTTCATCTTCACAGGATTGCTCCTGGGCGGATGGTGGTTTTTATATGTACGCCTGGCCGATCCTGAAAGTTTTTTGAAAATTTCAGCTAAAGAAGCTCAAAACTGGGCTAATTATAATGTACGCCCGTTTTACTATTACTGGAGCTTTTTCACTCAAAGCGGTATCTGGACCATCCCGGCCTTCACCGCCTTGCTTTATCCTTATCTGAGAAAAAGGGTATCAGATCCAAAACTCTACAAATTTGCGTTTTGGTGGACTATGATTTCGGTTATTCTCCTATCAATAATTCCTGAAAAAAAATCGAGATACCTGCTGCCAGTACTTATTCCTTTAGCGCTCACCACCGGATTTTACATCGAATTCCTTTTTAAAAATTACAAAAATTTACCGGGAAGGGAGCGAATTGGGGTTTACCTGCAACATAGTATCCTGGCCTTAATTGGATTTGCTTTTCCCTTTGCAGCCATTTTTCTGCTGGACCTCGAAGGCTATTGGTGGTGGTATGGTTTAACATCCCTAAGCCTCATTATAATTGCAGCCGCCAAACTATATTTTCTTCGGAAGCATAATTACCCCGGGCTTTTTTACCTCACTCCGCTCTACATAGCTTTGATCATTTTTTTTGCTTTTCCGTTGAGCAATAGTTTTCTCAACAACCCGAACTTCAAAAATATTTCCCACCTGAAGCAGCTTTCAGAAAAAGAGAATTTTAAAGTTTATGAATATCCAGATTTTACCCCCGAGCTTATTTGGGAATATGGCAGTTCTATTCCACTGGTTGAAAATTTGGAGGAATTAAAATCTAAATCGCGCTTCGGAATTCTTAGCACCGAGCAGGATACGGCCCTTATAAAACAGCAATTTTCAGATTATAAGCTCGAATTGGAACAGCGATATGACCTAAACTATGTAAATCCCGATGCCGGAGGTTACAAAACCAGGCTTATTCGCCACTTTTATCTGTTTGAGAAGCAGGATTAAATCTTTTCAAAACCAGCTTCAGCAAGAATAGGAAAATAAGCGCCAGGAGGCTTCCAATGGCAGCACCAACAATGATGTCGCCGGGATAATGCACCCCAAGATAAATCCGGCTGTGAGCTACAAAGCCCGCCCAAATCAGCAAAAACCAGATCAGGTTTTTATAGTATTTTCTGAATAAGATTCCGAGGAAGATGGCTACGCCAAAACTATTCGAGGCGTGAGCAGAGAAAAATCCGAAGCGCCCGCAGCGAACCGCGACAAATCTCGCATATTCTTTAATTCCCTCCTGCCCACAGGGCCGGGGTCTTTCAAAGCCGTGTTTAAAAACATTGGCCAATTGATCGGTGGCGGTGATGAGCAGTGCGATAAAAACAAGGATTATGGCTGATGACTTCCAGCCAAACTTTTTAAAAATAAGAAAAACCAAAATAGCATAAAGCGGGATTGCGGTCCATTTATCGGTTACAGCCAGCCAAAAAGGATCCCAGCTTTCATTGCCAAGGTTATTTAACCAAAGAAAAAGTTCGTGGTCTTTCTCTATAATTTTTTCCATTCTAACTTTCCTCGTAACGGGCTACCTCCCGGTCATAAAATTCTGAAGCCTGCTGAATAAGGTTTTCGGTTTCGTTTTCGAGTTCTTCCTCATCGGCAGAATCGAATTCTTCCAGCCATTCCACCTCATCATTTTCAAGGTTGATGATAAACCGCGGAAAATCGGTATGAATTACGAAAACTGCGTTGGGAAAATCGGTGTTATCACCCATCAGGAATTTAGGTATTTCCATAGTATATTTTTGATTTTAAACCGCCACAGGGGCTTTATTTTCAATTAGTTTTTTGCTTAAATAATTAAACCGAAGATACAACATTAATGCTGAAGCCGTAAGCCCCGCCAGCAATCCCAACCAAATGCCCATACTGCCTAATTGCTCTTCTTTGCCATAATACCAGGAAACCGGGAACCCGATAATCCAATAGGAAATAAAACAGATAAGCGTTGGAATTTTTACATCCTGCAAACCTCTTAAGGCACCTAAAATCACCACCTGAAGCCCGTCGCTTAGCTGGAAAAGTGCGGCTACGATCAACAACTGCGAGGCAAGAAAAATCACTTCAACATCGTCCAGGTAAAAACCGGGCAAATAATCTTTAAAGGCAATAAACATCACGGCAAAAACCGCTTCGATAAGAAAAACCAACAAAAATGTAGACATCGCTATTCGGCGTAGGTCTTTGAAGTGTCTTAAGCCTTTTTGATTCCCTACCCTAATCGTGGCAGTAACTCCAAGGCCAACGGCGATCATAAAAGTCATCGAGGCCAGGTTAAGAGCAATTTGATTAGCCGCCTGCGGATTGGTACCCAATGTTCCCGCCAGGAATACAGTGGCAGTAAAAATGGCAACTTCAAACAACATTTGTAGCGCAGTGGGAAAGCCCAGGGACAACAGTCGCCTGAAAATTGGAGTTTTCAGGATTTCCTTTCGGCTCCATTCAAAATAGGCTGCAAATTTTTTTCTACGGCGTAAAATTTCCCAAACGAACCAAAGCATAAAAAAGCGGGATAACAAGGTGCCTATTGCCGCTCCCTGAAGCTCAAGTCGGGGGAAGATCCAAATTCCATAGATCAATAAATAATTGAATAAAATATTCACCAGGTTAGCCAGTAAAGTGGCATACATCGCATATTTGGTTTGAGAAAGTCCATCGGCAAATTGTTTGTACGCCTGGAAAGCCATTAGCGGAATCATAGAAAAAGCCACAATCTCCAGGTATGGGATCGCCAAAGCAACCACCTCGGGAGGTTGGTCCATATAATTTAACACCGGTTTGGCCACCAGTAAGGCAATGAACAGCAAAATCCCGTTAATCGTGCACAGAATGAGGCCGTGATGAAAATAGCTTCTGCCTTTTTCCAGATTGCCTTCTCCATCGGCTTCGGCGATTAAGGGAGTTATAGCAAATGAAAAACCTATGCCTAACGAAAGGGCTATAAATACCAGGCTGTTACCAAGGGAAACCGCCGCCAGGGGCGCGGCGCCCAACCTTCCAATCATTAGGTTATCTACCAGGCCTACCATTACATGGCCCAGTTGGCCCAGCATCACCGGAAAGGCGATATGAAGGTTTTTCCCGAATTCTTTGGTGTAGGCCTGTAATTGCACTTGCTTAAATTTGAGCCTGCAAATATAAGAGCTTTTAAAGGCTTTGGGAGTTTAATAGGATTTAATTTCAGTGCATAAAAATAAAAAACCGGAACAAAAAATTCCGGTTTTTAGTTTATACTATAATTTGGTTTGCTGGCTGGTTGAAATTTGTTTGATTCCATATTTATCTACGAGAAAGATGAGGGAGGTCATCGTGGCAGCGCCGAGTTCGAGTTCGCGTTTATTAACCGCATCAAAAGTATCGGTAGCGGCGTGATGATGGTCGAAATACCGCTGGGAATCGGGTCTTAGCCCGGCCAAAACCAGGTCACCACCCCGAAGGGGGCCTATATCGGCACCGCTGCCTCCCAATTCGAAATAATGAATGAGGTAAGGCTTAAACAGCGACTGCCAGGATTGAATTTGGGCAAATTGAGCTTCATCGGCTTCGAAAGAGAATCCGCGGGGAGTGAAGCCTCCCGCATCGCTCTCCAAAGCAAAAATGTGATTTTCGTTTTTCTGCCTGGCTACTTCGGCATATTTGTTCCCGCCGCGAAGTCCGTTTTCTTCATTCATAAAGAGCACCACCCTAATAGTTCTTTTAGGTTTATAGTTCAATTCTTTAAACAGCCTAAGAACTTCCATAGATTGTACAACGCCGGCACCGTCATCGTGAGCACCGTCACCTAAATCCCAGGAATCCAAATGCCCGCCAACCACTATGATCTCACCGGGAAATTCGCTGCCGGTTATCTCTCCAATCACATTATAGGATTCAACTTCACCGTGATTTTTGGAGCTTAGCTTGAAATAGAAATCAAGATCTTTTCTAAGTTTTAGCATTCCGCTAAGAAACTCTGCATCTTTGGTACTTATGGCTGCCGCAGGAATTTTTTTAGAGTCGGGCAAATTCCCATAACTCATCGAACCTGTATGCGGATATTTATCGATTTTATGGCTTAAAGATCTCACGATTACCCCGGCTGCCCCATATTTGGCAGCGGCTTCAGCCCCCGAATAACGCTGGTCTACGCAGCCTCCATAGGCTTCAAAAGTATGAATAAGATCGGGACGCATAGGGCGATTATAGAATACAATTTTTCCTTCAATTTGCTCCCTGCCATATTCTTCGAGCTGTTCCAGACCCTGAACTTCTATCACCTGTGCTTTAAGCCCCCCCTCGGGGGTAGCTACAGAGCCGCCAAGTGCGGCAATATTTACTTCAGTAGTCATTCCCGGCCCAGTTTGTATAAAGGCGTGTTCCCTGGGCCCGCGGGTCCATTTTGGGACCATAACCGGCTGCAACCAAACCTTATCCAGGCCAAGTGTTTCTAGCTCTTTTTTAGTATAGTCTACCGCCTTTTGAGCATTTACTGAACCTGAAAGTCTTCCGCCAATTTTATTCGACAAATGTTCCAGCCAATCATAAGACTTTCCGTTGAGCAAAGACATATCATAAACCTTACGAAGCATAAGGGAGTCTGAAGCAGCTTCAGACATCTGTGCATTTATGGAAATGGAAAAAAGGATAAAAAGTAATACTGAAATGATCTTTTTCATAAGACAGTGAAATTTTTAATAAACCAGCTTGCGGCACGAAAATAATTATTCTTTTGGAAGCAAGGCATTTCCGCAGCAAATTTTGATATTTTGAAGAATTAGTTCTCGACATCCTCTGAACCAAAAGCTATTCCAAAACCTGAAAAATTCCTATCTTGCGCCAAATTCTTAGCAGTTTGAAAGAAGCAGAAAAGCAGGAGATTATTGAGAAGGTAACCACTTTACTAAAGGAAATTCCTTCTTCGTTAGAGGTGGTAAAAAAAGGCAAAAATGAAGATCGCCGGTTTCGATATCTGGCCACTCATATGGTCGAAAAAGCCATTGAGAAAGATGCTTTGATCATTTCTGAAAACCGAAAGGGAATCGCCATCCTGTTTAAAACCAGCCGCCAAGACAACCAGATTTGGAAAGAGCTGTGGACTCAATTAAAACTGGTTTGGAATGTAACCGGGATAAAAAATGCCTTGGGAATTTTAAAAAATCAGAAATATTTAAAAGACCAGCGTCCTAAAGAAGGGGAATATCTCTACTGCTGGTTTTGGGGAATTTTGAAAGATTCACGTGGTGCCGACACTCAGGTGGGCAAGGAGATGAAAGATGAGTTTTACCGCCGTGCAAAATTATATCAGATTCCGCTATATGCTGAAACCCGAATGCGCAAAAATGCCGTGGTATATCAAAGATTTGGTTTTGATCTTTTTCACGAATGGCAACATCCCAGTGGCGACACCATGTATTTTTTAAGATACACGCCGCCGCCTAAGGAAAATTAGCTGCTAGAATTTACTGGCAAATAATTGTACATCTTCTTCTGTTACTTCACTACCGCCCAGGATAATAAGGCGTTCTACCACATTTCGCAGTTCACGAATATTCCCAGGCCAGTCGAGTTCCTGTAATTTCTTAATGGCCGAGTCGGTGAAATTTTTGGTGTTGCTCCCCTGTTCTTCAGAAATTTTTTCAGCGAAATACTCCACTAAAAGTGGGATATCTTCCCGGCGCTCATTTAATGGCGGTACCTCGATTAGAATTACGGCCAGCCTGTGATAAAGGTCTTCCCTGAATTTTTTATCTTCTATTTCCTTTTGAAGATCCTTATTGGTGGCGGCAATTACCCTCACATTAACTTTAATGTCCTTATCGCTTCCTACCCTTGAAATTTTATTCTCCTGAAGCGCCCTTAAAACCTTGGCCTGGGCCGAAAGGCTCATATCTCCAATCTCATCAAGGAAAATGGTTCCGCCGTTGGCGGCTTCAAACTTACCGGCCCTGTCTTTATTAGCCGAAGTAAACGCACCTTTTACGTGACCAAACAGTTCACTTTCAATAAGCTCTGACGGAATTGCTGCACAGTTCACCTCTATCATTGGCCCCTTGGAGCGGTCGCTTTTTTGATGCAGCCAGTGGGCTACGAGTTCTTTCCCGGTTCCGTTGGGGCCGGTAATTAGCACGCGGGCATCGGTAGGAGCTACTTTTTCGATCAAATCTTTAATGCGTTTTATACCTGCACTATCCCCAATCATTTGATAATTCTTGCCTACCTTCTTTTTTAAACGGGTATTTTCGGTTACCAGTTCTTTACGGTCCAGTGCATTTCGCACTGTATTAAGCAGGCGGTTTAAATCTGGCGGTTTTGAGATATAATCGAAGGCTCCGAGTTTCATCGTATTCACGGCCGTATCGAGATCGCCGTGACCCGAGATCATCACCACGGGCACTTCGGGCTTAATTTTTTTGATGGCTTCAAGCACTTCTACGCCATCCATCTTAGGCATTTTAATATCACAAAGTACCAGATCGAAATCTTCGTCTTTTATTTTTTCCACTCCTTCAAGGCCGTCGGCGGCTTCTTCTACCTGATAGTTTTCGCTTTCTTCAGTTAGAATTTTAACCAGCACGCGCCTTATAGAAGCTTCATCTTCTATTAAAAGAATTCTAGGCATAATTTATAGGATTGTAAATTTTAAGCCTCCACGGGCATAAAAAGTATTGGTTTCATTAATTGTATAAACATCATCCAGGTTGCTATCCCGCAGTCTAATATCATTTAAAATCGTCCAGCCCGCATAAGAATAGAACGCGATATGATCGGTAAAACGATATTCATAACCTAATCCACTTAATAAAATAGTCATTGAAATACTCTCGGCCAGATTGTCGCTATTTGGGCGGGTCATCGGATGCGGATTAAAATTCTCCTGAATATTGGCAAAAAATCCATCCAGGGTTACAAAAGCCTGCATAGAGTGTTTATCATTAAAATAGTATTTCAGATTCGATTTGGGGGTTCCCACGGTGTACGACCAGTTTTGATCAAAGCGTTTGTAATAATTAATAATAGGTAATGGAAAGGGAAACCCGGTGGTGGTAGAATAATTTAGTCCTAAAATAAGTCGCCAGGGTTCAATATACCGTTCATCTTCCTTGATTTTTATAAAATAAACAGAGCCGGTATAGATAAGGTCGTCATTAATTAATTCTTCCGAAGAAAAATTGGAAGCTGCCCTCACACCAAATTCGGTTCCAAACCTCCAGTATTCACTCATCTTAAAAGTGTATCCGAGATTGGCAGAAAAAGACTGAAACCTGTCCAGGTTTTGAGTTTGAAAAGGCTCTATGTCGTTGTATTTAAAATTCACATTGCGATATTCGATTCCCGGCACCAAATAGGCGTCCTTATCATTTAGTTTAATGGGGAAATTCACGAAGGTGCGAAATCTTCTAAAGGAATTATCAGAATCGGTTTGCGGGAAATAGGTATATTCTATTCTCGCCAGATCTGCCGATTGGGACTTGGCTTCAAAAGAGATTCCCAGAAGAATCATCAACACCAAACAGAGGTTTTTTTTCATAATCCAGGTTGATTTGTGGTTGGGTAAAAATGTACATCCCGCTGTGGAAATGGGATCGTAATATTATTTTCTCTGAATTTTTGATCTATTTTAAATCTTAAATCACTCTTAATTTTAGGGTCTACAAAACTATCGGTCACATAAAAATGCACTGAAAAAATCAATGCCGAATCGCCAAAGTCTTCAAATAACACGAAAGGCTTTGGACTCTTTAAAATGCTTTTAATTTCAGTTGTACATTCCAGCATAAGCTTTTCAACTTTTTTGGTTTCACTCCCATAAGCTACCCCTACCCTTACAAATTCGCGGGTGGTGGTATGGTTTTGCGTGTAATTAAAGATAACATCGCTAATAAATTTATGGTTGGGAATGATCATCACTTTATCATCCCGGGTGAGTGCCCTCGTAGTTCGCAGTTTGATTTCAAAAACCCTTCCTACCCGGCCATCCATTTCGATAATATCACCAACCAGCAAAGACTTGTCTATAATTATAAAAATACCACCAATGATATCCTGAAATAACTCCTGTAAAGCTAAACCTATACCTACAAATAAAGCTGCAGAAGCTGTTAAAAGTATGGTAATATCTATACCTGCCGAACTAAGGGTTATTAGTATAACAGCAACATAGACTATATACTTGATAAATTTAAAGATTGAAACAAACTTTAATTTATCACTTTCTCCCAGCTTACTGGTGATAAAACCACGAATTAACCTAAGGATGATACTGGTGAAAATAAAGGCAAAAACCACCAGTAAGATCAAGCCAATAGTAATAGACACCGGCTTCCCGCCAATCTCATAACTATGTAGAGAAAAATTCCAGAAATTCTGAATATGCACCCAGATATTTTCCTCTAAAACCTCAACAATTTTTTCACCGGTATCTTCCTGCATAAATTAATATTTAAGCCATTTATAGAGTTCTTTATAGCTGGGTTTTTTACCATACATTAAAATCCCTACCCGGTAAATTTTAGCGGCAATCCACACCACCAGGAAATTAGTTAGAATCAAAAGCGATAATGAAATGGTTAACTCCCACCAGGGCACTCCAAAGGGTATACGCATAAGCATAACTATAGGCGAGGTAAAGGGGATCATTGAAAAAATAGTAGACACACTACCATGCGGATTTTCGATTACCGAGAAAAAACCTACATATATTCCTAACATTAAGGGTAAAATTACCGGAAACATAAATTGTTGGGTATCGGTCTCGCTGTCTACGGCCGCACCAATAGCTGCATAAATGGCTGAATATAGAAAATAGCCCAGCAGGAAATAGATGAGAAAAAAGATGAGCAGACTAAAAATCGGCAAATTAAATATGTCGGTAAAGAGATTGGCAAATTCAGGATTTGAAAATTGCTCAAGATTTTGACTTTGGTTTTGTTCTACCGCAGCTAGGTCTATATTAAAACTCATCGCTCCTACATAAATAAGTAGTAACCCCAGGATTACCCAAATGCTAAACTGAGTAAGCCCGGCCAGCGATGTCCCTAAAACCTTTCCCAGCATTAAATGCAGGGGTTTAACCGACGATACTATAATTTCTATAATACGATTGGTTTTCTCTTCAATCACACTGCGCATCACCATATTGCCATAAATAATGATGAACATCATAAGCAAATAGCCGGCTATACCTCCAAAAAACATCTTTATATAGGTATTGATTTTTGAGGTTTCCTGCCCCGAAAAATTCTGAATTTGTACACTGGCCTTTTGCCTGCTGCTTTCCAATTCGTCTACATCTACGCCACGTTCAATCAGCTCCAAATGGGTAAGCCGCTGGGAGATGGTTTTTTCTATGGCCTGCACCGTACCCAGGCCGGGAGCATCATTTCCGAAGAATTGAATGGTACCAACCCCTTCAGGTTCTCTCTTCGGAATATAAATAAGCCCAAAATACTCCTGATCCCTAACGGTGTTTTTTGCCTTTTCAAGCTCACTCCCCGAAAAATTAAGATACTGCACCTGTTCTGTATCCTTAAATTCCTCCAGAAACAAACCGGTTTCATCATAAATCCCGATGATTTTTTGTTCGCTGCTATTCAGCATACTTAGGTAAGCTATTAAAACGAACATTGCAGCCAGGATTACGGGGCTAAGAAAAGTCATCACGATAAAGGTGCGGTTTCTAACCCTGGCCAAATATTCCCGATGTATAATTAATTTAAGATTACGCATTACGGGTCACGGTTTTAATAAAAATATCGTTTACGCTGGGAATCACTTCTTCAAAATGGTTCACCCTTCCTTTCTGAATCAAATATTGTAACAACTCATTCGAAGAAACATCTTGCTGAAGTTTTACCCGAAATTTCACATCGGGATTAATGCTCTTGAATTTTGCTTTTTTCAGCTCATATTTTTCCTGAAGTTCATTTAAAAAAACAGCTTCATCGGGAACATCGATCCCTATTTCGTAAGTATTGGCTTTATACTGCCTTTTAATATCGGCTACTTTACCATCCAGCAATTTATTGGATTTATGAATGAGCGCCATATAATCGCAAAGCTCCTCAACGCTCTCCATTCTGTGAGTAGAAAAAAGTATGGTGGCTCCTTTTTCTTTAAGCTGAAGGATCTCTTTTTTAATGATCCCGGCATTAACGGGGTCAAATCCGCTAAAAGGTTCATCGAAAATCAACAATTTAGGCTTATGAAGCACAGTTATCACAAACTGAACTTTTTGTGCCATTCCCTTAGATAGCTCCTGGATCTTTTTATTCCACCAGGGCATCATTTCGAGTTTCTCAAACCAGTATTCCAATTCCTTTTTGGCCTCTGCCTTAGATAAGCCTTTTAGCCGGGCGAGATACAGCGCCTGCTCACCTACTTTCATAGATTTGTAAAGACCACGTTCTTCAGGCAAATACCCAATATGGCGAATATCATCAGGATGAAGGGGACGGCCTTCCAGCAAAACCCGGCCTTGGTCGGGCATTGTGATTTGGTTGATGATACGCAGCAGGGTGGTTTTGCCGGCACCATTAGGCCCCAGTAAACCAAAAATACTGCCCCTGGGAATTTTAATCGAAACATTATTGAGTGCAGTAAAATCCCCAAAGCGTTTAGAGACCTGTTCTGCAACCAAAAGATTATCCATAAAAAAGCTGGTTAAGTTTAGCTTAGACTAAGCCGGAAGAATAGCGTTTGGAACACCCGATCATTACCCGGGCTTAATCTCAACTTAATCTTATAAAGTAAATATATCGAAATAGCGGTGGAAAATATTTGAATTAAGAAGATTTTATAACCCAGGGCGGGTTCTAAAAACACAAAACCCACCCTTAATGGGAATTAAGGATGGGAAAAAAATTGCTATGAAAAAGAAAAATTATCACTAATTGACTTAGTGATAATCAAATATATAAATTTTTTCTTAAAAGACAGCTTTTAAGAAAACATATCTTTAACTTTTTCAAAAAATGACTTATCGCTTTTTTCGGGGTTTGGCTGGAAATTCTCGTCATTAGCCATCTTCTCGAAAAATTCGCGTTGTTCTTTATTTAAGGTTTTAGGTGTCCAAACATTCACATGAACCAGGAGATCACCCTTTCCATATCCGTTAAGATTGCTGATTCCTTTACCGCGAAGTCTCAGAATTTTTCCGCTTTGCACACCTTCATCGATCTTGATACGCACCTTGCCGCTAACCGTATCGATTTCACGGGAAGTGCCCAAAACCGCTTCAGAATAACTTATATAGAGGTCGTAATGTAAATTATCGCCTTCCCTTTGCAGGCTGGGATGATTTTTTTCTTCGATGGCGACCAGGAGATCTCCGGGAATACCATCCCCGGGGGCGTCGTTTCCTTTTCCGGCTACCTTAAGCTGCATTCCATCTTCAACTCCCGCCGGAATTTTAATAGAAACGGTTTCCTCCTTCATCACAAGCCCCTGAGCATCGGCTTCAGGTGGACGATTATCTATAATTTTACCGCTTCCGGCACAGGTACCACAGGGAGAAGCCGTTTGCATTCTTCCTAAGATGGTATTGGTAATTCGGGTTACCTGGCCGGTACCATTACAGGCCGAACAGGTTTTATAAGTGGTCCCCGGGGCCTGAATTTTACGCTTTACCTTGATTTTCTTTTCAACTCCGTTGGCAATTTCTTCCAAAGTAAGGCTCACGCGAATGCGCAAATTACTTCCTTTAGCACGACGTCTTCCGCCGCCAAAACCACCACCAAAACCAGAAAATCCGCCGCCGCCAAAGCCACCGCCGAAAATATCTCCAAACTGGCTAAAGATATCATCCATATTCATACCGCCGCCGCCAAAGCCGCCGCCACCTTCAAAGGCCTGGTGACCAAAACGATCATAACGGGCACGTTTGTCTTCATTACTCAGCACCTCATAAGCTTCAGCCGCCTTTTTAAACATCTCTTCAGCCTTAGTGTCACCCGGATTCTTATCGGGGTGATACTCGATAGCTTTCTTTCGGTATGCCTTTTTAATTTCAGCCGTTGAAGCGTTCTTGCTTAATCCCAGTATGTCGTAATAATCTTCTTTCATCTCGTTTTTTTAGAATTCTAAAAGCTTTCTACTTGCCGGTTACTACCTTTGGATAGCGAATAATTCGTTCCCCAAGTTTGTATCCGCGCTCTACCACATCAACTATCTTGCCTTTAAGCTTATCGTTAGGCGCAGGGATTTGAGTGATGGCCTCGTGAATTTCGGCATCGAAATTATCGCCTTCCTTTACCTCTACCACCTCCAGGCCTTTGCTACGCAGGGTTTCTCTAAATTTATTGTGAATTAACTCTACTCCCTTAAGCATATCCTTGTCGCCCGATTTTTTAATCTCATTGAGTGCTCTGTCAAAATCGTCAAGCACCGGCAATAAAGCTGACATTACTTCCTGGTTGGCAGTTTTAAATAACTCAAGTCGTTCTTTGGAAGTACGTTTCTTATAGTTTTCGAATTCGGCGAAGAGCCTTAAAAATTTATCTTTTTCCTTCTGAAGTTCTTCGGAAATTTTTTCTGTCTCAGATTGTCCTTCACCTGAATCTTCTTTAGACTCAGACTCCACATCATTTATCGCTTCATCTATCACCTCTTCAACCTGATCTTTAACAGGAGTATCCTGTTCCTTATCTATATGCTTTTTCTTTTTGCTCATTTTATCGACGTTTAATCTGGCTCATTTTGGGCAAAAGTATTGCCAAGCTGTTCCCGGTGTCAAAATGTCATTTTAAATTCCGGAAGCGCGAAATAAACAAAAAGTTTAAAAACCATAAAATTTAAGCTATAAGCTTGTCTAAGGCTTTGGGCAGGTTTACATATTTGAAGACAAAACCGGTTTTTTCAATTTTATTTGAACTCACCAACTGACTTGACAAAAGCAAATGCGCCATTTCTCCCAGGGCCAGTTTTAAAGCGAAACCCGGTATAGGCGGCAGCCAGACCGGTTTCCCCATTTGCGAGGCAACTTCTCTTACCAGTTCTTTATTGGTCACAGGATTGGGAGCTACCGCGTTATAAGTGCCCTCCAGTTTATTTTGAAGCAGGTGTAAAAATATGCGGGCTAAATCTTCTATATGTATCCAGCTTTGCCATTGATTACCGCTGCCAAGGGGTGCGCCCACATTAAAGGCTACGGGTTCCTTTAATTTTTCCAGCATCCCGCCATCTTCAGCGAGTACAAGACCTATTCTTACTTTTGAAACCTTGAGACCCAGGTCCTCGAATTCATCGGCGGCTTCTTCCCATTTTACTACCACCTCTCCTACAAATGAATCGTCTACTCCATTATCGGCTTCAGAATATAATTTCTCCAACGAGCTGGGGTAAATTCCAATAGCACTGGCCGAGATAAATTGCTTTACCTGGCCCTGGTCTTCCTGCAAATTTTTAAATAGCAATTTGGCCGTTTGAATTCGGCTGTTGAGAATTTCTTTTTTCTTATCGGGGGTCCAGCGCTGTGCTATGCTGGTGCCGGCAAGATGAATTATCGTATCTACCTCATTAAAGGCGGCGGGATCTATCTGGTCTTTATCTGGGTTCCAGTAAAAACCTTTATAATCGGGCTTGTTTTCGATTTTATCTTTACTGGTCGTAAGGTAGTGTACCTCTATGCCTTTGTCCCGGCAAAGCTCTACTATTTTACTACCTACCAAACCGGTGGCTCCTGTAATTAATACTCGCATTTTTTATTTACAAGGTAATTACTGCAGGCCAAGGCAGCTAGCCCTTTATTAGAGGTTTAACAGCCATAGCCGCTAATTTTTTGTAGCTCTTAACATTTCGCGTTTATTCGGAGGCCCGGGAAGCCTTTCAACGAAAAAATTAACCTTCTGCAGAGCTCTTCTCACACTGCCTTTAGCGGCATAGGTTACGAGTATTCCGCCGGGCTTTAAGGCCGCATACATCAAACTAAAGATCTCCTCTGTCCAAAGCTCGGGTTGTACCCGGGCGCCAAAGGCATCGAAATAAATAAGATCGTAAGTTTCAATATCATTTATTGCGTGAAATTTCTTCTGCTGCTTTTTTAATTCGAAAAAGGGAGCAATCGAAGAAAAAGACTCCCAGGCTACACTATGCATTTCGGTCAAAACACCGGCCGAACTTTGAGCATTTAAGGCTTCAGCATAATTAAGGGCAGCAATCTCTTTTGAAGTTACAGGATAAGCCTCTACCCCGGTATAGTGTATTGTAAGATTTTTTTCGGCGGCTTCGAGGTAGGTAATAAAAGCATTAAGCCCGGTGCCAAACCCGATTTCCAGAATTGAAACTTCAGTTTTTCGCGAGGTCTCCAGTACCCGGTTTAAACCCATTTCTATAAAAACGTGCAGGGCTTCCTGAATTGCGCCGTGTTTGGAATGATATTGTTCATTCCACTCAGGTATATGTATGCTTACCGAGCCATCGCCGGTAATAATGATCTTTCTTTCCAATCTTAATCTTTTAGCAGCAGCCCGTGAGCCTCAAAACTTTTTATTAATTGAGCCTGGGTAATAGCCGCGATTTCCTCTTCAGATTTGCCTTCATCTTCAGCAAAATGCTTTTGATCTTCTACTGAAATTTCCTTCAAGAACGCTTTTCCTTCTACGATTACTTCTCTGTCTTCTATATCCTTCGGCACAAAGAAGCCGTAATCCTTAAAAGTCACCCTTACTTCCTCGTCGCCGGGCAGGTCAAGCTTCATCCAGCAACCCTTCATCTTACAAACACTGTTTACCTTTCCGGCAAATTTAAGCTGAAGCGTATCGCCGGGCTGCAGATTCTCGTATTTTTCATTTAAAGCTTCAACAGAAAGTGCATTGGCAGCCTGAATTTCATCGCCAAATTTTTCATACTTCACTTCCTGATTCACGGAAGCGATTTCGGTCTCAGACTTTTCAGAAGAATTTTTACAGGCTATAACAGAACTTAGAAAAAGGAATGCCAGAAGATATTTCATATTGTTAGTATTTTGGGTTAAGTCTTTAAAAAAGTCAAATTTACCAAAACTTTAGATTTTGAATCTCCCATTTAATGGGTAAATTTGTTCAATAAAACTCATACAATGAAATTTGACACTTCCAGCCTTACGATCCAGAAAGCAGAAACTTCAAAAATCAATTCGGTAAACTTCGACAAACTTGTTTTTGGAGAAGTCTTTTCAGATCATATGATGGTGTGTGACTATAAAAACGGGGAATGGCAGGCTCCTAAAATTCAGCCTTACGGCCCGTTGCAATTAATGCCTTCAGCAAAAGTTTTTCATTACGGCCAGGCTGTTTTCGAAGGAATGAAAGCCTACAAAGATGAAGAAGACCGAATTTTTCTTTTTCGACCCGATGAGAACTTCCGAAGAATCAACAAATCGAGTAAAAGACTCGCCATTCCCGAAATTCCTGAAGAATATTTCTTCGCCGGGCTTGAAGAATTGCTTAAACTCGATAAAGACTGGATCAAAGCCGGGTTTGGAAATTCGCTTTACATAAGGCCCTTTGTAATTGCTACTGAAGAATGTGTCTCGGCAAACCCTTCTAAAGAATATAAATTTATGATTATTTGTTCTCCCGCCCAGGCTTATTACAGCGGGGAGGTTAGAGTTCAGTTTTCAGAAAAATACAGCCGCGCTGCCGATGGCGGGGTTGGTTTTGCCAAAGCGGCAGGAAACTATGCCGCGCAGTTCTACCCAACAAATCTGGCCAAAGAAGAAGGTTTCCAGCAAATAATATGGACCGATGCAAAAACCCACGAATACCTGGAAGAAGCCGGTACTATGAATATTTTCTTCAGGATTGGAGACAAATTAATCACTGCCCCTACCAACGATCGTATTCTGGATGGCGTAACCCGAAAAAGCGTGATTACGCTGGCTGAAGAATTCAATATTCCTATAGAAATTCGCAGGGTAAGTGTGATGGAAGTGGTCGAAGCAGCACGAGCCGGGGAACTAAAGGAAATTTTTGGTTCGGGAACCGCTACGGTAATCAACCCTATTTCGGGGTTTGGTTTCAAAAACGAAAAATTTGAACTTCCTAAACTGGAAGATTCTTATGCCAAATTTTTCAAAGACAAACTAATGAAAATTCAATACAATCAGGCCGAAGATAAATTTGGCTGGAGATACGAGGTTAAATAATTTCCTCCTTAGGGAAAACCCATTAAAACATCAAAAAGCCTGAACCTGTTTCGGGCTTTTTGTTGTTATAGGATTTACACGGCCTATGAAAATTAATCTTTATGAGCTGTTTAAATGGCCCGATTTAAGGCTTAAAATGTAACTTTGCTTAAAACAAATAAAAAATGTTCAGCACGGGACAACTCATTTTTGCAGGAATCTTTCTGGTAAGCTTTATCGGGGTTATGATTTTCGCCTATCGCAAAGATTTAAAACTTCATCGTAAATATTATCGCGGAAGCCTTTTTGTGTTATTAGGCTTTATCGCCTTTATCATCCTGTTGTTTTTTATCAAATCCTGGCTTCAACGATAAATTGCTGTAAGATATTTCATAATTTAGCCTTACAACCAACCTAATAACCCATGAAAATTTTTAAGTATCTATTCTTTTTACTGCTTATCATCATAATTGCCGGTTCTATATATATAGCCACCAAAGATGGAAACTATCATATTAAGGAGACAGAAATGATTAATGCTCCCCGGGAATTGGTTTTTAAAGAAGTTGATGAATTAAAAAACTGGGAAAATTGGGAACCCTGGTCTGAGGATAGTGAAGATATGATCGTAGAGTACGCCGAAAAAACCTCGGGAGAAGGCGCTTCCTATTCCTGGAAAAGTGAAGACAGCGGGGATGGCGAAATTCAAACCATAGCTTCAAAACCATTTTCGGAAATAGATCAAAAATTGATTTTTAAGACCCCCTTTGGAGAATCGGTTAGCGATGTACACTGGCGTTTCGAAGAAATGGAAGATAGCACCCGGGTAAGCTGGGAAATGAAAGGCAAACAAAGCTTTATGGAAAAACTTGCGTTTAGCTTTATGGATGGAAGCATCACTGAAATGTTGAGACCTAAATTTAGGCAGGGCCTGGAGCAACTTGGCAATTCTGTTACCCGAAAAATGGAAGTTTACAGTATTACTGTAGATGGGATTACCCAGCACGGCGGGGGATATTATATGTACACTACTACGGCGACCAGGAGAATCCAGGTGCGGGAAAAAGCCAATACCATGCTGGAAGATGTCGAGCGTTTTATGGAGGAAAACAATATCGAAAAAAGCGGAAATCCCTTTATTCTATATAATGAGATAAACAGCAATGCAGGCACAGCAATTTTCTCGGCCGGAATTTTCACCGCTGCTGAAGTTATCACTCCCAGAGATAGCGAGATTTTAAATGCTTATATGCCCAACCAAAGAGCCTTAAGGGTAAGCCTGAAAGGTGACTATAAAAATATTGAAGAAGCCTGGGAAACCGCCTATAGCTATATGAATGAAAACGATATTCGGGCAGCTGAAGATAGCCGGCCTTTCGAGGTATTATTAAATAATGCAGATCAGGAAGTAAATCCGGCCAAATGGATTACTCACCTTTACATCCCGGTAGAATAAGAAAATCTAAGCTCAAAAAACATCTCTGGAAGCCATCGCATTTTGTGATGGCTTTTTTGTTTTGCCCCTCTATGTACATCTAATTGCTCTGTTGTTTTTCCTTTTCTGCTGTATTAGAAGTCCTTTTCTTACAATTTTTTGGGTTTTTTAGGTCACTCTCCTCTTAAAACCGCTTCATCAAACCCAAAAATTTTAAAAACCTCTCAAAAAACACTAATTTAAAAATGCACCACTAAAAATTTAGGGGTTTATTTTTAATTATTCGTATTAATTACCCTGATACCCCTATTTATTTATGGGTATATCTATAATTTTATACATTTACACCAGTTGGAAAATATAGTTTTTATGAAAAAAATAGAAGCAATTATTAGAAAGTCGAGATTCGACGAAGTAAAAAAAGCCCTGCATCAAACCGAGGTGAATTTTTTTAGTTATTGGGACGTAACGGGTGTAGGCAATGAGAAGCAAGGCCATGTATATCGGGGGGTTTCCTATAGCACGACCGATATTCAAAGGCGGAAGATTTCGCTGGTCGTATCAGATGAAAATGTAGAGCGAACCGTTGAGACTATTCTGGAGGCCGCCTATACCGGCGCGGTGGGAGATGGTAAAATTTTCGTCTCCCCGGTTGAACAAACCTATCGCATTCGCACCAAAGAAAAAGGAAAAGAGGCTCTTTCCTAAAATTTATTACCACTCAAAATTTTCTGTTTATGGAATTACTTACTACAAATAATGTTTGGATGATGTTGTGTACCGCCCTGGTATTCTTTATGCATTTGGGATTCTCGCTTCTGGAAGTGGGACTCACCCGTCAAAAAAACGCGATTAATATTCTTTTCAAAAATGTATTTATCATTTGTGCCGGGCTATTGTTTTACAGTCTATTAGGTTTCAACCTAATGTACCCCGAATCTTTTTTCGCCGGAGTGATCCCCGATTATTTCCTGGGATTATTTGGCCTGGAGGCACCCATAGCCAATGGTTCTTTAGACCTTGCCTATAATGAAGGCTATACCTACTGGACCGACTTTTTATTCCAGGGGATGTTTGCTGCGACTGCGGCCACTATCGTCTCGGGGGCGGTAGCCGAACGAATTAAGCTGGGTAGTTTTATGCTTTTCTCGGTAATTTATATCACCCTGGTTTACCCTATAGTTGGCTCCTGGAAATGGGGCGGCGGATTCCTGGATGAGCTGGGCTTCTACGATTTCGCAGGTTCTACCATCGTTCATTCGGTTGGTGGTTGGGCAGCTTTGATCGCCATTTATTTACTGGGGGCACGCCTGGGGAAATTTGGAGAAGACGGAACATCGCACGCCATTCCCGGGCATAATATTCCACTGGCTACTGCAGGGGTTTTTATTCTCTGGCTGGGCTGGTTTGGTTTCAACGGAGGTTCGGTACTTTCGGCCGATCCATCGCTAACCTCAATAACACTGGTTACCACCTGTCTTGCAGCCGCTTCAGGAGGGATTTCAGCCTTCCTGGTTTCAACTTTCACCTATAAAAATTATGACCTTACCATGTTTCTAAACGGCATACTTGGCGGCCTGGTAGGCATTACTGCAGGTGCCGATGTGATGAGCCCCTTAGATGCGGTGCTTATAGGTTTAGTAGCCGGGGCGGTAATCGTATTTGGGGTTGCAATGGTAGACCGGCTTAAACTCGATGATCCCGTTGGTGCCGTGGCGGTTCATCTTGCCTGCGGAATTTGGGGTACCCTGGCCGTTGGCATCTTCGGAAGCCTGGCCGGGCTGGATCAATTTCTCGCACAACTTACCGGCATTGGAGTTGTAGGCGCTTTTTGCTGTGTTTCAGCATTTATTTTACTGTACATCATTAAATCTACTATGGGGCTTCGAATGGAAGAAAGAGAAGAAACCGAAGGCCTCGATGTTCACGAACACGGGATGGATGCCTATGCCGAATTTGGTACAGCCAACCGATAATATTTTAAAATCCAAATAACAAAACCACACGCCTAAACACTTTTAACCACTAAATTTTTAATTATGTTTAAAAAACAAACACTACTGGTTTTCTTCTTTGGATCACTGCTATGCAGCCAAAATTCATTAGCTCAGCAAGAGCCGCCTTTTGAAAGGATAAGCGCCGATCTAAGCCTTAATCACGATGCCTTTTTTGGTTTTAACCCAATGATGAGCCTGGCCTATCAATTTACCGAAACCGATGCTTTTACAGTTTATGGAATTCAATGGGGTGCCGGTACGGGATCGGCCTGGGGGCAATGGACCGAGTTCGGGATTGGATACAACAAGAGTCTGGGCAATTTCGATATCAACCCAAGTTTGGGTTTTACGATGGGAAGCCTGCTTTCAAGCGGTGCCGCTCAGGAAGGGATTATTGGAGATGGAATTGTGCCTAACCTTACCCTAAATTATGATTCTGAAGCTTTAGAAGGAGAATTCTATTTCGGGTATTATGCCGCACTTTCTAACAATACTCAAGCCGGGCAGGCCACAAATAATTATGTGCATTACTGGGCTAACCTGGGTTATAAATTCTCCAATTTCTTTTCGTTGGGAGGGCATTTTGAAGAATTGTATCTCTCGGGAGGAGAAACCAATGGAGGTTCAGATCTGGAACGTGCCGATGGTTATGTTTGGTTGGGACCTTACTTGCAATTTCAAAAAGGAAATGCGGGGCTACGATTCTCTTTCGGCGGGAACCTTGCCGATGAGGACAGCAGGTTTTCTCCCAATGACTTCTATAAATTAAGCTTCTATGTTTCCCTATAATTTCTGAAGCTATTAATCAAAAAATACTGATAATGAAATCAGCCTCCGGCTTCCTTAAGTCCAACCGTCCCGCCGGAGGTGTTGGTTTCAGAAAATTTAATTTACCACTTCCGCTTCAGGGGTAGCTTCATCGTAATATTTTGACTTTCCCAGGTATTTCTTAATCAAGGCATTATACTCCCGGCTAAATTTGAGATCGAGCATCCCCTCCATTTTATACAATTTTTCCATATCTGAAAAACCGGTTTTCAACAGATCTTCGAGATACAGCATAGCGGTTTCCATATCCCCGTCTCCACCCGCGATTTCTATAATTTTCAAATAAGCTTCGGGATCGTTGTTATCCAGCACAGTTCTTAGAACTGCCGTGTAGACCTTCATGTCTATATTAGCATCGGTCTCCATAATTTGATTGTAGTAATCTCTGGTAGCAAGCTTTAGATATGCTTCTAACCTGTGCCCGACATTAGACCGAAAAGGATTGGCATTTTCCTGCATTTTTTCGAGCTCTTCCATCTCATTTACCCACCAACCTATATTCTCAAAATTGCTGGTAATAAGGTCGGTTTCCAGGTAGTATTGATATTCTTCTCTCTTTTCCAATTCCAGGTTTTCATTGCGATTATATTCCCTTCGCTGACTTCTGAAATTTGAATCTGTGAGATCACGTATTCTTTGCCTTAAATCAATCTGAACGGGGAAGCCTTCATACTTATCCTGCAACTGCTCCAGTTTTTGAACAGCATCAAAAAGCCGACCTCTGCGCCTTAAACGTTCGCTTAATTCTATTTCCTGCTGAAACATTTTCGACACCAAAGCAGTATCTGTTTCCCGGAAGCCTTCGCGCATCGCCTGCAAGGTAAATCCGCTAACGGCAGCATATAAATCTAAGTTTGCAGGCCATTCCCTGTCATTACCTTCATAAAAATTGATTTCGGTTGGATGTTTGGCTTTGTCAAAATACTGCCGAATTTCGGGAAAATTCAGGTATGAAAGACCCTGCCTTCCGGCAAGACCATTAAACATAAATCTTCTGTTCTTTTTTAAAACATCGGGATTTATCCAGGCATCGCCAATGGCAAGTACGCCGGCTAAATTATCGTAGATAAGGGGCACTGCAGAAGCCAAAATTCCACCTTCGGCCAGGCCAGCTGTATATATTTGGTTGGTATCTACCGGCAAAGTACCCAAAACCCTTCTGAACAGTCTGGTAGTTGAAGTTAACTGTTCCTGCAAAGCACTCTCTAATAAATTATCATTTGAAGCCACTACGAGGTAGCCCTGGTCTTCCGCAATACTTCTTAATTGTTGGGCGGCCCCGTGTCCTCTTCCCTGCGGATCAAATACAATGAGTACCGGCCAGGTTTCAGCCAGGTCGAAATCGGTAGGAAGATAAAGGGCAAAGCTCGAACTCAAAGAGTCCTGTACCGGGATAAAATCGGTAGTTTTTCCCTTAAGCAATCGCATCTCCTGGGCCGGAAGATGTAATGAAAAACACAATAAAATTAAAAGAGGAAGGTACACTCTATAGTTCATAGCAGGAGATTCTTGAATTAAAGATAAGAAAACCCAAAGAAAAAGCCCTTTTCCAAAATGGAACAAGGGCTTTTTCCTCAAATATATGGAAGTGGTTAATTCTTTTTAACCCGCTGTAATTTCATTTTGGGCTCTGGAAAAAACATTCGAGCTAATAATGACACCAAAAGCAAATCGGCAAAGATTAGAAACATCACTCTCACAACTTCAATCCCGGAAAAATTAAGTCCGGTGAATCCAACAAGGCCGGTTAGTAAGGCCATCAAAAGGAATAATAAACTATACTTTTTCATAACTAAAATTCTTTGAGACAAAGATAGCTACAAAGCAGTGTTACAATTCCTAAAAAATTATCAATTAGACCACATTTAACTAAAGCCTGAATTCAGGAAAACACAATGTTAATAATGGCGCTGCTTCCGGTTAATTTTAACAAAAATAATTTTAAGAAAAATAAAATGCTTTAAGGCTTTTTAACCGGCGAGCGTTCTATGACATTCGACAGGATGATGTGAGTTTTTATTTCTCCATAGGTGATAAGCCTGTCTATGAATTCGGCAAGATGAAGCTGATCTTTTAAAACCACCTCCATAATAATATTTTCATTTCCTGTAATTCGATAACAATTTAGCACCTCATCAAAGCCGGTAACCTTATCGAGAAAAGGTTTCAATCTTCCCATAAAAGCCCGCAGGGTAATTATGGCTTTGAGCTGATGCCCGGTTTTATGATAAGAAAGTTCGGTATAATAAGCTTTGATAATCCCCGCATCTTCCATCTTTTTCACGCGCTCGGCCACGGCAGGGGAACTAAGCCCCACTTCCCTCCCTATTTCAGAAAATGATTTTCGGGCATTTTGCTGAAGTTGCTCCAGGATAGACCAATTTATTTCATCTACTTTCATTTTAAAGTTTTAAGAGTAATTATACTTCAAATGTAAAGCAAATTTTTCTCAGACTTAAATTCTAAAAGTTTAGTATGCCGATTTTGAAGTAATTTTAAAACAAAAATTGAGGCCATGCAAGGGGCATTTCCAAATAATTCATATCACCTTCCTATTTACAGAAAAGCATTGGAGATTTTTAAAATTTCTAGGGCTGTGGCCGCCTATTTTTCCGAAGATAAAAATATCATGGAACTTTCGTACTCTGCCCGGCCCAGGGAGAGGTTTGCAGGAAACCTTATTGCCGATTCGCTTCAACTGGCACCGGGAATTGCTTCGGCTGCTTCAGCTTCGAATTCGGCTTCACGCCTGCAACGCATAAGGCAAATAAGAAAAGCCGCTGAAAAGCTCAAAAAACAATGCAGTAATCTGGAATTTTCAGGAGTAAAAGAAGTTGAATTCGTAAATCTTTTGAGAAAGGAAATAAGTCAGTTCGACAGGATGGTTGCCGATTGGTTTAAACTTTCTAAATAACACCTTAGTTTCGGGAGTTTCTCCTCTCTCCTACTAGATATCGAAGCCCAGTCTAATCCCTTCAATAAGCATATTGGTTCCGATAATCGCGATGATAAGACCCATTATCTTTTCAATCACCACAATCTTATTCTGCCCTATAAATTTCACGAGAAAATCACTGGAAAGAAAGCTTAGGTGATTTAAGATCATCATCAACCCAAACATTAGAATAATAATTCCCATATCCAAATAACTGGCTGTAGTCACATAGTTCATAGCAGTAACTATGGTCCCGGGCCCTGCGAGAATTGGAATTGCTAGAGGAGAAATGGAAATCCCTTCGTGAAAGTCGATATCGGTTTGGTTATCTATACTTGACTCCTGGTTTCTTATCATTTCAAAACCTACAAAGAATACCAGGATGCCCCCGGTTATCTTAAAGGCCGGTATGGTAAGACCAAATAATTGGAAAATATACTTCCCGATTAGAATAAAACCGGTAACGATTATAAAAGCCGTAAAGGTCGCTTTTTTGGAAATATGCTTCTTGCGTTCCCTGTTGGCCTGCCGGGTCAAACTTAGAAAAATGGGAATATTGCCCAGGG
The DNA here is from genome assembly GCF_054121495.1 of Salegentibacter haimaensis. Taxonomy (NCBI): domain Bacteria; kingdom Pseudomonadati; phylum Bacteroidota; class Flavobacteriia; order Flavobacteriales; family Flavobacteriaceae; genus Salegentibacter; species Salegentibacter haimaensis. Next base: position 65,738 of record NZ_JBSYGH010000005.1, read on the forward strand.
GGTTATTCAGCGCAAAAAATGCGGTGAACACGGCAAAGGCGAATAATCCGATATTTTCCATAGCTTTATAACTGGTAAGGCGAAGTTAACCGTAAATTTAACAAGCCGCAAAACTAATTTGAATTTTGGCTTGTGGCAATAATTTTTTAAAAAATTTGGCAGCTATGTATCGTGAAGAATTAGAGAAAATGCCTCTGTATCAAAAAGCTCTGGAAATACTGGAAATCGTAGAGCGAATTCAAAGTCTCATTCCCGAAGATGATGAGTATTTACAAAGCACCGGAGGTTTTATGATGGAAGATGCCTATAAATTAGCACCAAAGATAGCCGGAGCTGAAGGTGGCGGCCTCTACGATATTAAAATGGAAAACGCAGCCATAATTAGAAAAAGCGCCCGGGATATCTATGTATCCTGCAATCAGTTTTTTGCGAATGATGATTTTAACGATGACGAATACCTTATTCTTTTACGCAATACTATAGAAGAGTTCCGCGTCCTGTTCGCTGAATGGGTAAAAGGTTTTGACCAGTGGGATTATATAGTTGATCGCTGGGGTTTGTTCAATCCGCCGGGGATTAATTACGATGACGAAGACCCCGATGAGGATATTCCTTTCGACGGATTTATCTTCGAAGATGATGAAGAAGAGGACTTCGACTTTAATTTTGAATTCGATGATGCCGATAATTACGAAGACGAGGATGAGGAAGAAGATGACGATGAGGAAGATGATGATTGGCAGAAGTAATTAAGCGGGGATTGGGTCAAATTAATAAGTCTTTTGAAGGAGTTTCTGCTTGAAAATCGAAAATTCAAAGGGCGACTTGCTTTTTGGAATCATTTTGCAAGGCATTTTCCTGAAAGACAGAATTTGAATCTGAACATTCCAGGGTCGCTTCGGTCTATATAAAAATACCGGAAAATCTCTTCTTGAAAAATTCTATAGTCGCTTCGCTCTATAGAATTCACCTGACTGATTTGACAAAGAATTTGAAAGTCGCTTCGCTCTTTGGAATCATTGCGTACAGCATTATTTTGAAAGACAGAGTGCGACTTCGAACATTCCAAAGGCGCTGCGCTCTTTGGAATCTATTTAAGGGCTTTC
>NZ_JBSYGH010000005.1:66943-175318 GCF_054121495.1 Salegentibacter haimaensis
AAGAACTTGAAAGTCGCTTCGCTCTTTATTTGATTCAAAAAATCTCTTCCTGAAAAATTCCAAAGTCGCTTCGCTCTATATAAAAATACCGGAAAATTTCTTCCTGAAAAATCCCCTCTTCGCTCTTTGGAATTCACCTGACCTATTTGACAAAGAATTTGAAAGTCGCTACGCTCTTTATTTAATTCCGGAAAATCTCTTCCTGAAAAATTCCAAAGTCGCTTCGCTCTTTGGAATCTATTTAAGGGCTTTCTTTAGAGTTACAGCTTTTGAGTACTTAAGATCCCGATGTCGCTTTGCTCATCGGGATAAGCGATTCGCACACTTTACCAGGGCGCCGCGGGCGTCCTGGTAAAGTGGCTCTCTGCTTACATATTCCGTCTATACTGTCCTCCAACCTCAAACATAGCTTTGGTGATTTGTCCTAAAGAACAAACTTTGGTGGCTTCCATTAAAACTTCAAAGAGATTTTCGTTATTCACGGCTGCTTCTCTTATTTGATCCAGAGCTGCTTCGGCTGAAGTTTCTTTGGCTTTATGAAGGGTTTCAAGGGTTTTGATCTGATTTTGTTTTTCCTTTTCGGTGGCTCTTATCACCTCCCCGGGGGTTACGGTTGGAGAGCCGGTAGAGCTAAGGAAAGTATTCACTCCAATTATCGGGTAATCGCCATTGTGTTTCAAAGTTTCATAATACAGGCTTTCCTCCTGGATTTTCCCTCGCTGGTACATAGTTTCCATAGCACCCAGTACGCCACCTCTTTCGGTGATGCGATCGAATTCAGAAAGTACGGCTTCCTCAACAAGATCGGTTACTTCTTCAATAATAAATGCCCCCTGAATTGGATTCTCATTTTTAGTAAGTCCCAGTTCCTTATTGATGATCAACTGAATCGCCATCGCCCTTCTTACCGAAGCCTCGGTTGGAGTGGTAATCGCCTCATCGTAGGCATTGGTATGCAAAGAATTACAGTTGTCATAAATCGCGTATAATGCCTGCAAGGTGGTTCGAATATCGTTAAAATCGATCTCCTGTGCGTGTAGCGATCTTCCGGAGGTTTGAATGTGATATTTCAACATCTGCGCCCTTGGGTTAGCTGCGTATTTATGCTTTAAGGCCTTAGCCCAGATTTTTCGTGCAACACGACCAATCACGGCATATTCAGGATCTACCCCGTTTGAGAAGAAAAATGACAGGTTGGGACCAAATTTGTTGATGTCCATTCCACGGCTCAGGTAATACTCCACGTAGGTGAATCCGTTAGCCAGGGTAAAAGCCAGCTGCGTAATAGGATTGGCACCGGCTTCGGCAATATGATATCCCGAAATAGACACCGAATAAAAATTGCGCACCTTTTCCCTGATAAAATATTCCTGCACATCTCCCATTAATCGCAAGGCGAATTCTGTTGAGAAAATACAGGTATTTTGTGCCTGGTCTTCTTTTAAGATATCGGCCTGCACAGTTCCGCGAACCACGCTAATGGTTTTTTCTTTTATTTCTGAATAAACTTCGGCAGGTAGCACCTGGTCTCCGGTAAGACCCAATAGCATTAAGCCCAAACCGTTATTCCCATCGGGCAATTCCCCGCGGTACTGAGGTCTTTCAATGCTGTTATCGTCGTAAAGCTCTTTCAGTTTGGCTTCCACCTTATCTTCCAGGCCGTTTTCTTTGATATACTTTTCGCATTGCTGGTCTATGGCAGCATTCATAAAAAATCCCAACAGCATTGGCGCCGGCCCGTTTATCGTCATACTTACCGAAGTAAGCGCATCGGCCAGGTCAAAACCTGAATAGAGTTTTTTCGCATCGTCCAAACAGCAAATCGAAACTCCCGAATTACCAATTTTACCATAAATATCTGGGCGGTGATCGGGATCATTCCCGTAAAGCGTTACCGAATCGAACGCGGTAGAAAGTCGTTTTGCCGGAAGGCCAAGGCTTACATAATGAAATCTGCGGTTTGTACGCTCGGGACCACCTTCACCAGCAAACATTCGGGTAGGATCTTCGCCCTGGCGTTTAAACGGATATAATCCGGCAGCATAAGGAAACTCCCCGGGTACATTTTCCTGAAGACACCATTTTAGAATGTCACCCCAGGCTTTATATTTTGGTAGTGCTACCTTGGGAATTTGAGTATGCGATAGCGATTCGGTATGCGTATCGATTTTGATCTCTTTATCCCGAACCATAAAACTATAAATGGGCTCGCGGTACTTGGTCACTTTCTCCTGCCAGCCTAAAATCACTTCCCAGTGATGCGGATCCAAATCCATCTTCACTCTAACAAATTCAGCGAAAAGCAGGTTCAAAAGTTGTTTTTGAGCAGCTTCAGAATATTCTAAAATTTCATCCTGCTCAATCCCGTTCTTATTTAAGTATTGCTCCTGATTTTTATCCAGGTCAATTCCCGAAACCGATTCGATGGTTTTGAAAATTCCGTAAAGTTTTTGAGCCACTTCAGCCTGAGCTGAAGCTTTCTCGTCATAACTTCGGTTATTTTCAGCGATTTCGCTTAAGTACCTTGTACGCTTCGGCGGAATCACAAAAATCTTTTCACTCATTTCCGCAGAAACCTCATAAGTGGAATTTAGATCGGTACTGGTTTTTTCAACGATTTTATCCATCAAATTACGATACAGGGTATTCATCCCGGGATCGTTGAATTGAGAGGCAATGGTGCCAAAAACCGGCATCTCATCGGGGTTGGCATCAAATAACTGGTGATTGCGCTGATACTGTTTTTTAATGTCTCGTAAGGCGTCTTGTGCACCGCGTTTGTCGAACTTATTGAGAGCCACCATATCGGCAAAATCGAGCATATCGATTTTTTCCAACTGGGTAGCCGCTCCAAACTCAGGTGTCATTACATATAGAGAGACATCTGAATGGTCTATAATCTCAGTGTCGCTTTGACCAATTCCCGAAGTTTCCAAAATAATAAGATCGTACTGCGCCGATTTTAGAATGCTCACAGCTTCAGCCACGTGTTTGGAAAGCGCTAAATTAGACTGCCTGGTGGCTAAAGAGCGCATATATACCCTGGGGTCGTTGATAGAATTCATTCGAATTCGGTCACCCAACAAAGCGCCCCCGGTTTTTCGTTTAGAAGGATCTACCGAGATAATGCCGATAGATTTTTCAGGAAAATCGAGCAAAAACCTGCGCACCAATTCATCGACTAAACTCGACTTTCCGGCACCACCGGTTCCCGTAATTCCCAGCACAGGTGAAGAGGCCTCTCCATTCGAAGAAAAATCAAATCTATTCTGAAATTCTTCAGGATTATTTTCAGCCAGGGAAATAAGTCTGGCTATGCTGTTTACATCTTTATTTTTAATCTTTACGGTTAGTTCACTGGTAGATTGAGGAAGAGTTTCCCCGTCTGGGCTTAGGCTACCGGCTTTTTCTACCATATCGTTAATCATTCCCTGGAGGCCCATTTCGCGGCCATCGTCGGGCGAGTAGATTCGGGTAATTCCGTAGTCCATCAATTCTTTGATTTCTTCGGGAAGGATAACTCCGCCTCCGCCACCAAAAATCTTGATGTGACCTGCACCTTTTTCTTTCAGCAGGTCGTACATGTACTTGAAATACTCCATATGTCCACCCTGGTAAGAAGTCATAGCTATAGCCTGAGCATCTTCCTGAATGGCGCAGTTCACCACCTCATCAACGCTGCGGTCGTGCCCCAGGTGAATCACTTCTACCCCGGTAGCCTGGATAATTCGCCGCATGATATTAATGGCCGCATCGTGACCGTCGAATAAGGAGGCTGCAGTTACAATTCTAATTTTATTTTTGGGTTTATATGGGCATTGTTGTTCCATTTGTAATGATATCGAATTTTTGGTGCTGCAATTTACGAAAATCGCAATGAAAACATTGTTCTGCAATTCAATTAAAAACTTATTAGAGAAATTTAATAGCCGTGCCCCCGGGCTTTCTGCAGAATAATATTTTGATATCTTTACTTGAAAAATCTGCCTTAAATGAAAAAATTTCTATCCCTTTTTATATGTTTTAGTTTATTTTCCTGTGCCGAATTACAGGATATCGCAGGCCAACTTCCACAAGCCGGAGTTTCTGAAGCCGAAATCGCCTCAGGTTTACGTCAGGCTTTAGACTTTGGAATCGACAAGCAGGTTAGTAAACTCACCGAGGAAAATGGTTTTTATAGCAATGAGCTGGTAAGAATAGTACTGCCCCCCGAATTACAAAAAGTAGACAGAACTCTAAGAGATGTGGGGCTTGGTTCTCTTGCCGATGAAGGGCTCAAGGTTTTGAATCGCGCAGCAGAGGAAGCCGTGAAGGAAGCCACCCCGGTTTTTGTCAATGCAGTAAAGGGAATCACTTTTGCAGATGCTCGTAATATTTTGATGGGAAAAGACGACTCGGCTACGCAATACCTAATTACAAATACAGAAGCGCAACTTTACGAAAAATTTAGTCCTGTGGTTAGCCAAAACCTGGATAAGGTTGGTGCCACCAGAGTTTGGGAAGATATCATAGACCGCTATAATGCGCTACCCCTTACCACCAATGTGAACCCCGACCTACCCGATTATGTAACTACCGAAGCTTTAGATGGGGTATATACTATGATTGCCATTGAAGAAAAAGAGATCCGCAACAATTTTGCTGCCCGTTCTACTGCACTGTTAAAAAGGGTGTTCTCTCTTCAGGATTAAGGGTAATAAGCAGATTGTTTAAAGAATTTCTGCGAATTTTAACATTTAAAAGCTTTTTTTGATCAATTTTAAATCAAGCTTAACTGCTTCTTAGTAATTGTTAGCCCAGGCTCTGTCTACCTTTGTGGCTTAAGCCAAGAATATGTTTAAGATTTTTGAGACCAGAACGAAGGAGGAATGCATGTGTGATAAATATTCCCAGCTTATGCATCGTGCTTATAAGGTAGCGCTTACCGATAAGGAGGAAAGCGACCGCCTTAATGCCAAAGCAAAAAAGATTTTGGAAGAACTTCGCAGAATGCGCTATAACAAAATAGATTACTAAAGATCTAATTTTTCAAAATACTCCATTGCCTTTTCAAGCCTGGAACCATACCAGCTAAAAAATTCCCCGTCTACCAATTTTATTTCGGTACCCAGGCCCGAAAATATCTCTTTATGTTTTTCTGAAAACGGAAAAGGTTCTGAAGACAACATAAGCACATCGGGTTTTTTTTGCGATAATTCCTCTAAACTTGTTTCGGGATAGCGGGTTTTGGAAAATACATTATCAAGTCGATTTAACTGAAGTAGCTCATCGATAAAAGTCCCTTTTCCGGCCGCTATCAAAGGATCTTTCCAAATTAAATACGCGACTTTTTTAGGCCGCTTTTCTTTATTTTTCTGCTTTAGATCCTCAAGTTTCTGCTGAATATTATGCACTAAAATTTCTGCAGGTTTTTGTTTCTGAAAAATCTCACCATACTGCAGCATTAGCTCAAAAGCCTCTTGAAGATTGCTTATATCTGAAACGTGAACCGGAGCTATAGCCTCCAGTGCTGCGACCATTTCTTTCGTATTCTCTTCTTTATTGCACAAAATTATATCGGGCTTTAAAGCCTGAATTCTATCTAAATGCACCGATTTTGTGCCGCCTACATTTTTTTTGATCTTACGAAGCCTTTTGGGATGTACGCAGAATTTTGTGATTCCCAGGATATTTTCTTCCAGGCCAAGATCAACCAGCAGTTCGGTTTGGCTGGGCACCAAGGAAATTATGCGTTTGGGAGTTGACTTTAACTGAAGCTGTCTTCCAAGTTGATCCCGAATTTCCATTTTAAAGCTGGCTTAACTCCTCTGCCATTTGTTGTTGGAGCACTTCGGCCTTGGCAGCGGCAACTTCAGCAAAATTGGTGTTTTCTGAAGCATAAATGATTTGACGGGAAGAATTTACCAAGAGACCAACATCTTTGGTCATTCCGTATTTACAAACATCTTCCAGCTTACCGCCCTGGGCGCCAACCCCGGGAACCAGAAGAAAATTCTCTGGAATGATCTCGCGAACCTCCTTAACAAATTCGGCCTTGGTAGCACCTATTACATACATTAACCTATCGGCGTGCTCCCAGGTCTGGGAAGTGCGCAGTACTTTTTTGTATAACTCCTCACCATCGATTTTTTGGGTTTGAAAATCGAAAGCGCCTTCATTAGAAGTCAATGCCAGTAAAATCGCGTGTTTATTGTCTAATTCCAAAAATGGCTCTACCGAATCTTTCCCCATATAGGGAGCCACAGTTACCGAGTCGAAACCGAGATCCTGCAAAAAGGTTTTGGCGTACATTTTTGAAGTATTCCCAATGTCACCCCGTTTAGCATCGGCAATAGTGTACATTTCAGGATACTCCTTATGCAAATATTTTATGGTTTTTTCGAGCGCCTTCCAGCCGTCCAGGCCACAGGCTTCATAGAAAGCGATATTGGGTTTATAGGCAACACAAAATTTATGGGTAGCATCGATAATCGCCTTATTAAAACTGAAAATAGGATCATCTTCAGACAGCAAATATGTTGGGATTTTTTCCATATCCACATCGAGACCTACACTTAAAAATGATTTCTTCTTTAAAATTTGTTCAGTAAGCTCCCGATTGGACATAGTGCTGGTTTTTTCTGATTTATCTTTTTACCAAAATATAAAAAACCTCCGGACTTTCGGTTAAAGTACGGAGGTGATTTTTGTGTGTTTCTACTAAAATACGTCTGAGTTTTCCTTGAGTTTTTCGGTGTTTTCTACCAATTGCAACTCGTCGATAATCTTTTGAATATCCCCATTAATGATATTCCCCAGATCATAAAGGGTTAAATTGATTCGGTGATCTGTCACCCGGCCCTGTGAGTAATTATAGGTACGAATCTTGGCACTTCGGTCACCGCTGGAAACCATTGAATTTCGTTTGGCGGCATCGGCCTCCTGCTTTTTGGCCAATTCCATTTCGTACAAACGTGAGCGTAATACCCTAAAGGCTTTCTCTTTGTTCTTGTGCTGTGATTTTTGATCCTGACATTGCGCCACAAGTCCCGTAGGCTCGTGGGTTAATCGCACTGCCGAATAAGTGGTGTTCACCGATTGCCCCCCCGGTCCCGAAGAACAGAAATAATCTATTCGAACATCTTTTGGGTCGATTTCAACATCGAATTCTTCAGCTTCAGGAAGCACCATTACCGTAGCGGCCGAGGTATGTACCCGCCCCTGGGTTTCGGTTTGAGGCACTCTTTGCACCCGGTGTACCCCGGCTTCAAATTTTAGGGTACCATAAACATCTTCCCCGGTAACTTCAAAAATCATTTCTTTGAATCCGCCGCTGGTACCTTCGCTAAAGTCTACAATATTAGATTTCCAGCCTTTGCTTTCAATATATTTGGTATACATTCGGTATAGATCGCCTGCAAAAATACTGGCCTCATCTCCACCGGTACCGGCACGAATTTCCATCACCACGTTTTTGGCGTCTTCAGGATCTTTAGGAACCAGCATCATTCTAATTTTTTCTTCCAGCTGGGGCAGTTCCTCTTTCGCTTCTTCTAACTGCATTTTAGCCATTTCGGTCATCTCGGGGTCGCTGCCATCGGCGATGATCTCTTCGGCTTCTTTGATATTATTGGTGAGTTCAAGATACTTGGTACGCTCGTCCATAAGCGCTTTAAGATCCTTGTATTCTTTATTTAATTCAATATATCTTTTCTGGTCTGAAATCACATCGGGTTGAATAATAAGGTCGTTCACCTCATCGAACCGCTGCTTTACTATGTTAAGCTTCTCAATCATATAAATCTCCTGGATTTTAGGAAGACAAATTTACGATAAATTGAGGGATTTTCTGAGCACCCTGGTTTATCAAAAAATTCATTGAATTTTTCCCTTTCAACACGTATAGGGTTCTGGTGACAATAGGCATCAATCCCAAATTTGTTCTCAAAACCAGAAACTTTAAATTCGAATATATTCACCTTTGCACGCAGCTTTGCGCAGTAAAACATGAGGTTGAAGTTTTTTGGCAATAAAATGCTGGTTCTCTATTGGAAAATGCGATGATTCATAGTATTGTCACCCCGACAAAGGAGGGGTCTCACCTGAGTGAGTAAAGTAAATCCTCTTTCAACTCTTACAAAATTTTTGCCAGGTACATATTCTTTATTTGACGATTCTTTCCCTTGCATCATTTCGAATGGAACGCAGATTACGCTGATCTTTTGGATGAGTTAGGGATTAAAAGCTTAAGCACTGAAATTATATGAACCTGAATTTCATAGAATTCTAGAAATTGCTCTTATAAATTTTTATAACTTTAAAATAGCACTAAAACAATTAGCTTGATTTTAAAATTAAAAGTCTTTTTTATATTCTACAGAAAATTCCTTTTCCCCAGTCTTATTTTGAATGCATTTCTGGTGTTTATGGAAAACCCGCCGGAAGCAACCTTATTACTTAAGTTTATTCTTTTCGCGGGTTTATTTGCCTGGTTTAGATTCACTCCTGAAGATGATAAACTAATATTCTACAGAAACTTTGGAATTAGTCCTGGGTTTCTTTTCGTTGGAACTTTTATCACAGAATTCTTTCTTGCCGGGCTTTCATATAAATTATTTACACTGGTTTATGGTCTTTGAATTAGAAAATATAGAATTGAGTTTTGGCGGAAAAAATATCCTGTACGGCGTTTACCTAAAAGCCGAAACCGGGAAAGTTACCGGACTTTTAGGCCCCAATGGCTGCGGAAAAACCTCTTTGCTTAAAATTTTCTTCGGAAATCTCACTGCTAATAATCAATTGGTAAGAGTAAATGGGAAGGGTTATCTCAATAAATTTTATCGTACCAAATTGGTTAAATTTCTTTCCCAGAAAAACTATTTACCACCACATCTAAAACTGAAGAACCTGTTCAATATTTTTCAGGTAAACTGGCGTGAATTTGCTGAGACCTTTCCCACTGTGGCTTCCAGAAAAAATCATCGCGTAAAAGAACTTTCAGGAGGTGAAAAAAGATTGGTAGAAACCTGGCTCATTTTAAAATCAGACGCAAAATTGGTGCTGCTCGATGAACCTTTCACGCATCTTGCTCCGCTTTATATTGAGATTATAAAGCAGGAAATCCTAAAGGAAAAGCAACACAAAGCTTTTGTAATCACCGATCATCTTTATAGAGATATACAGCTAATAGCCGATGAGCTATATTTTCTACAAAAAGGTTGCACCCAACTTATCAAAAGCCCATCTCAACTTGAAGAATTTGGCTATATCACTCCAGATTATTCAAATTAGAACCTTATTAATACTCAAACTCCCCAAACTCACTTTGAATGCTAAGTTTTTTGGTTTCGGAAGCTTCTACCCTACCTACAATTTTGGCGTCTACATTAAAAGATTGGGAGATTTCGATGATTTCTGAAGCGATGGCTTCATCTACATACAATTCCATTCGGTGGCCCATATTGAAGACCTGGTACATCTCTTTCCAGTCGGTTTTGCTTTCCTGCTGAATCAACTTAAACAAAGGCGGAACATCAAATAAATTGTCTTTGATAATGTGCAGATTGTCTACAAAATGAAGAATTTTGGTTTGGGCGCCACCGCTGCAATGCACCATCCCATTAATTTCTTTATTGCTGAATTTCGATAAGATCTTCTGAATCACCGGCGCATAGGTACGGGTGGGCGACAACACCAGTTTCCCTGCATCAAGCGGAGAGTTTTCAACCTCATCGGTTAAGTTTTTGCTTCCGGAGTAAATCAATTCCTGCGGAATTCCACTGTCAAAACTTTCAGGATATTTTTCAGCCAGAATTTTCGAAAAAACATCGTGACGTGCAGAAGTGAGTCCATTGCTGCCCATCCCACCGTTATATTCCTTTTCGTAAGTAGCCTGCCCGAAAGAGGATAATCCCACGATCACATTCCCGGCTTTGATATTCGCGTTGTCGATCACTTCGCTGCGTTTCATACGTGCAGTCACAGTAGAATCTACGATTATGGTGCGCACTAAATCTCCCACATCGGCGGTCTCGCCTCCGGTAGAATGAATTTCTACTCCAAATTCCTTTAATTCAGAAATCAACTCCTCAGTGCCATTAATAATTGCCGAAATCACCTCGCCGGGTACCAGGTTTTTATTGCGGCCAATGGTAGAAGAAAGCATAATATTGCTGGTTGCCCCCACACAAAGCAGGTCGTCGATATTCATAATAAGCGCATCCTGAGCAATGCCTTTCCAAACCGAAAGATCTCCGGTTTCTTTCCAGTACATATAAGCCAGGGAAGATTTGGTCCCGGCACCATCGGCGTGCATAATCAGGCAGTGGTCTTTATCGCCGGTTAAATGATCTGGGACGATTTTGCAAAAGGCCTTTGGAAAAAGTCCCTTATCTACATTTTTTATCGCATTGTGAACATCTTCTTTCCCGGCCGAAACCCCTCTCCCGGCATAACGTTTACTGATTTCCTGACTCATAATTGTGTTGTTGTGAGGCCAAAGATAAGGAGATTGAAATTTGAAACGAAACCTAATAAAATAAAAAAGCGGCAGCCCAAAATAGGTGGCCACCGCTTCCCCCGCAATATAAACGAATGTTACTCCCAATCGGGCATTTTGGCATCCTGGTATAGTTCTACTCTATGCGAACCATCTAAATCCTGATCATCCAAATAAGCCGTATATATATCCTGTCTTGACAACCCATCATTCGAGGTATTCACAAAAATGACTTCTGCTTCGTTGGGAGAAAACCTGGGATCCAGATCATTTGTGCCCTCTAATTTTCCTCGACTAATATCTACCCTTTCTCCTGAATCTAAATAATAAATAAACATTCTGGAATTTAGCCGGCGATAATCGGGGCTTTCATAACCGGAAACATCCCTGGTATATAACAAGCGCTTATTATCTACCGATAAATTGAGACCTCCTAAAGCGCCTTCTATATTAGACATAACAGTATGAGTTTTGGACCCATTTTTATCAATTAAATATATCTCGGCCTTATAACCACTAGCATTATTTACAAGAAGGGCTATCTTTTCGTTATCGTTACTAACATCTACTTCGGTAATAAACTTTCCGGAAGGCTCCTGGTAAATAAGATGAGTGCCACTACCCTGAACATTTACTTTATATAATTTCTCAAAATTGGGATATACCAGGCTTTCCCCATCGTCGGACCAGGAATAATCAATTTGTTCTAAGTTAAATCCATTCACAGGTATACTTCCAGTAACCCGGTTTTGTTCAGAACCATCCAGGTTCATTATATAAAGATGAGTTTGATTATTTTCTGTTCGTAAAAATGCAATCTTATCAGTTCTATTATTTTTTCTAGGTCGGAAACTATTATGAGCTTCTGAAGTTAATTGATACTCCGCCTCATTAAAGTCTCTGGCAAAGATCACATTATTACCATTTATCTTTCTTGTATAAAAAATTCGGGTTTTAGGGTATGCGAGGGTTTTAAAGGAATAAATTTCGCTCATTACCGGCTCGTTAATACTATCGGAGGCCTTAATCTGCCAAAAGTATTTATATCCATACGACAACCCCTCTACATTAAAAACCGTATCTCGAATATTCGAATATCGAAGTACTTCATTATTCCTATCATTTCTAATCTCCAGGTCATAACTCAGGGTATCTCCATCGGGGTCATTAGCCTCCCATACCAGCTCAAGGTTAATATTTTGACCTTCACTATTATCTTCAGGGGAAATTAAACGTGGTGCATTTGGAGCCCTGTTATTACCCCGTCCCTCCTTCATTTCTATTACAACCTGAGAAGTATTATTAGATGTTACCGCCACACCCTGAAATGCAGTTACAAAACCTTCTTTTTCCGCCCTAACCGAATAAGAATTTACTAATACGCCTTCCAGCAAAAACACTCCATTTTCATCTGTAAAAGTAGTAGTGGAAGAAGGACTAGTAGTAATTTTCACCTCTTCAAGTGGAAGTCCATCAATTTCAGAAGTAACAACTCCACTTATCGAACCCGTTAATTCTTCCCCTATTGTATCTTCTGAACAGGAAGTAAACAAACCAAAAATAAGGCTTAAAATTATTGAATATAATGTTTTCATGAGTGATAGGTTTAAATTTAGAAGTATAGATTAAGGCCTAATCCAATTTGGTAATAATAATCATTGCGTTTACCCTGGACTATATTATCCAGTTTATCATTAAAAAGAATATTGTGTTCTCCAAATGCTTTTAAACCCACCTTAGGTGAAATAAAATATTGAAGCCCAATTCCATAATTAACTTTCAAAAAGTCTGAAGTTAAGTTGGATTCGACATTGCCTGAAGAAGTTAATTCCCTTAAAAAACCGGAGCCTCCGTATATATAGGGAGCCAGGTCATCATTAGGCAAAATATTTATTTGTGCATTTATATCTATGCTACCAAATTCACTTTTAAAGGCATTAGCATTATTTAATTGAAAATAACTTAAAGAGGTACCGATAGTAAATTGAGGAAATAGAGAATATTGATATTCAAACCTCGTCATAAAACCTGGAAGTTTTTTTTCATAATCTCCATCGATTATGGCCATCCCGCCACTTAAGGAAATATTACTCTTTTCTTCACGATTAACAAGCATTCGCTCATATAGGCCTGAATTTTCATCGGCTTCTTTTTCGTTTAAATATGTATTTACCAGACTTTGATTAACCTCCTGGCCACCCTGCGCATACCATAATCCATCCTTTACCCCCTCAACTACCAGATCATGCACAGCTTTTTCTATCGCATCCTGTATAGCCATTTGAATTGGTTCATTATGCGTTATTCCAGTTTCAGCTTCAAGTAAACGTTGAAATTTTACAAATCGGAAAAAATTCCCGTCCAAAGCCTGAGACAGGATGGTTTTCGAAACATATACTGTTTTTAAAATTTCTCCGCTACTGGTTGAAACTGCTCTGAGATAAACAGTGATTCTGTCCTGTCGGTATTTAGCTGATCCTCCTAACCCAAAATATCTCGCACCTATACCACCGGTAATAATGTTGGTATCGTAAGAAATTATTCCTCCCTCCAATATCAAGCCGGCATAGAGCAAAGCAGGGAGAGGAGGTTCATTGGGATTAAGGTTTTTGATATATTCCTGCTTGGTATTTCTAATAATATTCCTCTCTGTTGAAAGATTGCTTAGATTTTCTCTTTCAATAGGAATAAACCATCCTGAATCTTCCAGAGCTTTAATTAATATAGTTGTTCCACCCTGGGTTATGGCTGTACTAAATGTAGAGCCATTTTCTACCGATTTATACTGCCCGGTTTGGTCACTAAAATTGTACACCGCCACCTCAACCGGGTCCTGTGCCGGGGGCAAAGAGTGTAATATTTTTGTGTGGGAAGTAAATTCACCTGTACGAGCTGAAGCCTTTTGAAACGGCTGATTGAAATATGCTGCACAGGAACTTAAACACCATAAAAATGATACGGCGAAGAGAATTTTTAAAATTTTATACATAGCGCGGGGGGATTAAATTTTACGTATAGGGAATAACTATTTGGGTTTCTTCTCCGGTAGAGGTATCCAGAATATTAATAACCAAACCTTCGAGACTTCTATAAATTTCCAGATTTAAAGTGCCGTAAGTAAAAGTGCCTTCCTGATCAAAATTAAAACCTTCTAACTGGCTCTGTAAAAGACCTCGTGAAATCTGGCTAAGCAACTGCCGGTTTATATTTTCACCAAGGCGACTAAGCTCAGATTGTTGTTCTCTGGTTACTCCAGGAGCTTTAATAGAATTTTGTGCATTGGCAGAACTTATCATCCAGGAATAGTTATAAGGATTGCCGCCAAATGCCGGGTTTTGTGGAGTATAAGTTAATTGCTGTGCAATACCCGGGCTGCTTATAATTCCAAGGAATAAAATGAGTACAAATTTTTTCATCTAATAATGTTTTATGGTGGTGGTTTGTTGTTCAAGTCTTCGCAATTGTATTAAACTGCGTTGCAAGGCAACTTCTGCCATTTGCTTTAGATAATCTCTTCGGGGTTGTGCAAAAAATCTCATCACAAGCTGATCCTGAACATATACCGAGATTCTTGTCATTCTTCCCCTTCCGGGATCTTCATCTATCTTAATATCATAAGGAGTGGTAATTTGTTTATTGTAGTAGTCTGAATAAAAAAAACGATAAAAATCTCTACCAGCTTTTGTCATGGTATTTTCAATTACTAACCCATTTAGTACGAAACCATCCTGGGGTTTCGCTTCATCGGTACTTACTTTTATGACTTTTTTTTCTGATACATCTTTAATTCCCTCCTCGGTAAATTCGAATTCAAGCCGGTCTCTTCCTACGGGATTTCGATCGTCATCATAAATTAAATGCATTATTATTATTCTGCCATTCACAGCTCTGTTAACCTGTGTAGAGGAGAGGATCATTTTTTCATATGCTTTGAGAAAAAATCTATCCCCCTGGCTGGTTCTGGAGCTATTCCCCTGAGCATCGACTTTTAATACTATAAATTCATATTGAAGGTTTCGATCTGCTGAATTCAAATTCTCAGCTACTGCCTGAAAATTCAAAAATTCTCCTTTATCTTCAATTTGAATAGAGGCCTTAATGAACTCATTTAAAATTTGTGCATTGGATGCATTGAAGCTTATCAGGAAAAGAAGTGGTAAATAATATTTCTTCCCGAACTCAATCATAATTAGTAACTGTTAATAATAATTACCGGTGTAGCATTGGTTTGGTTAAACCTGATAGATCTGGTAAGCTCGTTTATTCCATTACGTTCAAATAACTGATCATTCCCGCTTTGTTGAAGCTCCAGGGAAATATCTTCACCGGGTGCATTTACGAAATCTCTAATCACATTATTATCACCGAATTGGCCGAGTTCAGCAAAAGCAGTTCTGGCCACATAGTTTAACTGAGTGTTATTTAAATTACCATTCTGTTCAACCCGAATTTCACTGTTTAGAGTTTGGGTCGCAATATTTACCCGGTTCATATCGCCCACCTGTTCGAGAAAAACTGAATTGCCTCTAATTTCAGCAATACGAGGGTTCATCTCTGTGAAAATACCCAGCTGGGATAACACAACCGGACTTAATTCTTTTCCTTCTTCAACCAAATCTTTATCGGTAGGCTCGATATAAGTTTGAGCCTTGAGATGAGATGTTAGTAAAATAAAAACCCCTAATAATATATAGCTTGCTATGTTCATAGGCTTATGGTTAAAAAGGGGAGAGTAATTGTAGAAATTTCTCTCCCCAATTGAGATTGCTAACCTTTAATTAATTGCAATCCGCACAAATTTCGGGAGTGTTAGGGGCTCTAAAGTTAGTCCAGTTCTGTGGAGTCATCATGTCGATATCACAATCTTCAGCCAACCAATCATTAATAGATTGACTGCCGTCAGTTTGAACAACATCTATTTGATTTCCTCCATTAGGATATCCATCAGTTAAATTTTGTTCGGCTATATAACTTTGCCCATTATGTTGTGAAACAACAATGGCATTATCAAGACCTCTTTGAGCCGTGCTCACCCAGTTGTCATCTCCATATTGGAATGTGAATGCCTTATTAGATTCTCCTCTTTGAGAAGTTAATGTAATATTGTCATCTCCATTTTGATATTGTCTGGCTTTATGACCACTACCGCTTTGTACAATTCCGGCATTGTTATCATTTCCTATTTGTAATTGCTGAGCTTTGTTTCCACCGCCAGCAGGATTACCATATAAGTTTTGCACGATAAATGAGTTGTTATCATCTCCTTGCTGATCTTGCTCTGCGTAGTTTCCAGCGGGCGGAATTCCAGCTAAAACTCCATACTGTCCAATATTAGCCTGGTTATCATCTCCATCTTGTTTTTGGAAAGCCTGCGCTCCTTCTGAATATACAGTGGGACCTGCAGCAGGTTGTGTAGCCACTCCATAAGTAGCATCTCTTAAGTCACCCATTTCTGAATTAAATCCTACAATGGTATATGGTGCATTAGTTCCCTGAGCAATTCTGGCTCTGTTCGCATCACCTGATATAGCATCAGTGGTTTGATATTGATCGGCATAATTACTTAAACCGTCTTGTGCAGTATGCGCATAGTTACGGGCACCAGCGCCTTCTTGTAAAACCCAGGATTCATTATCTTCACCATCTTGATCCACAAATGCCCAATGCCCTTCAGAACCATCTGGAGAAGCTATCTGCCGTATTCTCGATCTTAAATTTTCACCATCCTGATCAGTATAGGCATCATTATTATCATATGTTTGCCGTGTCATTGCCTGGTTATCACTTCCGTCCTGATCTATAGCAGCATAGTTGTCCTCGGCATTACCATTATTTCCTTGTCTAATAAATGCCTGGTTTCGTGCACTGGCATCATCAGTTTCACCCTGCCTGGTAATAGCATTATTTCTATCCCCTTCCTGTATGGTTAAAGATAAGTTTTCATCACCAGTTTGGAATACATCTGCTGCATTTCTACGACCACTATTGGCATTGATGTCACCCGATTGAAGTATTTCAGCTCGGTTAGCCCCAATTAGACCAGAACCATTAGCCTGATAGGTATAAACAGACTGCTGTGTCCCCGCTTGTCTTACCCTAACTCGATGGTCGTCACCAAATTGCTCAGACTTACCCTTGTTAGCCTGAGTATTACTGTTATTTGGAACAGTACTTTGAGATTGAGCTGTCGGAGCCCCGCTCACCTGGGCAAATCCAATTGCCCCAAACATTAGCGCCGCAGCGCTTAAAATCACTTTTTTCATAATACATGAATTTTAAAAAATGGTTAATTAATAAATGAACTTTCAATTTCGATTGGGGCAATAGAAATTTTAGTGTTTTTCAACACAATGCAGGGGAATTAAAATGCAGGGTATGTAGGTGTAGAGATTTGGATTTGAAGAAATAATAGTAGGGTTATCATTTGATCTTCACGGCTAATATAAAAACAATTTAAATCGTTTTTAATATTATTCTAATTTTTCGATGAAATGCATAGTCTTAATTTTCAATATATTAGAGGTAAGCTCAGAAATAGTGATACATTTCCATAAATGTTAAAATTTTAAATTTTATTATAAGGGGTAAAACACCCCCTATAAAATTCCTACAAATGTTAAAACAAAAAAACCACGCCTTTTACAGCGTGGTTTTACTAACAGAAATTTATTTCAAATTATCGGGTAAACAAAAGTTCTCTATACTTGGTTAAAGGCCAAAGCTCATTGTCTACCAACAGCTCCAGTTTATCACAGTGATATCTGATTTCATCAAAAAATGGTTTCACATCATTACAGTAGGCATAAGCTTTCTTTTCAGAATCTTCCATCTTATTGGCTACTTTTCTAGCTTCGATCATTTCGTTTACCTTAGAGTTGATCTTGGCGATATGAGCTGAAATCTTTTCGATAATATCCAGTTGTTCTCCAGAGTGCTTTTTGAAATCTTCGTTGTAGATATGTTTTAGACCTTCCACATTTTCAATAAGCACGTTTTGGTAACGCACTGCCGTAGGAATAATATGGTTTCTGGCGATATCTCCCAGAATTCTTCCTTCAATTTGAATTCTCATCGAGTATTCTTCAAGCTCAATCTCGTGACGGGCGGTGATCTCGGTTTCGTTCATCACATCCATCTCCTTGTAAAGCTCAAGAGTTTTCTTTTCTATCTGAACTTTTAAAGCTTCAGGAGTAGAGCGGTTATTGCTCAGGCCACGTTTTTTAGCTTCTTTTTCCCAGGCTTCCCCGTATCCGTCTCCTTCGAAACGAATCTTCTTGGATTTCTTGATGTATTCACGAAGCACGTTAAAGATCGCATCATCTTTCTTCATCTTCTTGCTCTTGATGAGCTTATCTACTTCTTTCTTGAAATCCTTCAGCTGCTTGGCCACTATGGTGTTTAAAACCGTCATAGGATTGGCACAGTTAGCCGTAGAGCCTACCGCACGGAACTCAAATTTATTCCCGGTAAAGGCAAAAGGTGAAGTTCGGTTTCTATCGGTATTATCCAGCAGAATTTCAGGAATTTTCCCAACCACATTGAGTTTCAATTCGGTTTTTTCCTGCGGAGATAATTTCCCGTCGGTTACTTTTTCAAGTTCATCGAGTACAGCGGTTAACTGACTTCCAATAAATGCTGAAATAATTGCCGGTGGAGCCTCGTTGGCACCCAGTCTGTAATCGTTAGATGCACTGGCAATTGCAGCTCTTAGCAATTCTTCATTATCGTGTACCGCTTTTAGGGTATTGATAAAGAAAGTTAAAAACTGAAGGTTTTTCATCGGGGTCGATCCAGGCCCTAACAGGTTTACCCCTGTATCGGTACTTAGCGACCAGTTATTATGTTTTCCGCTACCGTTAATTCCTGCGAATGGTTTTTCGTGGAAAAGCACACGGAAGTTGTGTCTTTCTGCAACCTTGGTCATCACGTCCATAATCAGGGAGTTGTGATCTACCGCCAGGTTAGCTTCTTCAAAAATAGGAGCAAGCTCAAACTGGTTTGGTGCTACCTCATTATGACGGGTTTTCACCGGAATTCCAAGCTTCATACATTCGATTTCCAGATCACGCATAAAGGCTAAAACTCTCGATGGAATAGAGCCGAAATAATGATCGTCTAACTGTTGCCCTTTGGCTGGAGAGTGCCCTAATAAAGTTCTTCCGGCCAGTTGTAAATCGGGACGGGTAGCAAAAAGTGCTGAATCTATAAGAAAGTATTCCTGCTCCCAACCTAAAGTTGCATTAACTTTAGTTACGTTTTTATCAAAATATTTAGCCACATCGGTTGCTGCGTTATCTACAGCCTGCAGGGCTCTTAGCAATGGTGTTTTATAATCTAAAGCTTCTCCTGTGTAAGACACAAAAATGGTTGGGATACATAAAGTGGTTCCCCAAATAAATGCGGGAGAAGTTGGATCCCAGGCGGTATAGCCACGGGCTTCAAAAGTATTTCTAATTCCACCGCTGGGGAAACTCGAAGCATCGGGCTCCTGTTGTACCAGCTGTCCGCCACCAAATTTTTCGATGGCCTGGGTGGGGCTTATAGTTTCAAAAAATGCATCGTGCTTTTCAGCCGTAGTTCCGGTTAGAGGCTGGAACCAGTGGGTGTAGTGGGTAACTCCTTTAGAGATGGCCCACTCTTTCATCCCGGTAGAAATATGATCAGATACTGTGCGGTCGATACGTGCACCGGTCTTAATTGCGTCCATCACCGAATTAAAGGCTTCTTTGGTAAGAAATTGGCGCATCACATCTTCATTGAACACATTGGTTGCAAAGATTTCAGATCTACGTGCCGGTTCCTCCACCTGCAGAGGCTTTCGGTTCATGGTTTGTTTAAGTGCTTCAAAGCGTAAAGTTGACATATAGTGCTATTTGTAAGTTTAAAACAGCCCCAAATGTATAATTTTTTATCTACACCCCCTTCGAAAATAGGGGTAAGATTACAAAAATTTAACTTTCATTAATATGACCCCATAAAATTACCCCAAAAATGCGAATCCGATAAAAATTACATAACCTACAAATAATACTGCACCTTTATACCTTCCCAGGATGTATTTTTTAGGAATAAATGCCAGCGGAATTAGCACAAATGCATAGGCCAACATCCAGAATATGTCGCTGGTTAAGATGGCTTTAGACTGAATAGCGATAGGTTGAATAATTGCGGTAAGACCAAGCACCGAACCTATGTTAAAAATGTTGGAACCTATCAGGTTTCCAAGCGATATTGCCTTCTCCTGTTTTAACGCCGCTATAACAGATGCAGCCAATTCTGGAACACTGGTTCCTATGGCGATCATGGTAACCGAAATCACTCTTTCGCTTACTCCCAACATCATGGCCAGGTCTACAGCTCCGCTTACCAGCAATTCAGAACCACCCCATAAAGCCACGCCACCAATCACCAGCCAGATGATCATTTTGAAATTTGAAGTTTTTGCCAGGCTTTCATCTACGCCATCAATCGCGGTATCGGCACTTCGGGAACGCCGAATTAAGATTATTAGATACAATACCAGGGCCAGCAGAAATGCTATACCTTCTATACGGGAAAGATTTTCACCGGTTAAAAGAAAAACATACAAACCAAGCGAAAAAAGCATCATTACGGGCCAGTTGAATTTGTAGAAGTCCTGGTCTACCATTAACGGACTAATAAGCGCCGTTATTCCGAGTACCAACCCTATATTGGCGATATTCGAACCTATCACGTTACCCAGGGAGATATCTGAAAACCCGCTGAGGGCAGCCTGTAAACTCACCAGAAGTTCGGGAGCCGAGGTGGCAAAAGAAACCACGCTAAGCCCAATAACCATTCGTGAAACATTGAGTTTAAAAGAGAGCGCTACCGATGATCTCACCAAAAACTCCCCTCCTACTACAAGTAAAACCAATCCAATCAGGATAAAAACTATGCTCATAAATGCTGCTTTTGGGGCGAAGATAAAGGTTTATGCTGTGCCTGATAAAAGCATCAGAAAAATTTTAACAACTACATAATTAGTTTGAGAACTATTTTTTTCGTTATATTTGAATTCAGAAAATAATTTCGGAAATGAAAAAACTAACCAATAAAGAAGAAGAGATTATGCAAATTATCTGGAAACTCGAAAAAGCTTTCGTAAAAGAAATGCTACCCGAGGTTCAGGATAAAAAATTGCATTACAATACCGTATCGACCATTGTTCGCAAGCTTGAGGACAAAGGATTTGTAGGCCACGAAGCCTTTGGGAAAACCCATCGCTATTATCCTTTGGTGAGTATGGAAGAATACCGCAAAAATTTTATGAATCAGGCTACGCGTAAATTTTTTGATAATTCTTTTAAAAACGTGGTTTCTTTTTTCGCCAAAGAAGAAAAAATAAGCGCCCAGGAGTTAAAAGAAATCCTGGACCTCATCGAGAAAAAGAAATAGTATGGAAAGCTTACTCGTATATCTATTAAAAAGTGCCGCAATTTTGAGCATTTTTTATTTGCTCTACTGGGTTTTACTGAGAAAAGACACCAGTTTTCAGGAAAACCGAAAATTCCTGGCTGGCGGTATCCTTGCTTCAGCAGTACTTCCTGCGATCACTTTCACAAGGACCCTGTACCTCGAGCTGCCTGGAAATCCATCAAATATGCTTGCTTCAAACCCCGAGATTTCAGCAGTCGAAAGCGGATTCTCCCCTGGCATTTGGGAAATTCTCGGCGGAATCTATTTTTTGGTCGCAGCATTTTTTGTGATTCGCCTGCTGTATCACCTAATCTGTATTTCGAAATTGATTTCTTCGGAAGTCTACACCAAACAGGATGCGCTAAAATTTATTGAAACCGAAAAACCGCTTAGCCCTTTCTCGTTTTTCAGGTACATTATTTACAACCCTGAATTACATACAGAAAAAGAACTGCAACTTATTCTACTGCACGAAAAAGTGCACGCCCGGCAGTGGCATTCGCTTGATAATTTACTGGCTAATCTCTGCTGTGCTTTATTATGGTTTAACCCTATAAGCTGGTGGTATAAAAAACACATAGAACAAAACCTGGAATATATCGCCGATCATCGGGCAGTACAGGTTGCAGGTCAAAGAACCGAATATCAAAAAGCCCTGGTAAAAGTCTCTACAGGAAATTTTCAACCTGCGCTTAGCAATCAATTTTATCAATCATTAATCAAAAAACGAATCATTATGTTGAATCAAAAACAAAACAAAAATCAGATCTGGAAAATGAGCCTAATTTTTCCATTATTGCTCGCATTTTTGCTAAGCTTCAATACGAAAACTGAAGCCAGGATTTTAGAAAAACAAGCACCTCAGGAGTCAAAAAATCAGGCTCAGGAGTCAAATGCTTCTGAAGAAAATTCGCAGAACCCCGAACCCCTGTACATCCTTAATGGCGAAAAAACCACCAAAGAAATTGTTGATCTTCTGGATAAAGAAAAAATTGAAAATGTAAAGGTGCTGAAGGGTGCAGATGCCACTGCGCTTTACGGCGAGGAAGGCCGCAACGGAGTGGTGATAATTACTACGAAGAAGACTGAAAAAGCCCAGAATACTTCAGAAAAAGTCCAGAAAAAATTATCTGTTAAAAAGGACACCGCAACCTCAAAGGCTGAATTGAAGACGGAATATAAAATTGTAGCGGTCGAATATATTGTAGGAGATCAGGATATTCCTGCCTTCCAAAGAACAGATTTGTCAGAAAAGAAAAAACACCTGGTTGGAGAAGCCTATAAGACAAACCCTCAAATCATCATGGGTGGCCCGGGTCAGCCCTCTCCTCTGGTTGTTATTGACGGAAAAAAAGAAACTGCTGAGGCTATGAAAGCGCTTAAACCCAAAAATATTAAAGGCATAAAGGTTTTAAAGGATGAGGCTGCCATCGAGAAATATGGCGAGGACGCCCTGGAAGGGGTGATTGAAATCACAACCAGAAAACAGGAAGAAAAAGAATAATTTTCACCTCATCAGAATCAAAAAAAGCAGGTTTCGGCCTGCTTTTTTGATTTTACTGATTTTCAATATCTTTGAGAGAAACCAACTAACCACCTATGAAAAAGAAATTTTTCAAAATGCTCTCGAAACTCAACAAGAAAGTTTTGCCAAGTTATTCGAAACAACAATTAGATCTTCAAAAAGCCAGCAAACTGCAAATGGCAATTATCGGCTGGAAATTATGGGTGACCAAAAATTCGCTGGATTAGAATTTCAGCAAAGATTCTACCTGTTGTTCCTGCAGTTTTTCCCTGCCTTTTAAAAATTCGAGTTCTACCAGGAAATTGCATTGAACGATCTCGCCGCCCAGTTTTTCTACCAGATTACAGGCCGCCAAAGCGGTACCGCCCGTAGCCAGCACATCGTCGTGAATTAGAACTTTCTCTCCGGGCCTAATAGCATCCTGGTGAATTTCAAGCGCATCATTACCGTATTCCAAACTATAACTCTCCTTATGTGTTTTATAGGGAAGTTTTCCCGGTTTACGAATTGGGACAAAACCCGCATTCAACTTTTGGGCTAAAAGGGTAGCAAAGAAGAATCCGCGGGATTCAATGCCTACCACCTTGTCTATTTTGGCTCCCTTCAATCTTTCCAAAAAAGCATTTACTGCCAGTTGCATCGCTTCAGGATCCTGAAGCATTGGAGTGATATCTTTATACACCACCCCGGGTTTTGGAAAGTTGGGGACATCCCGAATAAATTTTTCCAGTTCTTTCATAAACGCAAGATAAGAAGATTGCGCTTTTGACTTAAGAACTACTCACTCATTTTTTCGGCCTGCTTTTCGAGTTTTTTCACATCGGTAGGGTATGGATTTTCCCTGAGTGTTTTAGCCAGGTGCACCAGGTTGTGAACCATAAGCAACATCATATTATTCGTAAATTCGTGTTTCCTGCCTTCGGCTTCGATATAGCTCGGGCCCGGGCCTGCTTCCCCAACATAGTAACAAAATCCGTTTACCGGAATGCTAAATCCGTGTTCAGAAAGATCGAACACCATACTGGAAATAGCCTTTTTTGCACCATCCTCATTCCCGTCTACCATCACCCCGGCCACTTTATTATAGGTGGGATATTGGCCGTTTTCTTCATTGCCTTCTTCCATAATTCCGTCGAAACGTTCCCCAACCAGTTTTGCAACCGCGCTGCGGTCACCTCTCCAAATTGGAGTTGCCAGTATCAGGATATCGGCAGCTTTTACTTTTTTGAGAATATCGGGCCATTCATCGGCATCTCCTTCATCTGAAGTGACTCCAAAACTCACCTCGTGATCTACCACCCGAACGATATCGGTATCGACCCCTAGATCTTTAAAGATTTTTTCGGCCTCTTCAATAAAGGCTTCGGTATTGGAAGTTTTGGGAGATTTTTTTAGTGTACAGTTCAAAAATAAAGCTTTCAATTTCATAGCGTCAATTTTTCTTTCCTGCAAGTTCCAGAATTTTAGGCGCTAATGCCGTTAAAGGCCGGTTAAAGAAAATTAAGCATTTGTTATTTAATGAAGCTGAAAATTTACTCCTCCAACCAATCTTTAAATGCCTTAACCCGCTCCCTGCTTACAACAAGCTGTTCCTGTGAAAAATTTTTAAGCTTTAGCTCGAGCCGCTGATTGCTATACCTAAGTATATCGGCTATATCATTCAGTTTTATAATAAACTTCCTATTAATTCTGAAAAATTGAGAAGGATCTAATTCTGTCTCCAGTTTTTCCAGGCTGCAATCGAGCAGGTAACTTCGGTTTTGGGTGGTGTGCAAATAAGTACCTTTATTTTCTGAATAAAAACAACTTATGTTTTCAACTTCAATGAGTTTTATATGTTGGCCTAATTGAATGCTAAAGCGCTTTTTATAATTCTGTTCGGGTTGCTGCAGTAAATTCCTTAAACCCGCAATATCCAGTCGCTCAGTAACCGACTGGTGATTTTGTTTGAATTTCGCCAATGCGGCCTCCAGTTCTTCATCGTCTATTGGCTTCAGCAAA
The DNA here is from genome assembly GCF_054121495.1 of Salegentibacter haimaensis. Classification (NCBI taxonomy): domain Bacteria; kingdom Pseudomonadati; phylum Bacteroidota; class Flavobacteriia; order Flavobacteriales; family Flavobacteriaceae; genus Salegentibacter; species Salegentibacter haimaensis. The sequence goes on from NZ_JBSYGH010000005.1 coordinate 91,387, forward strand.
TAGTCTACACTGTTTAGTTTAAAAGCTTTCAAAGCATACTCATCATAAGCTGTAGTGAATATTACCGCTGCCTTTACCCTGGTTTTTTCAAAAATTTCGAATGAAAGTCCGTCGCTTAGTTGAATATCAAGAAAAATAAGTTCGGGGTGTGGATTGTTTTCAAACCAGGCCACCGCTTCCTCTATAGAATGCAGGTTAACCAGCACTTTTACATCCAGTTTTTCGAGCATTCGCTGCAGGCGCCTGGCAGCCGGCTTTTCGTCTTCTATGATTACGGCCTGTATCATTTAAATAGTTACTCCCAGGTGCGGGTTTTATCTTTTTCCATTAGTTCTTTGATCTTGCGCTCTTCCCAGGATTTTCCGAAGAAAATATTGGGACCAAAAACCCCGGCCCAATGCGCCATTAGTCCTATTCCCCAGAAAAATGCGGTGCTGTAATTCCAGAAATTACGACCTTCCCAAAAAAACAGGCTGCCAGAATTCATAATTAGTATAGCCAGGTTTACAAAGAGATATACCAGTAAATGAACATAAAAACCTTTGATATCCTTTACTTTTTTCTGGGCATTTTTATAGCGAATGCTGTTTTTATAATTGGTTTCCATTAGTTCCAGTTTTTAGATTGTTGTTCTTCTTTTTCCATCAATTCTCTAATTTTTCGCTCCTCCCAGTTATTTCCGTAGCCAAAAACCGAAAAGGCGTGGATGCTTAGTCCCAGACCCCAGCCAAATAAAGGGAACCAGAACCATTTAAAGTCCCAATAGGTATAATAATTAATAAAGATAATAAAAGGCATCACCAGCGCATAGGTGATAAGATGCCCGTAAAATTCCTTAATTTCTTTTACCCTCTGCTGGGCCTTGAAATAAGAGTTGCTTTCTTCTAATTCTTCTGTTTTCATAATTGATACTTGTTTGGTTAATATGGGAAGTTTTACTTTAAAATTATTTGAGGTTTCTTCAATATACACCTGTCGCCGGGTTAAATGCCCGTATCGGTTAATGATGTTCTGAAGCCCAAGCCCTTTTCTTTGCTGCAGCACTTCCTTCTTCTGAAGATTATTCTCTACCTCCAAATAGCCCTCACTTTGGTGAATTCTTATCTTTAAAGGCTTGCTTTCATTGGCAATATTATGCTTTACCGTATTTTCGAGCAGCAGTTGCAAGGATAGGGGGATGATTTTGGCATCGGGGTTTGAAATCTCTTCTGAAATCTCTAAACTCACCCCATTCTCAAAACGCATTTCCAGCAATTTTACGTAAGTCCTGGCAAAATCGAGTTCCTCCTGAAGCGCTACCAGTTCCTTATCTTTTTGTTCCAACACATAGCGATAAATTTTAGAGAGCGAGGTAGTGAATTTTTGAGCTTTTTCGGGATTTTCTTCAATTAAAGAACTAAGCACATTTAAACTATTGAATAAAAAATGCGGATCTAACTGATTCTTTAAACTTTCGAACTTTGCTGAAGCGGTGCCTGCAATAATCTTTTGCTCGGTAACTTTTTGCTCCTGCAGGGCCTTGTAAAAATAAATGAGATGAAAAAACAGCGAAATTATGGTTGTAAACAAAAGAGGAGCCAGGTAATATTTTAAACTTTCATTCTGAAGAAAAACCTCGATGGCCACTCCCTGAAACACTACCGCATCTACAAGTCGGCTGAAGAAATACCCCAGCATAGTTAAAATTATAGAGCCGGCCGAGGCGATTAAAATTCTCTTTATACCGGCATTCTCCCAGCCTATCTTCGAATTAAAATATGAGAAATAAGCCCAGTTAATCGAGGTTAAAACAAAGGAGTAAAAGAAAAACAAACCAAGCTTGCCTAAACTAAACAGCTCGTCCCAGGGCTCGCTTCCAAAAATGAGATTGAGAAAAGCAACTACCAGGGCGATGATCACCGAGATTTTAAGGATTTTAAACAGATGCTTCATAATCGAAATTTTTGATGTGATGACAAACCGGGTTCGTGAAAAGCTTCTCATCAAACTTAACCTCTGTGTGTTCTGGTTTCAGGATTACCTCAGCAGGCTTAAGCTCAGCTTCCAAACCAAAGATATTACAAAGCAAATAAAGCACGAACAAGATCATAAACTGTTGATTTTATGACCTCAAAATTGAAATAATTCAGGCAAGCTATAAATTATTACTTACCGAGTTGTAGAATTTAAAGGATGAATTGAAGTGGGGAGGTCTTAGTCGGTGACAAAAATTACGGGTTTTCCCTAGTTTCTTTTGGACTAGGTAATTCTTAAATTATAAGCTGACTAAAAATTCTAAACAATAAGGCCTATGCTGCAACATTACTAAATTAAAAGTTATTGTTTTTTTCGGTTTAGAGACGCTTCAGCTTGAGCGATTGATTGGATTTTATAGTCCTGGTGGGAATTATTAACCTTAAAAACCCTGAGCTATGAATCCTCTTTTAATGTTTTTCGAAAATTACCGAAGGGCACTGGCAGGCTTGCATATCGCCGCCAAAATTTTTGTGACCCTGGTACTGGCAGCCATTATCGTTGCCGCCATTTTTGCAATTATCGGTTGGCTAAATATGATTTTCTAAATCTCTGGAAGCATCATACTTTCAATTTCTACCGGGGCAAAGAAAAGGCTTGCCTGAATGTAAATTCAGCGCTTGCAAAAAAACCGTTTTCCAGGCGCAGGCCAGGAGAACGGTTTTTCTGGTTTATAGCTCTTTCATGATTTCCGAAAATATCCTGTAGGAATTCAAACGGGCCTGCTGTTCATAAATATGAGACACCACAACCAGTTCATCTACGCCGGTTTTCTCTAAAAATTCACGGGTTTGGGATTTTACAGTTTCCTTGCTTCCGCTAAAGGAAAATTTCATCATTTGTCGAACTGCGGGATGCTCTGCAAGTTCGCTTAATTCTTCATTCATTTTCACCGGCGGTTGCAGGTAATCGATATTTCCCGTAAGAACTCCAAGAATCATTTTTAAAAGTGAGGTGCTTAGTTTCTCTGCTTCCCTATCGGTTTCAGTAGCGATCACATTGATCCCGGCCAGCACGTAAGGCTTTTCGAGATTTTCTGAGGGCTTGAATTCGTTACGGTAAATATCCAGGGCTTCGAAAAGCTGTCCCGGGGCGAAATGACTGGCAAAAGCATAGGGCAAACCTAATTTGGCAGCCAGGTGTGCACTATCGGTACTCGAGCCTAAAATATAAATAGGCACCTCTACTCCTTCGGCAACTGCAGCTCTTACTTTTGCATTTTTATTATCTTCAGAAAAATACTGCTGAATTTGCTGCACCTCTTCAGGAAAGGCGTAGGCAGCTTTCATTCGATCGCTTCTAATGGCCTGTGCGGTATGCTGGTCGGTTCCCGGGGCCCGCCCCAATCCAAGATCAATACGCCCGGGGTACAAATTCCCAAGAGTCCCAAATTGCTCGGCTACGATGAGGGGAGAATGATTGGGCAACATCACCCCGCCCGAACCTACCCTAATGCTTTCGGTGCCCGCGGCGATATAGCCTATAAGCACAGCCGTGGCCGCACTGGCGATACTTTTCATGTTATGATGCTCGGCAAGCCAAAATCGGGTATAGCCCCAATCTTCGGCCATTTGAGCGAGTTCAAGGCTTTTCGCAAAGGTTTCGGCTACACTGCTATTGCTGGCCACGGTGGCCAGGTCCAGTATGGAATAGGCGGATTTCTTTTTCATAGATTTCAAATTTAGCACAAAACTTGCAACCACTATTTTATAAAGGATTGCTTTTATCTATAGGCTTTATAGAAAAATGCTTCTGAATATAAACCAGAATTTCCTTATTTTTCAGCCTCAATTTTTAATTTATCATGAAAAACCTGTTTTCCCTAATTTTGTTTTTAGCATTTCCGGCAGCCCTTTTGGCCCAGGAAAATTTACCTACCGATTATCTTTCGGCCGATTTTCATAAAGAACGCCGGCAGGCTTTGAGAGAACAAATGCCTGAGAACTCTGTAGCGGTATTTTTTGCCAATCCTGTGCGCAACCGTGCCAACGATGTAGATTTTATCTACCACCAGGATCCAGATTTTTATTATCTCACCGGTTATAAAGAACCCCATTCGGTTTTGGTTATTTTTTCTGAAGACCAGACCGGGGCTCAGGGCCAATCCTACAATGAAATTTTGTTCGTGCAGGAGCGCAATGCCAGGGCCGAACAATGGAACGGCTACCGCCTTGGAGTTGAAGGTGCTCAGGAAAAGCTGGGTTTTGAAACCGCTTATAACGGAAAGGAATTTTTGAATTCAGGAATAGATTTTACCGGTTTTGACCGGGTTTTGTATAAGGAATTCTTCAACGATTATCGCGATAATCCGAGAGACCCGGCCGATCTTTTTAGCCTGGTAGAAAGCTTTAAAACCCAAACCGGTTATTACCTGGAAGAAACTTCAGCTGAAAAACCCAACCGGGAATTGAATTCCGAAGGAAAAATGCCGGTGAAAAGAGCAAAATTAGACAACCGAAGCCTGCGCACTTATATGGCAGGTTTGCGCCAGATCAAAACCGAAGACGAGATGAAATTGCTTAAAAAAGCGGTTCGTATTTCGGCGATGGGCCAGCGCGAGATTATGAAAGCTATGCATCCCGGGATGTCTGAAACCGAAATTCAGGGAATTCACGAATATGTGTACAAAAAATATGGTAGTGAGTATGAAGGCTACCCCAGTATAGTGGGTGCAGGAAACAACGGCTGCATATTACATTATATAGAGAACAATAAAACGAAAGTAGATAATGAGCTGGTCTTAATGGATCTTGGTGCCGAATATCACGGATATACCGCCGATGTTACCCGCACCATTCCTGCAAACGGAAAATTTAACCCAGAACAAAAAGCAATCTACGATCTTGTTTACGAAGCTCAGGAAGCCGGAATCGCTGCTTCTACAGTAGGAAATTCCTTTACCGCCCCCGATAGAGCTGCCAGAGAAGTGATCAACAAAGGCCTGGTAAAATTGGGAATTGTGGCCACCGAAGAGGAAGCAAGACAATATTTCCCCCACGGCACTTCCCACCATATAGGTCTCGATGTTCACGATCCAGGCCTTGGCGGCCCATTTGAACCCAATATGGTGATCACCGTTGAGCCGGGAATCTATATTCCTGAAGGCAGCGACTGTGACCCCAAATGGCACGGAATTGCCGTGAGAATTGAAGACGATATTTTGATTACCGAAAACGGCCCGGTAAATCTTTCGGCTGAAGCGCCGAGAAAATCTGAAGAGATCGAAGCTTTGATGAAAGAGGAAAGTCCGCTGGGTCATTTCCACCTTCCTGAACTGGATTAAGAGAGTTCCAGAAACAACAAAAACCGGCAGAGATTTTATCGCAAAATCCTGCCGGTTTTTTGTTTTTAAAAAAAATTTCGGCGTTTAGGCCAGGCCAGTTGCGGTTTTTGAAAAATCCTTACTTATTGTAAGGAAAATTTTAAGGTGGTATGAAATATAGGTTTTAAGTTTGAACATCTATTAACCTTTTAACCTTAGTTTTATGAGATCATTTCAAATTTTTGGAGTTTTCATTGTATTTTTTCTGGCATGTACTTCGTGCCAGAAAGAAGAATCATATTCGGCCGAAGATTACGACCAGATATATGAAAATTCTGGTGCAATCGATGAAGAAGTATTGAGTAAAATTGAGGACCTGTTCTTTAATACCATCGATGCCGAAGTTACCGAAATCACCCTGCCCGATGGTTCAACCAAAAAAACCTATAAGGTAGAAGGCGATATTTTGCTGGAACCCGAACATTTAAGAAGCCTGCGGCCGGCCGATATTACCAGCAAGCAGTACCGAACCTATAACCTGGTTTACAGCCCCAGGTACATTCATGTAATTGGTTTTACCGGTGGTAACGGCCAGGGTTTAACCGCAAAGCAGCGAACAGCTTTAGAAAGAGCAGTTCAAAACTTTAATGCGCTGGAAATCGGTCTTTATTTTACCCTAAATTTCGGAACCAACTATGATCCTTACGATATAGTGGTATATCAAAATCCGAATGGAGAGGCAGGAGGTGTCGCGGGTTTTCCCAGTGGCGGCGACCCATACAAATGGGTTCAGATCTTCTCGGGGATGGAGAATTACAGCACCGCGGTGAACGAGCACGTTCTAACCCACGAAATTGGGCACAGCCTGGGCCTACGCCACACCGATTGGTACAGCCGTCAAAGCTGCGGACAAAATACCAATGAAGGAAGTTCACCATACGGAGCATTACATATTCCCGGCACACCCACCGGTTATGATTCCAGCTCTTTGATGTCAGCCTGTTTTAATACGAGTGTTAGCGGAAACTTTGGGTATTATGATAAAGTAGCCCTGGAGTATTTGTATTAAATAAAAATTGTTTTTTACTGTTTGTTAATTTGATCTATTAACCACCCTGATAAGGATGTTGCCTCAGGGGAGCATCCTTATCATTTTTTAAATGAAATTAATACTGAAGAGCTTTTATAAAGCTTTTCAAAACCTAAATAAAAAGTCAAACCTAAAACCACAACAAGATGAAAATTTCAAAATTCTTTTTAAGTCTAGCCTTTGTAGCCGCAATGATGATCTCCTGTGAGCCGGAAGAACTTCCACAAGATGAGCAATTAATTGAACTAGACCAGGTGAACCCGGTTAGTGATAATGGAGAAGAATCTAATCCACCAGCCAAGAGAGAAGTGAAGGACTAATAATAAAAACTTCCTTTGTGAAGTTTTTATTATTTTTATTCAAATTTTAAATCTAATTCCAATTAGAGTCCTTTTCCTTTTTTATATTCTAATCATTTTTAGCAGTTGCAAAAATGATCGCTATTTAGTAGAAAAAAATGAAAATAAAATTCGTTTTCAGGAGCAATTAGATTATTATGTAAATTCTAATTTAAGTAATTCCCAAAAGCTAAATAAAGTAATTTCTACTGAACCCGATAGTTTAAAGGAGAAGCTACTTTCCAGATTATCTTATCATTATTTAGAAAAAAATGACTCTATAGATTTTAAATTTTGGAATAAATCTGCTTTAAAAGAGGTGAAAAATCCTCAAAAATTAGGTGAGTTGCATTGGGATCTCGCCTATTATTTTCACGACAGGTATATCCTAGATAGTGCCTTCTACCATTATTATTCAGCATATAAATTATTTTCAGAAAGAAACGAAAATAATAATATGGCGAATATGCTATTGAATATGGCAATCCTACAGGAAAAAATCAATGACCATATTGGAAGTGAAGTATCTACGATCCAGGCACTTTCACTTATAGAAGACTCGAATGACTATGCGTTATTATATCGCATATATAATACTCTAGCAATCATAAATAATGGACTAAAAGATTATAATAAATCCTTAGAATATCATTTTCTGGCAGAGAAAGTTGCAAAGCAAATGAATGATAGCATCTTGCAATCTCGAAATCAAAATAATATTGGGGTCGTATATAAGAATTTAGGTGATTTCGAAAATGCTAACAGATTTTATCAGGTTGCGTTGAATATTGGAGAGATACGAAAAAATGCTCCAGAACTCTACGCCAAAATTCTTGATAACCAGGCTTATGCCGAGTTTCATTTAGATTATGAGCCTGAGGTTTTTTATCCGAAGAGTTGCAACGCCCTGCAGCTAAGGGATAGCCTTAATGATATTCCGGGAAAAATCATCAATCATATTCATTTGGGTGAATTCGACCTGGCAGGCAAAGACACTTCCAGCTCCAAAAATCATTTTTTGCAGGCCTATGAAATGGCGAAAAACACCCGAAACCTGGAGTATCGCCTGGAAAGTCTGCTCTGGCTTTCCAAAGTAGACGAGCAGGCCGGTAAATCTTATCTCGAAAATTACATCGCCCTTAGTGACAGCCTTAAACACGAGGAAAGGCTTATTCAGAATAAATTCGCAAGAATTCGCTTTGAAACCGATAAATACATCGAAGAAGCGGCGATCCTTAGCGGACAAAAAATATGGATAAGCATCGTAGCCGCAGTCACCGCGCTTGGTTTATTGTTGCTTTATCTTTTCAGTGTTCAGCGCGCACGTAACCGCGAATTGAGCCTGGAAAAAGATCAGCAAAAGGCGAATGAAAAGATCTATAAGCTGTTGCTCAAACAACAAATTAAGCTCGAAGAAGGAAGACAGGAAGAGCGCGCCCGAATTTCGCGCGAACTTCACGATGGGGTGCTGGGCAAACTTTTTGGCACCCGAATGAATTTTGGCCTGCTTAAGGAAAAATCGGTTCCCCTTAATGGCGAACAGGATAAACTTCTTGAAGAATTGCAGAATATTGAAGAAGAAATTCGCGATATCTCCCATAACCTTATTTCACAGGTAGGCTCAGAAAACCGTAATTTTCAGAATCTGGTCAAAGAACTGGTGGCGCAGATAAGGAAGCACTCGCCTATTAAAATCAAGCTGCATTTTTCAGATTCTTTGAGTTGGGATTCAATAGACGAAGAAGCGCAGATCAATCTTTATAGAATTTTACAGGAGGCTTTGCACAATATCATCAAACATTCCAAAGCTACCAAAGCCAGGGTTTGCTTTTTGACTGAAGATGAGAATTTACTGCTCAAAATTGAGGATAACGGTCGCGGATTTGACAGCACCAAAAAATTTAAAGGTATCGGGCTTCGAAATATGAAGACCCGAATCGAAAAAATTGACGGAAATCTTGAGATCGATTCAGGAAATAAAGGCACAACTTTTATCTTTAGGCTGAAATTAAAAGAAATCACTTGAAAGAGACCCGGGTTTTAATTGTAGATGATCATCCTATCATCACCAGCGCATACGAGAATGCTATTAGCCGATTTGTAGAGCTAAATACGCAGTACAAATTTGAAGTCACTACCCTGCACAGCCTCGACGAGGCGGTAAAGTTGCTGAAGGATGACGAATTTATCAAAAACCTGGAATTGGTTTTTCTCGATATTCGAATTCCTGAGAGCAGCGACGGGAAATTTAAGTCGGGAGATGATTTAGGGCGGGCTCTCAAAGAGAAAAAACCGCAGATAAAAATCATCATTTCCACCACTTTCAACGACAATTATCGCCTGCATAATATTATGCACAACCTGGATCCCGAAGGTCTTATCGTAAAGAACGACCTTGTACCCAAAAATCTACTCGACGCCCTGCAAACCGTTTTGGAAGGCTCTCACTACTACAGCAAAACCGTGATTGCCTTGCTTCGCAAACAGGTACTTTCAGACTTTCATCTCGACGAGACCGACAGGCAATTGTTGTTTGAACTAAGCATTGGGACCAAATTGAGAGATTTACCTAAAATTCTTCCGCTTTCTACCGGGGGTGTGGAAAAACGCCGCCGCCGGCTCAAGGAAATTTTTAAGGTTGAAGGAAAGGAAGACCGGGAGCTTATACTGGTTGCCAAAGAAAAAGGCTTTCTCTAATCTTCCTCTGCTTCAGCCCGCATTGTTTTGCGATAGCTGAAAAACATTTTCGAAATAGGAATAAACATTAAGGCTGAAATTAAAAACAGCACAAATGAAACCTTCAAATTTGAGAGGTGGGCGATATATCCCACCAACGGAGGGCCCAGCAACATTCCTGCAATGGCATAGGTTGAAATAATTGAAATCGCCATCCCTGCCGAATATTTTTCAGAAGAACCCGCCAGTAAAAAGGTCATGGGGAATATCGCTGCCACGCCAATTCCCACCAGGCAAAACCCGATAATCGCCGGCCAGAAATATGGAAAAACAATCATTAGCAATACTCCTGAAGCCACCAACAGGGATGAGAAAACATAGGTTTTTGGCATCCCGATTGCCTCGATCACTTTATCGGTCGTGAAGCGGGAAAGGGCCATAAATATCATAAAAATAAGGTAGCCCAGGGTAAAAAGATCTTCTCCCACCACTTCCTTAAAAAATACTCCGCTCCAGTCGAACATTCCGCCTTCGCAAATGGCAGCGAAGAAAACCAGCAAGCCCAGGTACAGGATGAATTTATCGGGTTTTCCCAGCCTTAGTTTGTTGCCGGCCGTGGCCCGGTCCCGCTTCAGCAGGTAGGGATAGGAAATCCCGCCCGCCATCAGGCAGATGATGCTTACCAATAGCATATGAACTTCCATAGAAACATTTAATTTCAGCATTAAGGTTGAAAATCCGACCCCGGTTACCCCGCCGGTACTCCAAAGCCCGTGAAAGGAACCGATTATCTTCTTCTCATAGGCCTTTTGTAAGGTGATAGACTGGGTGTTTACGGCGATATTAAAGATTCGCATCGCAAAGGCAAAAAGTGAAATCGATGCAATAAGCATCCAGATAGATTGAGAATAACCTATCCCAACCAGGGAAGCCGAAAGCAGGAAAAAAGCGGCCAGCAAAGGATGCCGGCTTTCGAATTTAGCCACCAGCCATCCCGATATGGGTAAACCTATAAGCGAACTGATGGGCATTGTGAGCAGCAAATTCCCTAGTTGAGCTTCATTTAGATCAAAGGTTTCCTTTATACTGGGAATTCGCGAAGCCCAGGTTGAAAAAAATAACCCGGTGATAAAAAAATAAGTGCTTAAGGCAATTCGCTGATGCTTTCGTGATTCCATAAGCTGCAAAGATGTTCGCTAAAAATGGAATCTGAAAATACTTTTGGAAATAATTATGCAGACTTATCCCGGTCTTTTGTCAAAGCCGGTACGGGTCATTTCACCCCAGCTCTTTTTACCCCGCAATTTTTCCCAATTTCCTTTTATAGCCGCATAGACCGTAAAGGGATGAAAATATAAAGGCTCGAGCAAGGCCATTAAGCTAAGTTTTCTAAGATCGGCCAGGCTTTCGTAGCGCTTAAAGGTAGCTTCTTCGGCATAAAGTGCCATAAGTGAAAACATCACTGCAAAACAATACACCAGCAACAAAAACAGGAAGAAAAATTTCCAGGAAATGATTCCGAAGGCAGCCAGCACAAAGGTGATTATAATTCCAAGGCTTTCAATAATAGGCGCATAATATTCACAAAACAGCCAGTAAGGATAGCTAAGCATTCCCAAAATTCGATACTTCGGATTAAAAAACATTTTGCGATGTGTCCAAAGCGTTTCAATGGTACCCCGCATCCAACGGCTGCGTTGTTTTCCTAAAATCTTCAGAGATTCGGGAGCTTCGGTCCAGCAAAGGGGATCGGGGATATATTGTACCGTATAGGGGCGTTTGTGTTCGATCATATATCGCCTCATTCTCACGATAAGCTCCATATCTTCCCCCACCGTATTGGTATCGTAACCTCCGGCCTCAAGGGCTATATTCCGGTCAAACATCCCGAAGGCACCAGAGATAATAAGTAACCCATCTAGCTTGTTCCAGGCCATTCTTCCAAGGATAAAAGCTCTTAAATACTCGATCACCTGGGAACGCGCCAGCAAATTGTCGGGGGCTTTTACTTCGATTAATTTACCAGATTTTATCACGCAGGAATTCGCGATGCGCACTACCCCGCCGGTCGCGATAATTTTTTCATCAGATTCTTCCAAATAGGGTTTTGCGAGCTTCAGCAAAACATCTTTATCCATAATACAATCTACATCGATACAAACCACATAAGGATTTTCAGAAATATTGAGGCCGGTGTTAAGTGCATCGGCTTTCCCTCCATTTTCCTTATCTACAACAATTAACCTGGAGTATGCAGCATTTGAAGAGCGGTAAATTCCTCTAACATTCTTAGTAGGAATCCCGGCTGTGTATTCCTGCCCGCTAAGTTGCAAATCGAAAGCTTTGGTAAGAACTTCCATAGAATTATCCTTGCTCCCATCATTGACTACAATCACATTAAAATTATTATAGTTGATGCTAAGCAGGGATTTTACATTTTCCTCTATGGTCCTGGCTTCGTTATATGCCGGGGCGATAAGCGACACTCGCGGGGCCGATTCTAAAGATAACAACGCATTATAATTCACAAAGCGGTTTCGCTTTAAGTAGGCCTTAAGTGAAAACCCTGAAATGGCAGCTAAAATGAGATAAGAAAACATCACAAAAACCGCAAATATCAGGATGAGATAGTTGAAAATGCTAATAAAAAGGTCGAGGCTTTCAATACCGGTCATATCAGGAAATTTGTTCGGTCTTTCTTAATGCTCTTTTTAGTTCCACCCGAATTTGCTCATTCTTCGTTTTTGAAAAATATTCTGAAAGCAGGCTGTAATGTTCGGGTTTGTTATAATGATTTATAAGCCGCACGGCCATTAGCAAGAGAGACTGATTTTTAGTGTTGAGCAAATCGGCTATATTTTCGGGTGCCGGGATATGGTGGCGTTTCACGGTATAAAGAATATTACTCTGCACCCAATCGTTTAGATAGAGTTTAGATTTATTGAATTTCGCCAATTCGGTAATACCTTTAAGCTTTATCATTCCCAACAAAACCTCGGTTCGCACCAATTCGTGCTCGTGATTCTTGTAACTCACAATTCGCGGATAAGCCTTTACATAATTCATATTCGATAAATCCCGAATCCCCTCAACAATATCAGTCCATTTTTCCGAATTCAACTTTTTCAAGGAATAATCGGCAAGTCCCGATTGGGCATAAAAATCTTCCAGGCGTTTGCTATAGGCACCACTGTAGCTGTAGTGCAGCGAAATAATTGACTTTACGCAAAGCCTTTTAAAAAATCCCGATTCAAAATTTTTGCTGAAGCTTACTTCTTTTGTGATCTCCTCGATTTTTTTGTCATCAAATAAAAAGCTGAATAAGGCTGCATCTATTTGCTGCTGAAAGATTTCCTTTTGCCGTGACTCTTTTAACCTTTTTGTACGTTTTACCAGGGTTACGATAAAAAAGCCCATACCTGTGAGAATGAGAACAGCAATGCTAAACAGCAAAACCTGCTCAAAATATGGTTGATGATATGGCAAGGAGTTTTGCTGCATTAATTAAATCGCCAAAAGTATTAGCCAAAAACAAAATAACCTATTTGCCAGGGGTCTGAATATAATTTTAATAAGTCTCAATTTTTAGGAAGCAATTTATCGATTCGTCTCAATAAAACCTGCGGGCTAAAAGGCTTGGTAATAAATTCATCGGCGCCGAGATCGAAGATTTCAAGTTCGGTAGCTTCAACCCCCGAAGAGGTTAAAACAATGATGGGCAAATCGCTTTGTTTGTTTTTCCGAATATCCTGAATTACCTGTTGCCCCCCGGCAAAAGGTAGATTTAAATCGGTGATTACCAGGTCTACATTTTCGATTTCTGAATTGAGGTAATTTAAGGCATCAAGACCATTATCAAAATCGGTTACCTTGAATTCATTGGCTCTCAGGAAATAGCTTAGCGATTTCTGAAGCATTGCATCATCTTCTACTAACAATATATTCATACTAATTGGGGCAAAATCTTCTGGTTTAAAATATAAGAAATTTCTGATAGCTGTTCCAACAATTTTTCAAGGTATAATTTGGCTGAAGTCAATTCGCCAGCCAGGGAGGCCTGCTCCAATTTATCAAGCCTGGTTAAATCGGCCCCTAAAATTCCAAAAGAGGCTTTGAGTTTATGAGCTTCGGCTGCCAGAAGAGAGAGGTTATTTTCGGCCAAAGCCTGGGTCATTTCGGCTTTAGTCTGGGCAGATTGCTTCAGAAACAGGCTTATCATCTCCTTTTGGAAATCTTTATTTCCCATAGAAAGCTCTTCAAGATTTTCAAGCTTTAAAACAGAGTTTTCCGGCAGATTCTTTTGGGTGTCTCCCCTTTTAATTTGTAACTGAAGATGCCTTTCAATTTTACTGAAAAGCTCTTCCTTTTTAAATGGCTTAGACAAATAATCATCCATCCCGGCATCAAAACAGGCCTGTTTCTCCACCATTAAAAAATTCGCGGTAAGGGCTACTACCGGAATATTTATATTTTTATTTCGAAGCAATCTTGTAGCCTCCAATCCGCCCATTTCGGGCATTTGCAAATCCATAAAGATCAAATCAAAATCTTTCTCAGCTACTTTTTGCAGGGCCAGGCGACCATTCGAAACGATTTCAAGATTAAAACCCTTTGCTTCCAACAGGGCCCGCATCAATCTTTGATTCAATTCGTTATCCTCACAAAGCAAAATATTTCCTTCTAACAAATTGGAATTTAAGTCTGATTCCGCCACTTCATCATCGCCGGTTTGGTTGGCCTTCTTAAAAACCAGGTTAAAGCTGAATTCAGAGCCTTTTCCTGGTTTGCTTTTAACCTCAAGGCTCCCGCCCTGCTTTTCGATAAGTTGGCGCGAAATATTTAAGCCAAGACCTGTACCTCCATATTTTCGGCTGGTATCTTCAGTAGCTTGCGTAAAGCGATCAAAAATGTGTTCCAGCTTATCTTTTTCGATTCCAATTCCGGTATCGATGATTTTGAAATTCAATTCGGACCCGGATTTAGAACCCGGTTTTGCCTGCACCTTCAACTCAACCTTACCTTCAGAAGTAAATTTTAGAGCATTCCCCAAAAGATTGATCAGGACCTGGGCCAGGCGATTTTTATCTCCTACCAGATACTCCGGAATTTCGGGATCAATTTCGAACCGGAAATCCAGATTTTTCTGTTCGGCCTTTAGGCGAAGTATAGAAAATACGCCGCTCACCACTTCCCGAAGGTTAAAAGCAGCTTCTTCAAACTGAAGCACCCCGGCTTCCATTTTTGAAAGGTCTAATAGGTCATTGATAATAAACAACAACTTATCTCCGGCGGTGCGAATAGCCTGTAGATGACCTTTTTTAAGTTCATCTACTTCTTTGTGCATCAACAAATCGGCAAAGCCTAAAACTGCGTGAATGGGAGTGCGCAGCTCGTGACTTATGTTGGCCACAAAATTATCTTTTTGAATATTAAGCTCTTCAGCCGATTCTTTAGCGCGGCGCAGGGCTTTTTCAGCTTTTAGTTCTTTGGTGATATCTTCTGAAATTTTGATCACCTTCACCACTTTATTTCCGGAATCCAGAATCGGGTTATAAGTGGCCTGCAACCAGATATCTTTCCCCTTCCTGTTCTTACGCCTGAATTTCCCAAACTGAAATTTTCCTTTTTTAAGCTTTTTCCAGAAGAGTTCCAGCTCGGGCCAATCTTCTTCTGGCACCAAAGTTTTATGGTGTTTTCCCTTAAGCTCCTCAACCTTATAACCCAGGCAATGGGCAAATCTTTCATTTGCTTCAAGAATTTCACCTTCGGGTGAAAACTCCACCACCGCATTCGACTTTTTTATGGCTTCCAGAAGGTAATTATACTCGGTCTGTTTTTGAAAAAGCTGGCGCTGGGTATTCTGAATCTTTTCCTGTAAAACGGCCTGTAACTCATCTCCCAATTCCCTATTGAATTTTCTGGCTTCAATGAGCTTCATAGCCTGTCGGGACAACAATTTTAAAGCCTTACGCTGTTGGGGATTTAGCTCTTTAGGCTGGGAATCGGCTACGCAAACTGTACCTATGTTCTCTCCTTCGGGGCTTTGAATAGCAACCCCGGCATAAAACCGAATTCCCCCCGGTGAAGTAACGTGTTTACTGTCTTTTACCCTATCGTCGAGCAGCGCATTTGGAATTTCTAAAATTTCATCCTGAAAAACGGTATGCTGACAAAAGCTTTCCTCACGCGGGACTTCATTTTGCTCTACTCCAATTTTGGCTTTGTACCATTGCCGCTCCTCATCGATTAAAGAAATTATGGCCACAGGTACATCGCAAATAATAGCCAGGATTTGAGCCAGTTCATCGAATTCTTCTTCGGGAGCTGTATCTAAAATATTGTAGCTAAGCAAACTGCGAAGGCGCGCAATTTCCTTATTCTCATCAATATGATCGGGTAATTTGTAGGGCACGGTCTAAAAATAAAAAATTCCACAATTCTGTGACAAAAATAGTCAAGTTTGAATTGCAGAATTAAAAAGCTAGCCAAAAGCTGATGAGTATCAGCTTTAACTCTTGCCTGTGGGCTTTATCAGCAGCTCGTTTACATTCACCGAATCGGGTTGAGAGAGCGCATAAAATACGGCATCGGCGATATTACCGGGTTCAAGCTTAGGTTCATCGCCACCATAATCTTTATCTTCCAGTAATTCCTTATCGGTTATATCTTCGCGAAGGTCGGTTTCTACGGTTCCCGGTTCTATGGAGGTTATTCTAATATTGAATTCTGGTGAAAGCTCCATTCGCATTGCCCGTGAAAGCTCGATCACCGCAGCTTTTGAGGCGCCGTAAACCGCTCCGCCTTCAAAGATCTCCTTTCCGTCTACCGAGGCTATATTGATAATATGACCACTTTTTTGATCTTTCATGAGCGGCAAGACCTCATAAATACAGCGCAGGGTTCCCTTTACATTCACTTCTATGGTTTGTAACCATTCATCGAGGTGGCGGTTTTTGAGGTAGGTAAGCGGCATTATCCCGGCACAATTCACCAAAATATCAATTTGCCCAAATTCCTCTTTAATTTTTTCAAATGCAGTATTTACACTGGCGGTACTGCTTACATCAAGGGCTGCTATAAAAGCCTCGTTGGGCAGTTCTTTTTTGATTTTTGCCAGTTTTTCAATGCTTCTGCTGGTAAGGGCCAGCTTGCAGCCGGCTTCAGAAAGTTTTATCGCAATGGCTTTCCCAATTCCGCTGCTGGCACCGGTGACCACAGCTACTTTATCTTTTAAATTCATATTTAGTGTTTTTTTCAAGTTCTTATTATTCTGAAGAAACCTGCGTTAAGAAGAATTGAAATAACAGACTTTTAAGACTTGACAGAAAGCCTTATTTTTAAACATAACAAAGAATTATGTGCTACCGAACCAAACTAAGTTCAAAACTTACCGATATCGAAAAAGCCTTCGAGGCGCGGTTTATTGAACCCGAAGCTTATACTCCCCAAATGGAGATCAACGCATTTACTTTTTCCAAAACCCCGGTGATCACCGATGAAAATTCGGGTGAAGTTCAAATGTTTCAGTGGGGTTTGGTGCCGTTTTGGGCTAAAGATGATTCGATTAAAAAAATGACGCTCAATGCCAAAATTGAAACTGCCAGCCAAAAACCGGCTTTTAGAAATTCAGTAGAAAACAGATGCCTGATTATTGCCGATGGCTATTACGAATGGCAATGGCTGGATGCCAAAGGAAAACAAAAACAGAAATATCTCATTCATCCCATCGAGCAGGAAATTTTCGCTTTCGCAGGATTCTATTCCACCTGGAAAAACCCGGAAAACGGTGCGCTAATAAATTTTTACAGCATCCTCACCACCCAGGCCAATGACCTGATGAGCGAAATTCATAACAATAAAAAACGAATGCCGGTGGTTCTTAAAAAACAGGACCGGAGTCGCTGGCTGGCAGGTAGCGAAATCAATGAGTTTGCCTTTCCTTACGAGGTTGCACTGGAGGCCGAAAAAATCTAAAATCTTAGCACTTTTTAAGGCTGCCCTTAAGGCCAAATTAATATTTTAGCCGCGATGAAATTAAAGTTTCTTACATCGGTTTTACTGGTATTTCTCTCTTCCTGCCAGGTTTCAGAACCCTATTTCCAGATGGAACCCGGCGTGGAACTGGTGGGAATTCCCAGCGCTTCAGGGATAGTTAACTACAAATCCTATTTCTACATTATAGGAGATGACACTCCTTACCTGTTTAAACTGAATGATAAATTTCATCAAATCACCCAGCTGGAGTATTATGAAACAAGCATAGATTTCGACAGCATTAGTTTAAAGGTTCCCAAAGCCGGCAAACCCGATTTTGAAGCTATGGAAGTGCTGGACGATGAACAGTTTCTCATTATGGGTTCGGGTTCTTTGAGCCCTGAGCGCGACAAAATGATCCTCATAAACCCCAATCCAGAAGTGCCCGAAATCGAGGAGTATTCCCTGGCCGGTCTCTATGATCAGTTCAGAAAAAATCCCGGTGAAGATGGAAAAACCCTCAATATTGAAGGCCTGGCAGCTATGGAAAATATCCTGCTGCTATTGGACAGAGGCTCGAACCGCATTTTTAAATTCAGGCAGGATGAGTTTTTAAAGAGGGTGAAAAATAAATCATCAACATTCGATTTTGAAAGCCTGGAATTTGAACTTCCAAAAATACAAGACGTGGAAGCCCGATTTTCGGGAGCCTGTTTTTATCCTGCTGAAAGAATTTTACTTATTACCGCTTCAGTTGAAGCCACGCCCAATGCTTATGACGACGGTGAGATTCTGGGTAGCTTTTTGGGGGTAATTGCTCTTGATGATTTGGCTTCAGAAGCCAATATTGAATGGCACCCCATTGTGCTAGACGGCCCTGCCCTGAAGATAGAATCGGTTGCCCTGGGGAAAAAACGAGGCAGCCGCAGCACCGAAATTCTAATGGTGAGCGACAGTGATGGCGGAAGCTCTTATATAGTTAAGGGAATTATTAGTTGGTAATTTTCGTATTTTTTTTACTTCAAAATCCATATAATGTACTGTGCTTCAATTTATTCTTTATATTTATTCCTACATAAATCCGGTATTCCCTACACTAACTAACCGGTATTTAAACCGGAATCTATGAGGAAAATTCACATTTCCCTGATCCTGTTATTGCTTTTTTTATCTACCCCTCTTCTGTCTCAGGATAGTTTGAGGGTGGGGGTTTACGACAATGCCCCAAAAATTTTCCTGGATGAAAAGAATAAACCCCAGG
Source organism: Salegentibacter haimaensis (assembly GCF_054121495.1). Taxonomy (NCBI): domain Bacteria; kingdom Pseudomonadati; phylum Bacteroidota; class Flavobacteriia; order Flavobacteriales; family Flavobacteriaceae; genus Salegentibacter; species Salegentibacter haimaensis. Next base: position 110,001 of record NZ_JBSYGH010000005.1, read on the forward strand.
GGATATTCATAGACCTCATTGAAAAAATAGCTGCAGAAGAAAATATCTATCTCGAATACAGAACCGGGGCCTGGAGCGATCTTTTGGATGCCCTGGAACAGGGAAAAATCGATTTATTGCCCGATATGGCCTACTCTGCAGAACGGGATTCGATATTTAAATTAAGTGGCCTACCTGTAATTGGTTCCTGGTTGGAGATCTTTACACATACGCCAAATGCGATAAGCAGTATGCAGGACCTGGATGGAAAAAGAATTGGCCTTCTTGCAGGCTCGGTGCAGGCCGATTATTTTGCACAACAAGCTGCCAACGATTTTAATATAAGTTATAGGCTGCGCACCTACGAGACCCAACCTGAACTTGTTGAAGCCTTAAAAGACAAAAAACTGGATGGAATTGTTGCCGACAGGTTTATGGCTTTTTCAACTTATATGAATAACAGCCTGTTTCCTTCAGGCATAGTTTTACGCCCAATTGAATTATACCTGGGATTTTCGCCTCAAACCCCGGCATCGGTTGTGAGTGTATTCGACAGCCATATTTCTGCCCAAAAAAATGACCCGGGCTCGGTTTATTATAGTTCTCTAAAATACTGGTTCGATGAACACTTTCGCAATCCCATTCCGCAATGGTTAATCTGGCTGCTCTACGCTCTAACCGGCGGTTTAATCTTAAGCCTGTTTTTTGCCTTTTTACTCGACTTAAATGTACGCCGTAAAACCCGTGAATTACAGGAAGCCAAGGTGAAAGCTGAAGAAAGCGACCGCTTAAAATCGGCTTTTCTCCAGAATATGTCACACGAAATAAGAACCCCTATGAATGGGATTATAGGCTTTATGCAGCTTTTAAAAGAGCCAGACCTGGAAGCCTCGAAGCGACAGAAATATATCAATATTGTAATTAAAAGCGGGAATCGCCTGCTTACCACCATCAATAATATCATTGAATTTTCAAAAATTAATTCAAAGCAGGTAGAGGTGAATTTACAGCCGGTTTCCCTGCCTGAAGTGATGGAATTCCAGTATAATTTCTTTAAGCTGCACGCCGCCGAAAATAATATACAGCTTAAAATAGGCAACCAGATTATGGGCCCTGGTAGCAGCATTAAAACCGACCGGCATATTTTAGAAGGAGTGCTCACCAACCTCATCAATAATGCGATTAAGTTTACTACAGAAGGCAGCATTAGTTTTGGGAATTATGTAAAGGAAGATCGCATTATATTTTATGTAAAAGATTCGGGGGTGGGCATTCCGCAGGAAAAACTGGATACCATATTCAAACCTTTTGTTCAGGGCCACGTAAATATGAACAGACCTTACGAAGGTTCGGGCCTTGGCCTTTCTATAGTAAAAGAGCACCTGCGGCTGCTTGATGGCAATATTTGGGTTAAACAGAATCCCAACAAAGGCAGTAGTTTCTATTTCGATTTACCTTATAATCCTACTGAAATTCCTGAAACAGAGTTGGAGTCTGCACTTAACCCGCTGGTAGAAAGCTTTAAGCAAAAAGCTCAAATTCTGGTAGCTGAAGATGACAACATTAGTTATTTTCTCCTGGAGCGAATTTTAAAGAAAGCCGGCCTGGAAGTAAAGCGCGCCAGAAATGGGCAGGAGGTTATTGAAATCTTTGAAAAGCAAGCAAATTTTGAGCTGATCTTAATGGATATGAAAATGCCTGAATTAAACGGGATTGAAGCCACTAAAATAATTCGTGAAAAAAATTCAGAAATTGCAATTATTGCCCAAACCGCCTATACTCAGGCCAGTGATAAGGATAAAGCCATAGAAGCCGGTTGTGATGACTTTATCACCAAACCCATAGAGCCGGCCGAATTACTTCAAAAAATAAGCAAATATATCCCCGAACCCAGTGTAAAATAAAAAACCGCCAATTGTGGTAGGGCACAGTTGGCGGGTAGTCATTTAGGCTATATTAAAATTCCCGGGGCAAAAAAGGTCGAAATTTTATTGAATTCGGGATATTTTAAGCCTGTTTGAAAAAACAGTTATTTCTGAATTTTCCGGTTATCCTTTCAATGTTATACATTGAATTTTAACCGGGGCCCAATATAGGCCCGCAAAAAATTTATAAGTCTTAATTAATTCTAAAATATCTGAACTTTAACTAGTTAAGCCTAAAACGTTAAGGATTTTTACAGATAAGGCGATCTAACCTGCTCCTGAACATAGATTTCTTCTCCGTTTATGGAAATTGAAATTTTAATCTGGTTTTAAAAGTCTTTAGGTAATTATTAGCAGCCTTTTGAGATTATTTTGGGAATTTGGCAATTATCTTTGATTTCAAATAAACGCAAGTTTATTAACCATTCTAAATTCACCTGTTATAAGTTATATTTCAAAACCCGGGATATACCGGGAATAATATAACTCAAAGAGGCCGCTTTAAATTCCATTTAAAACGGCCTCTTTTTTATTGAAATTCTCTGTTGCTATTTATTATACATCACAGAACCCTTCGGCGGATACTCTACGGTATCATTTAATTCCTTTATTTGTTCTTCACTAAATTTAGGAACGGGAAACTCTCCTTTCTCCTGCCAGGATTTCACCTGATTTTTAGCAACCTCTCCCCGTTCTTTTGAAAGCCCGCCGTCTTTAGCGAAATATAAAGTTTGAGAAGGGAAGGCGAAGCCGCTGCCGCTTTTTTCAACCACATCCATCATTCGAAGCAGAAGGTCTTCCCGTACTTCCAAAAACTCACTCCAGTCTACGGCATTTACAAAGGCAAAGATTTCGATATCCAGCGAACTGGGTCCAAAACCAACAAATCTTACCCGGGCCGGTTCATCGAACACCCGGGGATGCGCATACAGGATCTTTCGAAGTTCAGCCAGTAAATATCGCAATTGATCGGGGCTGGTTTCGTAACGAAAATTGATGGTGGTTATAAATCTGAATTTATCCCTGTGCGCAAAATTTTCAATGGTATCTGAAGAAAAGGCTCCGTTGGGAATGGTTACCAGCGTCCTGTCTAAAGTCCTTATTCTGGTTGAGCGTATCCCGATTTTTTCAACCGTTCCCGTGATCTGGCCTACCCGGCAAAAGTCACCCACCCTAATGGGCCTGTCGGCTATAAGGGTTACACTTCCTACGAAATTCTCAATGGTTTTTTGGGCTCCCAGAGCCAGGGCAATACCTCCAATTCCCAAAGCCGCCAGCCCCGTGGTCACGTCTATCCCGATAGCCCCAAGAATCGCGATGATTCCAAAAACTACGATAGCAATTTTAGCGGCCCGCTGCAGGAAAAGCACGATTGAAACTCCGGCGGGATTGCCGCGCATTACCATTTTTTCCTGTGAGAATTTTCCGAGGAAATCAGAAAGGCGCCAAAGCAAAATCACAAGGGCCAGAATTCCTACAATCATATTAAGCGCACTGAATTTTTGCCTTAATATGATAGACATTCCTATGTTTTGAGAAATGGCGACAAAGATCCAAACCGCCATATAAAGCATCAGCGGAATTTTAATCGCATTAATAATCCCCGCCGCCGGGTCCTGGCCGGCCCCTTTCCAGATTTTTGGCAGGAACAGGCTAATTAGATTAATAATTCCCCAGGCCAGGCCATAGCAAAGAAACAGCAGCAAAACAGCGACTATCCACTGCCCTGCCGGCACCCCGCTCCAGATATGGTCTTTTAAAAATTGTGGGATTATCCGGTTTACCAGTGCCGAATCATCTAAACTTAAACTCTCTATAGCGCTTATGGTTTCTTCAGAAAAAAGCCAGATGGGATGATCTTTTTCATCGCGGGTTTTAATCACAAAAATCTCGATATACTCTCCATCGGCCGAGATACTTCCAATTCGTTCGAGATTGGCTTCCAAATCGTCGTCTACCTTTCCCTGTGGCGAATTGCTTATTAGGGAATAGGGCAAAATATCCCCGCCTGTATCCAGTAAACTCTGCAGCACCCGTACCAGGTTTTCTTTCTCATCCTTATCATAATCGTCTGCGGGAAATTGCAGGTACCTGGCGGCCCGGCTGTAATTAAGCCCTGCCATTGAGTTTATAAAACCGGTTACTGTGCCCCGGGGCGTTCTTCTTCCCAGCGCATCTTCAGGAATTTCTTTTTGATCTGTTTCTTCCTGTTTGGGGCTCAACCCCGGTATTTGAGCCTGTATTTCTGCGGAAAGAAAGAGGCATAGAAAGACACTAAAAATCAAAAAACGAATGTGGGAGCGCGAAAATTTAGAGATCATACTTCAGAAGAAATTATTTTAAATAAAACGTGAAGGTAAAAAATTCCTGAATTTAAACGTCCCAGGGCAATAATAACAATTGTTGAGACTTCTAATTGATGCGGTTTTGAAAGCTTTCCTTAAATTGAGGCCAAAATAAAATCTATGCTTAAAAAATTACCTGTTCTGGGGCTGGCGACACTTCTTGCCGTTGGCTGTGGAAGTGAAAAATCTGTCTTCGACGGCAGCGATAAACCCGTCGAAAACAACGCAAAAAAATCAAAAAACGGCCTGAAACCCTATGCTGAAGTGATATCTGGCGATGCCATTTCTGATGAGGGCCTCTTCACCACCCATTTTGTAGATGATAAACTGTATTTCGAAATCCCGGTAGAGCTGCTGGAAAAAGATATGCTGCTGGTAAGCCGAATTGCCGGGGTACCCGATTCCTACGGCGGCGGCTATGTAAATGCCGGCTCGAAGGTGAATGAACAGGTGGTGCGCTGGAGTAAACGCAAAGGCAATATCGATGTGCGGGTGATTAGTTTTGAGAATCAGAGCGACGAAGAATCGCCTATAAGCCAATCGGTACAGGCCAATAATTATTTCCCTATACTTTTCAGCTCAAAAATTGAAACCTACAGCCCCGATTCCAGCAGTGTGGTAATCCAGGTTAATAATCTTTTCGAAAAGGAAATACAGGCCATCAACGGACTTTCGTCCAGGCTTCGGAAGGAGTATAAGGTAAAAAGACTTGATGAAAGCAGGTCGTATATCGAATCGGCGAATTCCTATCCCGAAAATGTGGAAATCAAGCACGTGATGACCTACGAAGCCGAAGAGCCACCATCGCGCGACCAGGCCGGGACCATCTCGATGATGATGAATCAGTCTATGGTGTTATTGCCCGATGAGATGATGCAGCCCCGGCTGGCCGATCATCGCGTAGGCTGGTTTACTATTAACAAATATGATTATGATTCAGAAGAATTAAAGGCCGATGATTATAAACTAATCCGTCGCTGGAAGCTGGTTCCCAAAGATATTGAAGCCTACAAACGTGGGGAACTGGTTGAACCGGAAGAGCCTATAGTTTATTATCTTGACCCGGCTACTCCTAAAAAATGGCGACCCTTCTTCAAACAGGGTATCGAAGACTGGAATGTGGCCTTCGAGGAAGCCGGATTTAAAAATGCGATCATCGCCAAAGACCCTCCCAGCAAGGAAGAAGATCCTGAATTTAGCCCTGAAGATGTGCGTTACTCAGTAGTGCGTTATGTAGCCAGCACCACCCGAAATGCCGTGGGGCCATCGGTTACCGACCCGCGAACGGGTGAAATTATCGAAAGCGATATTATTTGGTATCACAACCATCTGCGTTCTTACCGAAACCGGTTTATGATCGAGGCGGGCGCCCAGACCGAAGATGCAAGAACGTTGAACACCCCCGAATCGGAAATTGGCGAAATGATGCGAATGGTGATCGCTCACGAGGTAGGGCACGCTTTGGGCTTGCCTCACAACATGAAGGCCAGTGCCGCCTATCCTACCGATTCGTTAAGATCGGCTGAGTTTACCCAAAAATACGGGCTTACCCCTTCTATTATGGACTATGCACGGGTAAATTACGTCGCGCAGCCCGAAGATGAAGGGGTGCGGTATATTAGAATGATGGGGCCCTATGATCTTTACGCGATTAACTGGGGTTATCGTTATATTCCCGAAGCAGATTCTCCAGAGGCCGAAAAACAAACTTTGAATGAATGGATTCTAGAAAAAGCAGGAGATCCCTGGTATGAATTTGGAAGCGGGTATGGCGGCATAGACCCGCAGTCACAGCGCGAAAGTCTGGGCGACGACCAGGTAAAAGCCAGTGAATATGGCCTGGCCAATTTAAAGAAAGTTGTTCCTAATTTGATTGAATGGACCTCTAAAGACGGTTATGGCTATGATGATCTGGAGGAAGTTTATCGCGAATTAACCTATATGTGGCGTGGTTATACCTCGCACGTCGTGGCCAATGTTGGTGGAGTCTACGAAACCCGAAAAACAGCCGAACAGGATGGGGTGGTATATGAACACGTCCCAAAGCAGAAACAGGAAGAAGCCGTGAATTTTTTGGTAAACGAGGCCTTTAGCACCCCCGAATGGCTGCTAGACCGGGAGATTCTAAACCGCATTGAAGCCAGCGGCGCAATCGAACGCGTGCAAAACCTGCAGGGTCGTGCGCTGAGCAGTTTGCTGGATGAAGATCGCCTAAACAGGATGATCGCAAATGAAGAAGTAAACGGTCCTGATGCCTATACTACTATGAATTTGATGCAGGACCTTCGCCGCGGAATTTTCAGCGAGCTTTATAACCGTAAACAGGTTGATGCTTACCGCAGAAATTTACAGCGAACTTATGTAGATATCGCTTCAGCATACCTTATGAAGTTGAAAGAAGCAGATAACGATAAATTATTAAAATCGGATATTCTACCGCTGATGCGTGGCGAAATGCAGGCGCTGAAAAGCGAACTCAACCGCCGCAAGGCCGGGGTAAATCACTCCCTAACCCGTTACCACTGGGATGACCTCATTGCCAGGATAGATGCGGCTTTAGCCACAGAGGCATAAGTCAATTTCAAGATTTGAAAAAAGCCCGGGGAACAAGGTTCTTCGGGTTTTTTTTGTGGGTTACATAGAGCGGGAGCTGAAGAAAGGGGTAGGTTGATTTAGAATGGGAATTTTTATTTGAAACTGCAAACCCCTCCGGCCTGCGGCCACCTCCCCTTGAAAATAAGGGGAGGAGCTTTTATAAGGTGTTTTGAATCTAAACAAAATTCAGAAAAAACAGAAAACCGAGAACCGAGAACCGAAAATAAGAGTCTTCGTCGCTCCTACCTCGTACCGTCGGATGAAAAACCGGAGAGCCCCAAGCCTAGGAATTGTCATTTCGACCGCAGGGAGAAATCTCACCCGAGTAAGGGGAAGAGATAAAACCCCTCCGGCCTGCGGCCACCTCCCCTTGAAAATAAGGGGAGGAGCTTTTACTAACTCCTATTTCGCTTTGCAGGAATTACAATCGAAGACGGTATAATAAAAGCCTAAAGCCCAGAATTGTCATTTCGACCGAAGGGAGAAATCTCATAAAAGGGGGCAAAGAAGCCACCCCTCCGGCCTACGGCCACCTCCCCTTGAAAATAAGGGGAGGAGCTTTTGCTAACTCCTACTTTGATCTGTAGGAATGAAATTCTGGACGGATTAAAAAAAACAGAGAACAGAGAACCCACAACCGAGAACCGAAGTGAGATGCTGCACTGCTCTTTTTTATTCCGGAATTTCTGACCCACTAAGAAGGTTGATTAAAAAGAATTAGCATTCCTTAAACAACTTATTTTCTAATGCTTCTTTAATTTTAAGCTTCAACAAATCAAAAATTCATGAAATTCCTCCTGATCGCTGCCGGCTTGCTGGTGCTTTTGGTAGTACTGGTAGACATTTTTAAAACAATTTTATACGTTCACGGGGGCGGCCGACTTTCGACCTGGATTTCCCGCTCGGTTTGGAAATTCTACTTTTTACTGGGGCGAAAAAACGCGCGAAACCCTATCCTAAACCTGGCCGGGGGCAGTATTCTTATGCTGCTGGTCTTTAGCTGGAGTATGCTCATCTGGCTGGGTTATAGTCTCATTTATATCTCAGAACCCGGCTCGGTGGTAGATACGGCCACGGGGCAGCAAACCGATATCATCGGAAAGATCTATTATGTAGGTTACACGCTCACCTCCCTGGGAAACGGCGATTTGAAATCGGGATCTGATACCTGGCGGCTGGTTTCGAATATTATGGGGATGAATTCTATGGTATTTATCAGTTTGGGAATTTCGTACCTATTGCCGGTTTTACAGGCAGTGATCGACAAGCGCAGCCTCGCGGCACATATTCAGAAGATGGGGCGTACCCCGCAGGAGATCATCGAAAACGGATATAACGGCGAGAATTTCGCTCCGCTTTATGACCGGTTTAGCAACCTGGAGACTTCTATAATTAAGCACGGGGAGCGCCACCTGGCCTATCCCATTTTGCATTTTTTCCACTCCAGCGATAGGTCTCACGCCCTGCATATAAGCCTTGCGGTACTCGATGAAGCTATTAGCATTCAGGAGACCTATAAATTAGACACTTCAGAAAAGGCCTATTCCTGGGAGATCCTGCGCAAAGCCGTAGATCATCTCAAAGACAGGCTCACCACGGGATTTATGCCAGCAGACTGTGATCCACCCGGCTTTGAATATTATGAAAGTTTGCCGGAAGCCTTCAGAAAAAATTTAAAGCCGAACGATTCGCACCTGGATGCTGATTTGCGCAACGAGCGCCGCGCCCGCCTGCTGGAATTCGTAACCCGCGATGGCTGGGAATGGGAAGATGTGGTAAAAGTGAGGGAATGATGAATTTCAGCTAAAGCAACTTTCTAATCATAATGAAATTTACATTGCAAGTACATCTATCTTCTGCTAGGCAGTTTGCAACAAATTTAATCCGCTCAATTCCTGGCCGATTTGGTGAATCCCGTTCAATATTTTCTCGGTTTGTTTTGCAGAAGGTTTTTTAGTGCCTGAAACATATTGAGATAATAAGGTAGCATTCATTCCAATTTTTTCAGCAAGAAATTTCGCGTTTATTACTTTATAAAATTTAAAAAACTGTTTAAAGTCAATTTCAAATCGAATATCACTTGGCTCAACTTTTACCTTTTCATCTTCAAAGTGTAATTGAGTTGCTTCATAGGTATTGTTAATCAACTCGGGAATTGATTGTGCGGTCGTAAATATTGGATAATCTGCTGAAAATGCTGAAAACCCAGTATTTGTCTTCTCAACCGTCATTATTATTTTCTTCTTTTTTTTCATAATCCAACTATTTAATTCCAGCGTCTTTAAGAATTTTCTTTTCCAACCCTTTACCCATTTCCTGACTCCCATGATTTGGAAAAATGATTGTTCCTTTTTTGATGTCGTGTTTCATTTTCACGTGGGAACCTTTTTGGGATACAGCATACCAACCATCTTTAATTAAAATTCGTAAGAGTTGGGAACATTTCATTCAAATACGCTTTTGCCCAAGAAACAAAAGTAAATTATTATTTACTTTTTACAAACTAAATTTTCATTCGAGAACGGCCTTTTTGCATTTTCCAAAACGTATAATATAAATATAAGAAATGAAGCCTGGAATTTTTACCTGGCCTTAAATTTCTTGAGAATGCTTGGAAGCTCATCTGTATACCTAATTTTAAATTACTGCTTCGGGGCAAAGTGCGAATAGTACTTTCTGGATCCAGGTACTCCAGCTTCAGATTTTTAAAATTGCATACTAAGCGACAACCTAATCATATGAAAATAGGTATTATACTCAACTTTATCATCAAATTGCAGACTGGCATCCATCCAACCCAGGCTGGTTTCATTTCTAAACTGATTAATTTCATAGCCGAGTTTCAGCATAGGCTTATATTTTCCAAAATCTTTACCTATTCCAAAATCTAATGCAGCCAGGTAACCACCTTTTTCGATGAACTCATAACCTTCTGGCGAGCGTCCATACCTGAAATCACTAAACTGGTAGCCGGCATCAAGATCGCTTAAAAAACTCCAGGTTTCAGATAAAGCTGTTTCATATCTCAGCTTTATAAAAACCGGAAATAAAATATTGTCGTAGTGCTCCCGATTAACCCCCGGATGCCGCTGATTCATAACAGCATTTATTCCCGTTCCCAGACCACTGCTAAAATGTTCTGAAAGCCGATAATTTATCGAAAAGTTCAAGCCAATAACCATAGAGTCAAAGCGCGACCTATCTGGCACATTAACATTTACATTTTCCCGGTATTGAATATTTTCCCTGGTTTTATCACCTATTGAAAATTTTGCCACTGTGCTGCCTTCTAAAAAGAATTTTTCAAAATCCTGGGCAGATAATGAGCAGGTTGAAATCAGGAAAAGGCCGATAAAAATCAGGTGTTTGTTTGAAAAAACAGAATAAATCATAGAGAAATTTTTAATTAGAAGCTCCGCTTATTTTGAAGATGGAAGAATTTCTAATTGGTTGCGTAAAATTTGCTAGTTTTTAAAAATAAGGGTGTGGGATGGGTTTAATTCGAATTATTCTGCCAAATCTTCACTTAACCCCTATTCATAGGCCCTGCAATCAATCCCTTAAAAAAAGACGAAACCATCATGGCGCCAGAATTCTCTGTGGCATCTTCATTAGATAAGATTACAATGGTATAGGCAGATTCCGGGAAATAGATCAATTCGCCACTAATGCCATACCAGCCCCCGCTATGCCCCAGTATTTTTTCACCATACCTTTGGTCGATATCAATTCCGTAGCCTAGATGGGTGTTATAGCCTTTTACCCTGGGCTCAATCATCAACTCCAGACTTTTTGCTGAAATCAATTGATGCTGAAACAGCGCCCGGTTGAAATTATAAAGATCCTCTACCGTAGAATAATGAAAACCTCCCGGGGAAGCTTTTGACAGGTAAAAAATATTGTTTTTTAAAACCCCGGTAGTATCTCCCGCATAGGTGTAGCCACTGGCTTTATTGGGAATTAAGGCATCTACTTCGTAGGCGGCCGATTTAGACATCCCGGTCATTTGAAAAATATTCTCTTCGAGGTAAGTGTAATAATCGGTTCCGGAAACTTTTTCGATGATGAGTCCGAGCAACACATAGCCGGCAGCATCGTAATGATATTCTTCGCCGGGAGCTGCAAGCAGACTGTCATTTTCAAACAAAGCCGAAAAATCACTCACTTCTTTAAATTTGAATTTACACTGCTCTAAAAAATTCGTGACATAGAAATTCGGCAGGCCGGCAGTGTGAGTTAATAAATGTGAAATCGTAGCAGAATTTCTAATTTCTGAATTCGGATAATCTTCCAGATACTTCCCAATGGGTACATCGAGTTCTATTTTTCCCTGATCGTACAGCTGCAGAACCGCTACGGCGGTTAATGTTTTGGTAATCGAAGCAATATTGAATTTAGTATCTGTTTCATTCTTTACTCCAAATTCCTTACTCGCCAGCCCATATGCCCGTTTTTGAAGAATACTATCCTCTTTCGCCACCAGAATCGCTCCTGAAAAATCTGCTTCAGATAAATTATTCAGGAAAGTTTCGATCTCTTTCTCTGACTCTGAATTTTGAGCTGAACAGATCGCAAAGGCAAACATCAGAAAGGGAAAATAGAGCAGGTTTTTCATAGGAGTAAATATTGGCAATCTTGTCATGATTCCCTGATTTAGCAAGGTTTATTGTATGGCAATAACATCATTTTTTAAATTATAATCACTTCCCAGGCCTCCAATAATCCATAGATTATCTTTAAACCAGGTAACCGTGTGGGAATGCCTTCCAATAAATGGAATTTCATCTTCTATTTGACTCCAGACTTCTCCATCTTCACTATACCAAACATCATTTCGCCAATCTGGCCCACTAGCGCCACCAATAACCCAAAGTTTATCACAAAAAGCTACAGAGCCATGTAAACTTCTAGGTGTAAATGGAGCGTTATTTGTTACTTCATTCCAGTTAATGCCATCTTCGCTTGACCAGACATCATTTTTTCTATTGCCTTCAGCGTCCCGACCACCTATTAACCAAAGTTTATTATTTAAAATAGTTAAGGAATGGGAGACGCGCCCAGAAAATGGAGTTGATGCAGCAATTTGATTCCAGTTCTTTCCATCTTCACTTGACCAGACATCATTTAGATATTCCCCATCAAATCCTCCCACCATCCACATTTTGTTCTGAAAAACGACCACTCCCTGACCAAATCTTTTTGAAAAATTACTGGAATTGGTTACTTCTGTCCATTCTACACCATTTTTAGTGTTCCATACATCATTTCTATCAATATTTTCAGAATTACCTGAAACTCTACCAGCGATAATCCATAATTTATCTTTGAATACCAAAGCAGAATGGTCGCTTCTGGATTCAAAAGCTGGTGCGTCATTTATTTCTTCCCAAACAAATCCATTATTACTTGACCAAACTGAATTGGTCTTTTGAAGTGCCCCCACATCGCCCCCAACAATCCATAATCGATCTTTAAATACAGAGGTTGAGTGGCCTCTTCTACCTGAAAAAGCAGCATCATTGGAAACAGTAAAATTTTCAAAGTTTATGGCATAGGTCTGAAATTCAAATATTTCTGATTTGGTTTGATTTCCATTTGAATCGGTAGCTATAACCTGCCAATAGTAGGTCTTGCAATTTTGCAAAGGTTCTTCAACCGTAAATGAATTAGAATTAATATTTTCAACTATCGCTCTTGACGGGGGGTTACTTTCATCGATTAATACAGAATAATTTACGGCGTCCCCATCTGGATCTATAGCTTCGCTCCAGGATAATTCTGGATTTAAAGCAACTTCCAATTTTTTATTCTCAACTTTCAAAAGATTAAAATCCTCAGGAGGGAAATTTACCACCTCATTACCGGGATTTTCCTCAGTTGAACAGGCGTTAATTGCTATAAGAGCTAGAGTTAGTAATAATCTATTTTTCATTATAAAAAATTTGTTATGATTGGGGTTAACCGAAGTTACGGCATTAGCTATCGGGTTGTCGTCTTAGTATTGTTTGTTAGTCAAGTTAATTATTTTCTTTCGAAGGCTGCTGACTATTGGCGATGAGCCGTTATTGTGTACAATAATTTTTACTCGGTAATTTTGTAAGAAATAACTATATAATTTGGGGATGAATTTAATAACTCATTAGTCTGTTTATCGTCATCCTTTAATTTAACAACACCACAAAATCTATGAAAATTATTTTTTTTATCTAACCAAGAAGACGCAAATATTAATAACGGAATTTTCTTATTTAATTCCCACGTTGTATCTGCATACTTACGCCAGATATAAAATTGCCGATGATCATTCTTAGCAAGATTGATCTGAGATTTTGAACTCAGAGCATATGTCCGAATATCTAAAGTACTGTTGTTTTCCTCAGTTTTAGTAAAAATTTTAATCTGATCAATAAATCCTTGATAAAACTCGTCGTCGACCACAAAATCATAATCATTAGTATAATCTAATAACGTGTCTGTTTTAATGTTTTTGCCATTAACATATTCTTCTGCAAAAATCTGAAGTTTATACTCTCTTTCAAATTCACCAATATTGAATTTATGTATTCCAATTGAGGCTAATTCTAAAGCTTCTAACAAATCTAGCTTCGATATATTTTCTTGATTATATAAATTATCAGGATCTTCCTTTTCTAACTGACTTTGAGGATCTTCAATTCTAATTGATTGAGAATAAATATTTATTGAAATTAGAATCAATAATATTGAAAGTAGTTTATTCATCTTTAAAATTATTGTACACAACGCTTACGGTTATCGCAAGTTACGGGATTTTAAAAACGGATTTGTCAGCTTAATTAAAAAATAATTAACTACTGAAATCTAATACTTAAAAAAAATTACCCGTTATTTGCGATTAACCGATGTTGGCAAACGTTTTGATCTAAATCAATAAATTTTGTATTTTTAGTTATTATTGAATCAGTATTGCTAATTAATTTTTTAAATCTAACTTTGCAAAAGTTTTCAAATAGAATATTTTTTAGATTATTTTAAATTGAAAACATCTTTCATATGGTGGAAAATTCAGGAAATCAATTAAATCTTTTAGATTTTGGCATTGTAGGAGAGCAATTATCTATTAGTGAATTGTTACACTCTTCTTATGTTCGTGGAAGAGAAGATTTTCAAAAAGAAATAGAAATTGATTTTAAGAAAAATCTGCAATCAGCCGCCCATTCTTCATCTTTACTAAAATCTAAACTTTTAGAAGTAGGTGTTGAAGTAAAAGAGATGTATCTTAAAATTATTAATTTCAATGCATTCAAATGCTTAGTTGTAATTAAAAAAGAGGATTATTATTCAAAGGAGAAGAGATGGAAATCATATAAAATCTCCGAACATATTAATAGCACTAATAGTAGAATAGATTTGACTTTTTCTTTTATGTCTTATTCGGAAGAATTAGTTGTAGATAATATAACCTCTGACGGATTCATATTTAAATATGGGACAGAAAAAGTATGATCCATTTGATCACGCCTCACACAATTTAAAAGCTCATAATTATATAAAGAAATCTGGTGAATTTCCTGATTGGGAAATTACCACAGCTTTTTATTGCTCCTTAAAATTTTTTGAAGGTAGTCTTTTTCCATCTATATATTTACAACCTGGAAAGGAGGAAGAGAACATTGAAAGAGAATTCAAATCTTATAATGAATATAAACAGGTTTTTTCAAGATTTTGTCAGGGAACTCCTCACGATATAATGAAAAGATTTGTGAAATATAATACTACAGAAGAGATTTGGAGAAGTTATAGTGATCTTTATGACATTTGTCATAACTCCAGATATAAAAATTATCATATCGAACCTGAAAGCTTAGAAATAGCAAAGGAATCTTTGGATGCTATCAAGCAATATTGTAATGATAATTTAAAGGCGTAATTTTCCTAATAATGTTTGCCAACGTCTTATACCCCTAAATTTTTAATCTTTCATCAGAATTCTCCCGGGAAAAATGCGACTATTTAGGGATTCGGTTTTATAAATTTCAAGTACAGCCTGTGTAGGGATGAGCTGCCTGGGGTGGGAAGTTAATAAAATTTTAACTAAATTCGTTGAAATTCCAAATTTGAAGTTTTTCATTAAATTTTTTCTTGAATTATTGCTATTAGCAGCTCTGGCGCTTATTTTCTACATAGCCGCGATCGATTTTGTGATCTTTAACCGGTATTTTTATGAGAGAGAATATCTAAGCTGGCTTTTCTATCTTTTTCCAATTTGCCTGGCTTTGGCTATAATTTTGGTAGCAGTCTGGCTTCCGGCAAAATTAAGGTTGGTAAGTCTGTTGCTCATTATCCTGGCAAATTGCTACCTGGCGCTTTCGCTTTTTATGATCACTGGAATCTATTGTGAGGAAGAGAAAAATTTTAACTGGATCTACAAAGGAATTCTGCTAATACTCGGCCTTATTATATTTGGAATTTATTATAAAAAGATCCTCCCTAAATTTTCAAAATTTGACCTCCTATTAATATTCCTTGCCAGCCTGGCCGTGATCGCTGAACTTTACCTCAACAGCTTCAGTTTCGACCTCATTTATCGCAATCTTTATCCGGCGATGAATAATTCGTAATTCAGCCTAAACTTCAAAAAATTCGATTCCGCAGCTCATTCAAATTTATCGTAACTTAAAACCTCATTTTTAAAAAATTGCGCTATGAAATCAATATGGCCAGAGTTATCCTATTCCCAGGGAAAAGACACCTATTACAGCTTGCATATGTTCAGCCAGATTCTGGGCAAGATTCAGCTGGCCTGCCTGCCCTGGCAGAACCATTCCTGGCACGTGGCATTGCGAATGAGTCCCGAAGGGCTCGCTACCAAAACCCTCTCGCATGAAAATATTTCGTATCAGTTGCTGCTGGATTTGGTACAGCATAAATTAAAACTACAAACCAGCCTGGGCGAAAATCGTGAATTTAAGCTGCAGGGACTTTCGGTAGCCGACTTCCATAAAAAACTTTTCAGCGAACTCGAGGCGCTAAAAATCTTTCCGAAGATCTACAACAAACCCGTAGAGGTGCTCGAGGCGATTCCTTTTCAAGAAAACAAGCACAATAAATATGATCCCGAAGCTGCCACCGCCCTTCACAGGGCCTTGCTGGCGATGCAGGAGGTGTTTTTCCACTTTAAATGCGGCTTTAAGGGCAAGAGCAGCGAGGTGCATTTCTTTTGGGGTAGTTTTGATGTGGCGGTCTCTTTATTTTCAGGCCGCAAAGCGCCCAAACACCCCGGCGGCATTCCCAACTTAGCCAACAGGGTGGCCGAAGAGGCCTACTCCCACGAGGTGATGAGTTTTGGCTTCTGGCCCGGCAGTGAAGCCCTTCCCGATCCTGCCTTTTATTCCTATCTTTATCCCGAACCCGATGGTTTTAATAAGGCCAAAGTGCAACCCGCCAAGGCCTTTTATCATAAGGATTTACGGGAATTTGTGCTGCCCTATAAAGCCGTGCAGCAAGCCGAAAATCCTGAAGAAGACCTGATGGCATTTTTAAAGTCGGTGTATAATGCGGGCACCGAGCTGGCCAACTGGGACCGGGAGGCACTGGAATAATTCAGAAAAAACTAATCTTATGCTAAAACTGGTAATCGATGCAAGGCAGGCCTCGCTGGGCGAAGGAATGCAGGTGAAACGAATTTTACCTTTTCGAAAACAACGTATGGTAGGCCCTTTCATTTTTATGGACCACGGCGGCCCGGTGTCGCTGCGACCCGAACTGAAAAAATCTATGGATGTGTTGCCGCATCCGCATATTGGTTTGTCTACGGTGAGCTACCTGTTTAGCGGCGAACTGGTACATCGCGACAGCCTGGGTGTGCAGCAAATTATCAAACCCGGCGAGGTGAACTGGATGACCGCCGGCAGCGGGATTTCCCATTCCGAGCGATTTGAAGACCCCGGAGTTTTAGCCGAAAATTCCCTGGAACTCATTCAAACCTGGGTAGCCCTGCCCGAAAAAAACGAGGAAGACGCCCCGAGTTTTGAAAATTACAAACCCGAAGAGCTGCCGGTCTACACCGATAAAGGCGTTTGGATGCGGCTTATCGCCGGCGATGCCTATGGGCTCAACAACAAGGTAAGCACCCACTCCCCTCTTTTCTATTTGCATGTAAAACTCGAGCCGGGAGCCAAGTTTGCCCTACCCGATAAACACAGTGAAAGAGGCCTGTATATCGCCAAAGGCAGCCTGGAAGTGGGCGGTCGCAGCTACAAAGCCGGGCAGATGCTGGTTTTCGAACCCGGAAAAGATGCGGTGATTCGCGCGAAAGAAGCCGCTGATCTTATGCTTTTAGGCGGCGAACCCCTTGGAGAACGATTTATTTGGTGGAACTTTGTTTCTTCGCGCAAGGAACGAATCGAGCAGGCCAAGGAAGACTGGAAACAGGGACGAATTTTGTTGCCTGAAAATGATGATAAGGAATTTATCCCGCTTCCGGAAAACCCGTTTAAGCCCAAGAATGATCCGCCGCCAGAGCCGCTCTCTTAAAATTAAAATATTGCCAACCTGAAAAAGAAAAAGAATGAAAGTAAAAATATGGTCTGACGTTAGATGTCCCTTTTGTTATATCGGAAAGAAAAAATTTGAAGCTGCGCTGGAGAAATTTCCGCATTCAGAAAAAATTGAGATTGAATGGAAGAGTTTTCAGTTAGATCCGCACCTGGAAACCAGTCCCAATACCAGCACACTCGATTATTTTGTACAAACCAAAGGCGTAAGCGAAGACCAGGCCCGGGAAATGTTTACAGGAGCTACCCAATTGGCTGCAGATGTAGGCCTGAATTTTGACCTGGAAAACACCGTGACCGCCAATTCCTTTAAAGCGCATCGATTAATACAGCTGGCAAAATCTAAAAACCTGGGTAATGAGATTGAAGAGGCGCTTTTCAAGGCCCATTTCGAAAATGCTGTGAATATAGACGATACCCAAAGCCTGGTAGAGATCGCCGGGTCTATAGGAATGTCTTCAGAAGAAACAGAAAAAGTACTGCAAGGCGATGCTTTCGCTTATGAAGTGAAACAGGACGAAATGGAGGCGAGAAATATTGGGGTGCGGGGGGTTCCGTTTTTTGTGCTGAATGATAAATACGGCGTTTCTGGCGCACAGCCCGAAGAAGTATTTTTGGAGACTTTAGAAAAAGTTTGGCAGGAAGAAAAGAATGCAGGCAATTAGCCTACAAAATTTAAATCCTGAAAGCATTTCTATAAATTTGATAAAATTTAAAATATGAGGCTCCCCATCCTGTTATTCTTTTTTAGCTTTTCACTTATCACTTTCAGCCAGGAAATCAAAGAAACCAACACCGATATTTTACTGCAACAAGGCCTGGAGCAATACCGGCAGGGAAATTTTGCTGAAGCTTTAAAATACGCCAATCGCGGCCTGCAGCTGGCTCCCGAATACCACGACATTCGTTTATTGAGAATACGCACGCATCAGGCTTTGGAGAATCCAGAGAAGGCCCGTGCCGATTTGGATAGCCTGTACCTCACTGCACCCAACTATCCCGAGGTAAAGGACCTGGGCTTGCGGCAGGCGCAACTTTTAAATTCTTCGGAAGCTATTTTTTACCTGGATAGACTTTCTGAAGTTTATGATGATGCCGAAATTCAAATTCTAAAAGCACAGATTTTAATCGAGCAGGGGCAGGTAAAAGAGGGTCGCAGGCTGGCCGAAAATTTATTGAAGCAGGGAGATCTCACCAACGAGCAGCGATTAAGACTAAACCAGATCCTGAAGCTAAGCCTGAATAATGAATTGGGACTCACCTATCAGCTTTTCAATTTCAGCGAAGATTATAACCGGGATTCCTGGCATAATTATATGCTGGAATACCAGCAAAACATCGGCAAAACGGTGCTTGTAGGGCGGGTAACTCATTCAGATCGCGGCTTTGATTCGGGGCAGCTCTACGAAATCGACTTCTACCCTATTGTTAACGAGAATCTTTATTTCCTCGGAAATATCGGCTATTCCAATGATGAGTTATTCCCAGAGTTCAGAGCCAGCAGCTCGGCTTTTTTCTCGGTTTTCAAGGCTTTTGAACTGGAAGCCGGAGCCCGATGGATGCGCCTCAACGATAGTGATTATTTTACCGGAATTGGAGGAATCACCTATTATGCCGGGAAATTTTATTTTAATCTGAGGTCGGCTGTGGGACCTAAGAGGTTAAATAATACCATAGAAAACCATCAGCTCAATGTTCGCTATTACTACTCGGGCACCGATAATTTTCTGTTCACCCGCCTTAGCCGCGGAATTTCTCCCGATGAAAGCACCCTTTTTGCCCAGGTGCAGGATAACCCGGCACTCGATGCCTACTTTGCGGGAGGAGGCATCAATTTTCTACTGGGCAGTCATCATATTTTAAGAGCTGAAGCGGGGGTTTTATTTGAAGAAATCACTGCAAACAGAGATGGAACCCAGGCGATTTTAAGTGCGGGATACCGGTATCGATTTTAGACGAAAGCCGAACAGCTTCAGAGCTTTAACTGTTTCTGGGGATTTTTCCCCTTCGGGCAAATAATATTTTGAAACTAACTGTATTTGAATATATTTAGCCTTATAATTTTCTCTGAACAGAAACTCCGGGTTTACTAATGCGACAGCAGTTAACAGGCAGGCAATAATAGGATATGGTAATTTTTTTATTCATTGCCGCGATTTTTGGTTTCATCTTATCTGTAAACTTATTTCTTAAGACTTCTACCAACATTCTCGCCAGCCGTATTCTTGGAAGTTTTTATTTCCTGTTATCGGTTTACGTCTTGCAGGCATTTATTATCGACGGCGGCTATTTGCAGCATTTTCAATGGTTTTTTCTCTGGCCATTGCTGCCCTACCATTTAATTTTTATCCCGATTTATTATTACTTCAAAGTGGTAATTACAGATGAATTTAAATGGGATAAAGCTGAATTAATTCTACTTGTTCCTTTCCTGATTGGTTTAGTAGATGTTACCTACGTCTATCTTCAACCCGCAGCTTTATACAATAGTATTATTTCTGAAACCATTGCGAATCCCGAAACCAGGCTTAATGTAGAATATTTGCTGCTTAGCCTGGACCAGCACCTGTTAATGAGACATCTCTGGCAGTTTGGGGTATTGGCGGTTTTATTTCCTGAAATAAAATTCTTTATCAAAAACGGCCCCGATGAAGAACTGAAAAACAGGCTGAACAAATGGCTGCTGGTTTTTTGGGGAATTTTAATGCTTATGGCGGTTTTGGCAATAATTTATGCCCTCGAAAAAATTATGCTGGTAAAGTTTTTTGACCTGATGATTATCGGGCAAAAAGGCGGCCTGGTGACCTTTTTCCTTTATCTCGCACTGGTGCTTCTGGGAACTGTACCTATATTTTTTCCCAGTATTTTATATGGCTACCCCCAGCCAAACAAATCAGCGCTCTCCCCTACTATACCTGATTCGTCTGAAGCAAATGCTCTGAAATTCGAACGTGATGAAATGGAAATTCGGGCAAAATTTGATGAGTTAAAAGAAAGCAGGTTATTCCTGAAAAAATCGTTTAATATTAACGAATGTGCCAGGATCCTTGAAATGCCTACGCATCATATTTCCTATTTTTTACAGGAATATTATGGCCAAAGTTTCGAAGTCTATACCAACACTTTACGAATGAACGAGGCTATGGCTTTAATCGAAGCAGATTTTTTAGAGAACAATAGTTTAGAAAACCTGGCTGAAAAATGCGGCTTTACCAGCCCGGCCACTTTTAGCAAATGGTTTCGGAAGCTTGCAAATATTAGCCCGGGAGAATACGCCAGGTCTTTAAGGTAAAAACCAATATCAGGAAATAGATTTTTTCACTTCAGCTTCAAAAATCCCGGCCTCGGGTACCTGAATACCTGGAAATTTTCAGTAAATTAGAGTGATTTTGCCTCAACTCCTGCCTCCACCCCTTCTAATGTTTTGCCTGCCCTAAAATTGAATCTAGCTGAATAGTTATTCAACCAGGCTCTTGGGTTTTAGAAAGTTTCCGTAGCGAAAGTAAACATACCATCTCCCCCCGCTAATCTAAAAATTAGATTTTAATGATTCAGCCGATTAAAATTTTGATTATCGAGGAAGATATGCGAATTGCCTCTACAATTTCGCTGCAACTTCTGGAGTTAGGTTATGAGGTCTCAGCGATTCTATCCCGGGGAAAGGATGCCCTCAATTTTATGGTCAATAACCGGCCCGATATCGCCTTAATCGACCTGCATCTAAAAGGAGATGTAGACGCAGTGGAAACCGCTCAAAAATTGCAGCAAATGCACAAAGACATTGCTGTAATTTATCTTACTTCCAATGCCAGTGAGGCACACTGGAACCGGGCCGAAGCCGAAAACCAGCACATATTTATATCCCGGTCTTCGAACAGGGAAGAACTTCAGCATAGTATTGAGCAAAGCCTCAACCAACTGGCCTGTAGAATTCACGTCCCAAGACCTGAACAAAAATTATCGAATACTAATTTTGTGTCCCGGGAGTGTCTTTTTATCAGGCACCAGGAATCTTTGGTGAAGGTAGATATAAATGCTATTTGTTATATCGAGGCAAACCGTAACTATTGCCGCATATATTCTACCCAAAAAGAATACCTTTTGGTGAACAGTCTTAAAAATATGGACACCAAGTTACCCGACACCCATTTCTTCAGGATTCACAGGTCCTACATCATTAATCTTTCCCGAATTGATGAAATTGGAGGTTCTCATGTAGTAATTGCCAGAAAGGCCATTCCTATGGCTAAAAACCTACGTCCAGCATTATTGTCGAGATTGCAAAGCATTTAAATGCTTCGGATAAGGTTTTTGATTCTTCGTCCCAGGTTTGAGCTCGTTCGTCCCAAGGCACTTGTTTTTAATGTGTTAACAGACTAAATTAAATTCCTAATCTAAAAATTAAGGAATTATGAAATCGTTACAATTATTTATGGGTCTTTTTGTAGGCTTACTTTTATCATGCATCGGGATGCAGGCCCAGAGTTCCGGTACCAATCAGGCATTCTGGATACATGAAGATCAGGTAAAACCTTCAATGTACAAGGAATATGAAGCTGTCACCAAAGATTTTATCGCGGCCTGTAAAGAACACAACCTACAGGATGCCGATTTTACCACAGCACGACTCGATGAGGGTATTTATTTAAGCATTAGTCCAATAAGTAAAATGGGAGATTTGGATAATAATCCGCTGGCTCCTATGGCAGAGAAAATGGGTGAAGAAAAATTCAGGGAAATGTTCACCCGCTTCGACAAATGCTATGACTCTCATCGAAATTATGTGGTGCACCTCGTTGGCAATATGTCGTATATGCCAAATGGTTTGTCGCCAAATACGCCCGGGGAAGATTACAGGAAATGGCACTTCTTTCACGTAAGCCCCCAAAATGTAACGAATCTTCGCAATAAAATGATGGAAATAAGAAGCTTGTATGAAGAAAAAGCTGCGCCACAGCATTATCGTATCTACCGCAATGGTTTTGGAACTACAGGAGATTATTTCCTGGTGGTGATCTCGGCAAAGGATGCGAAATCATATCTTGAAACTTCAGAGGAAACCAATAAACTTTTGGGGGAACAAGGGGAAAAATTAATGAACGAGATGATGCAATATGTATCTAAATACGAGACCAAAACCGGAAAGATGCGACCCGATTTAGCCTATACCTCGGCTACCCCGATTAAGGATTAGTCTGTTCTATGAAGATATTTCAGGTAGAGAAAAAAGTGCAGGGCAACAGCTTTGCACCTTTTTACAGATAATTTTGGAAAGAATGCGATTATCTTAAATTACTCATTTACAGGAGCAGCCCGGTAATACCCTTAAAATTCTAAAACCAGGGTCCCGTGTGCTGCTTTTATCATCCTATGATCGTGGAAGCCTGTTTCAGGTTGAACGGAAGAAGCACCTGATTTTTCTTCAAAATTAATTAACCTGGGGTTTTCCTGCTTCCGAAGATAACTGCGCAAAATTTTATGCGTATGGTAGGTCGCGGGCTGGCGTTTTAAGAATGGCTCCAGGTCTTCGGGACTTAACAACTGCGTTTCCGAATCCAGAAATCCGAAGCCCTGGTAATTCCCTTCTTTCACCCAGATGAATGCCTCTTCGTTTTTATGTCGGCCTTTTTCACGAATAATAAAACTGCTGGAATCTTCAAAAATCGAAGCGATGGCTTGAGTAACTTTTTTATTATAAACTTCCAGGTCTTCCTTTCCGCAGCAAATTCCCTCACAGGTCTTTATGCTGTAATGCGAACATTCGCCCGACTTTTGTTGTAAACTGCAGTAGCGCGGGCAAAGTTTAAACTCCCGGCAAAGAGACTCCAGTTTTTCTACGGCCGAGGCCCGGCTATAAAAAATACCAACCCTGTCCCGGCGTTTATGGGTTCGCTCCAGGGCCAGTTGCAGCACGCCCAACTGATTTTTATAACTCACCACCTGGTAGACAGGTCCCGGTTTCTTTTGCGCCCGATTAAATTTGGGATAATATTTCCTGATGCATTCGGCTTCCAGCAGCAAGGCGACCAATTCGTTTCCGGTAGTCTCATAATCGATATGATAGGTTTGTTGGCCTAATTGGTATTCCTTACTCATCCTGTCGTAAAAATGCGAAATGACGCGTTTTTTGATATTCCGGGCTTTTCCCGCATAGATCACCTTGTGTTTTTTGTCTTTAAATAAATAGATTCCTTCAGATTCTGGTAATTCCTGAATTTGTTCTGAAGCTATATGCGGGGGCAGGGTGGCCTGTCTCGATCGCGGATGAAGGAAGGAATTGATTTCATTAAAATCCTCATCCAGTGCCAGCAGGCGTTGAAATAAAATTACAGTAGCGTCGGTATCGCCTTCGGCTCTATGCCGGTTGACCAGGGGTATATTAATTGAGCTGCATAAATTGCCCAGGCTGTAGGAAAACAAGCCGGGAATCAATTTTCGGGAGAGCCTTACAGTACACAGCTTTTTGCGATTGTAATCCAGCCCCAGGCTTTTAAACTCATTGCGCAGTACGTTATAGTCGAAATTCACATTGTGGGCAACAAAGACCGCATCCCGGGTAAACTCCTCTATCTTTTCGGCTACCTCATCGAATGTAGGGGCATTGGCCACCATCTCATTGTCGATCCCGGTTAAGGCAGTTATATGCCCCGGAATAATCTTATGCGGATTGATAAGGCTGGTGTACTTATTTATAACTTCTGAGCCCCGCAGCAGCACGATACAAATTTCGGTAAGCTTATTTCCGCGGATGCCCCCTCCGGTGGTTTCCACATCGATGACTGCAAATAACTGCTTTTCCATAAGAGCAAAAGTAGGAAAAAATCCAATCTAATGGAAATAGTCCCAGGTAATTTAGAAACAAGATTTCCGGAACTTAGAAGAAGAAAAGGCAGCCCGAAATACAAAATTCAGAATAGACCTTAATTATTAAAATGCTGCCAGGGACCTCGAAACAGCACGAGGTCAAATTTCACAAAAACAGAGTATCTTTAATAAAACCGAAATTATGCTCACAGAAATACATCCAAAACTACCAATGCGTGATAAGCTTGTCACTAGAGATTTTTATTTAAAACTGGGGTTTTCTGAATTTGGAAAAAATGACTATCCAGGCTATCTGATGATGCAAAAAGATAAAATTCAGCTTCATTTTTTTGAATTTAAAGGTTTAAACCCAAAAGAAAATTATGGCCAGGTTTATATAAGAACAGATAAGATCGGGGAGCTTTATAAATCAATCCTGGAGAACAGCATTACAATTCACCCTGCAGGTATACTGGAAACGAAACCCTGGGGAAAGAAAGAATTTGCCATTCTTGACCCAGATTATAATTTATTGACATTTGGCCAAAGTATTTGATTAAGTTAAATAAAGACCGCAAAAAGCCAATGCCCGGGAACATCTTTCGCCATCCTGCGGGACTTAGCTGAGATCCCGGACCAAACCAGGGCCGAAAATTTTGGAAAAACTTAAAAACTGAATTTGAATCAACGCATTGCAAATATCGCACTACTTGTTAGGGACTATGACGAAGCCATCGCGTTTTATACTGATAAGCTTGGATTCGTGCTCATTGAGGATACCAAACTAAGTGAAGCAAAAAGATGGGTTCGCGTCGCACCGAAAGGCGCCAAAGACTGCTGTTTACTTCTGGCGAAAGCAGCTAATAAGGAGCAGGAAAAAAGAATTGGAAATCAAACTGGCGGGCGGGTTTTCCTGTTTTTGTTTACAGATGATTTCAAACGGGATTACCAAAGGATGCTGGAAAAGGAAATAAACTTTGTTCGCCCCCCTGAAAGGGGGAAGTACGGTGAAGTTGCTGTGTTTGAAGACCTGTATGGGAATTTATGGGACTTAATAGAACCCAGCGAAAACAGCGAAGCACTCCCATTCTAAAAAATGAACCCGCTCCCGCGCGATTGTAGGGGATGGTTTTCCAGATTTGCCGGATGAAAATAGATATAAATTTGTTGAACAATATGATAGGTTTAAATGAAACAAACTGAGAAGATTTGAAAGGAAAAGAAGGGAACGCAAGGCCATCGCGCACCAGCCTGGGGTGATGATTTAAAATTTAAGATTCAAAATTGAAGATTTGAGGGTTTGAAGATCATTAGTTCGAGTTTTTTACTGGGCGAGTTCTCGATACTAATTTCTTCTCCCTGCCGGTCGAAAAAATTCACTACCATTGACGTATTTTTTAACTAGCTGTATTATAACTAATTATCATTCCAAGTTCTTTGGCCATTTTTCTTAGATTTCTTTCTTTATTCAGGTTAATTTTATCTTCATAATCTTTTATTCCTTTCTCTATATAATCTAAACCTTTAACAAATAATTTCCAGTAAAGTTCTGCTAATTTTCTGGCCATTGCTTTTATAGCGTGGCCAGGTCCCTTTCGGGCTCTTAGTTTTCTACCAAAGGCACCCAGTGCAATTTTTTTACTATTGAGAAGGCTTGTGGCCACTTGTTTAAAGATTAATCCTGCTTTGGGCTGCCCTTTTGATTTATGGTTCTTCCTCATTTTGCCGGAGTGATGTTGTTTTGGAGCAAGGCCAAGCCAGGAAGTGAAATGTTTTTCTGTTGCCCATTTCTTCATATCTGTACCCACCTCGGCAAGGAGTTGCATCCAGGTATAATCTGTTATTCCAGGTAAAACAGTGGCATCCCTATGGTTAAATATATTTAGTAAATAGCGGTCGAGGTTTTCAATCTTTGGTTTATGATGCCTTATAGGCTTCCTTGGTTTTTTCTTCCCTGGCTTGAGAGATTCATCACCATTCTCTCCGCTCATCTTCTTAAGAACTTCACTTAATTTTTCATCACACTGAACTATTTGTCCCTGATAAAAATCATAACAAGCAACTGCCTGTTCTAATGCGAATAAACCCGCTTGGGTGTAGTGCCCTTTTAGAGATTTTATTACCAGTTCCCTTTTTGTTTTTAAAATGCTTCTTTCGCATAACTCTACCAGATCTTCCGGATTTCTTTCTCCTTTGAGAATAGCTCGGATTACCCTCAATCCACTGACTCCATGCACTTGGCTTAAAACTTCTTTTAAGCGAATATTCATCATGGTGAGGGCTTTTTGCATATGATTTATATGCATTGCCGCACTGCGAATGTGATCTTCCCGAAGGCGTTGATATTCCCGTAGTTCCTGAACAAGATCTTCTGCTACAAAACATCTGCTAAGAAGTCCATGGCTATGCAACTGTTGTATCCACTGGCAATCCTTTACATCTGTTTTTCTGCCGGGAACTTGTTTAGTACTTCTCCCATCTACCAACCAAACATCGATTCCTCTGGCCTGTAGAATATCAAAGAGAATAACCCAATAAACTCCAGTGGCTTCCAAAGCAACAGTTTCGATATTATTATCGATCAAATAATCCGCTGCCATTTCTAAATCCTCAGTAAAAGTCTCGAAGCTTTTCACTTCTTTCCCTTCAAGACCTACAAAAATTTTACGGGCTCCAATATCAATGCCCGCAGCATGTTTGTGAATCTTTTTCATAATAAAAAAGTTTAAAAACCACATCGGAGAATTCTAAAGCAGTAAGACTACCATGCGGGCATCAATAGGGGATTGAGCACCAAAATCGCTACCATTATTTTCCGAAAACCATACTCGAACACAGGTATAAAACACTATGTGTATAACGGCCAAATTGTGGTTTAAATTTCCTTATAAAAATACAACCCCATACGTCAATTCTTTTCGCTAGATAAATTTTTTATCTCAAATCTCGAACTGACGAAGGTTTATTAGCTAATATGGGACGCGATGCAAACCCGCAGCATAGAGGGGCTATGCCTTCTGCAACAAAGCAATTTGAAAAGCGTCTTTAGAATAGAAGCCAACTAACCTATGAAACAAAAATTAATTTATTCGCTTGTATCAATATTTATAGTAATTATAACTCTACAATTAACCTCCTTTGAATTTTTCCTGTTATTCCTGCTGGGCTTAACATTATTATTCCTTGGGGTGGCAGGAGTCTTCTCTTTTTTTATAAAGGTAAAATCGGCGGTTTTTAAAATTCCACTTAAACTTAGCATTATTTTTATCATAGGCATTCTTAGCTCCCTCTTTCGCCCGTATGACAATGCAATAGTCAATTCTGGAACTAGCAGTAAAAAACTGGAATATGCTTATAAAACAGATCAAAAAGACAGGATGCAGTTGAAATCTTACCTATTGGGAAATCTAAAAAAAAGAGATGAAATAAGGTTAAAACAGGCTAAGGAAATTCATAGTAAGCAACATAACTTAACGCCATTAGATCAATTTCACGCCGCATTTATCTTTCATCATAGCCATAACCCCAAAGATTACGAAACCGCTTCCAGGCTGGCCACCTCTGCCAGTGAGGCACCAAATCTTCAGGATCATTACCAGGCTCAGTGGCTAAAAAAAGCCGCCTATGACAGGTGGATGGTTTCAATAGGAAAACCAGAAAAATATAACACTCAGAATAAGTTTTCAATAGGATTTGAATAAAATTACCGGAAATTAGCTATCTATCGGAAAGTTAATCATCCATTTTATTCCAAACTTATCTGTAAAGCTGGCAAATAGATCCCCCCAAAACATTTCTTCGAGCTGCATTTCTACCTCCCCGCCTTTTGAAAGCTCTTTAAAAATTCTTCGGGTTTCAGCTTCGCTATCTGGCGTAAGAGAAATATAATTACTACTTCCAAAAACCGCCTTTTGTCCGAAAGATTCCAGACAGTCCGATCCCATTAAAACACAATCCCCAATGGGTAGAGAAACATGCATTATTTGATCCAGGTTTTGCTCTGAAATTTGGCTGGAGCCTTCCGCGCCCGGCGGCATATCCTTAAAGCGCATTAGATCGCTGAATTCATTGCCAAAAATGCTTTTATAGAAATTGAAAGCTTCCTCACAATTTCCATTAAAATTTAAATAGGGGTTTAGTGTTGCCATTCTTTTTAATTTAATTTTGGGTTGAAGAATCTCGCAGTTGGGATTTTATAGGGTCACAGTTAGCTTTTGTGCTCCACATATTTTTTAAAATTATTTAAAATCGCCTGCCAGCCTTGCTTCTGTAAATGCCGGCTGTTCTGGTTCTCCGGTTCAAATTCCTCAATAATATGGGTTTGACCATTTTTAGAAATGAATTGCACCTGTACCTTACGTTTATCATCCATCACATATTTCAGGCTTTCATTCTTCTTCACTTCGGTGTAAACACCACTAAAATCAAAACCACTGCTACCATCTTTAGCCTCCATTCTGGAGGTAAACCTTCCATTTTCTCTTACCTCATTTATAGCCTTTGGAGTATGCCAGTCTTCAGAAGCTGCATTCCAGTTTTCAATATGTCCCGGATTTGTCCACAGCTCCCAGACCTGCTCTACCGGAGCATTCACAGTAGTTTTGATTCTTATAACCTCTCCCAGAGAATTCTCTTCTGAAAGCTGCTTTAGCTTTTCCAAAGCTTTTGGCCAGGTTTTGAGAAAATAATCTTTGTATTCCCCGTCTATATCCATAAATACCGTTAGCAATGTTTTTCCGCCTTCCTCTTTCAGTTGATAATTTTCCCTCGCGCCTGCCCAGGCCTGCACTTTTTCGCTTTCCAGATCTTCCTTCCCGGTTTTATCAATCATCCCGATATGTTTAAAGTTCATAATTTCAGGGTCCTTGCGCTTTTCGATTCTGGCCACCATTCCCTCTCCATCTGAATTAAGAAAGTAGATCTTATCTCCCTCGTTCCAGGTTGACTTGGCCCTGGAGCCTTCGCTAAAAGCCGAGGTCCACCTGGGATAGGTTTCATCGCTCCATAACACATCCCAAACCTTAACTCTGGGCGCATTAATTCTAATTTCAAACTTATTTCGTTCCATCGGTATTTTAATTTATTGGTTAAGATTTATCTTCAAAATCCTCCTTTAATTGTTGAATATTAAACTTTTTCATAGCGGGCTATGGTTTCAATACTTAGATTATTAAAAACTTTATTGTAAAATTCAGCAGCAGCTTCAGCGCTATATTTTTCAGGGTCAAACCAGAGATTCGGGATTATTTTTTGTGATTCCATTCTTTATCATTTAAATGTAGAAAATCTGCAGGAGGTAGCTTAGTGATTAATTGGTACCACATAGGCGGTTAATTTCTTTATTTTTGGATTCTTAAAGCCGGAAAATTCATACACATCACAAAAGGCATATGAGTTTACCTGGCCTTTTTCTTTCATTTTAAAAGTGCCATTGGCCGAGGCTAGTTTGCCGTGGGTAATAATCTTATCTAATTGCATCTCTATCATTTCAAAATCGGACATACTGCTCATTTCTTCCTTAATGGTAGCTTTCCCTTTATGCCTCTTTCCTCCTACCATATCCCATTCGATATCATCGGTCATACTTTCTAAAATGGCCTCTATATCTCCCTTTTCAAAAGCCCGATTTAATTCCTGAATAAACTTTTCTTTTTCACTCATCTTTTAAAATTTTAATTTTCCAGAATTGAAATGATATTTCCCGAGGGATCTCTAAACCAGGCAATTTGAGGTTCAGTATCCTTCCCCCGGTAGATACCCTTTTGATCAGTTTTTATAGCGCCATCGTATTGCTCAAATTCCACTCCTTTAGAATTTAAACTCTCCACAGCCTTATCGATATTTTCAACCGGGATATTCAAAACGGTAAAACCAGCCGGTTGGTGATCTGATTTGGGATATATAACTATAGGCTTAGCGCCTGAAATTTTAATTTCTATAAATCCCATAGGATCATTTTTAATATTGAAACCCAGAATCTCTTTATAAAATCCCCTCGCCTTCTCAATATCCTTTACGGAAAAACTGCTAAACACCTCCGAAAAATGAAACATCACTTTTTAATTATTTGATTATGATAAATTTACAAGCCTTTACAAAATAATCAGATGGGGGTTTCCGCCAAGTTTTGGGGGTAATTGCGACAAATTTGCAGCGATTTTTAGTATTTTAATCATCTGATTTTTAGAACTTAACTATTGGAGATGAAGAAACATATTTCAATACTTATCCCCAGGGGACACACCAGTCTGGTAAATATCGTGGGGGCCTACCAAATATTTAATCAGGTGAATAGTTTTTTAGAAGGGCGCGGGAAGAAGCCCCTTTTTAAAGTCGAATTAGTTGGGATTTCAAGAATTACCGAGCAAACAAACGGGCTTTTCACTATAAGGCCTGAGAAAATGATCGATGAAATAGACCATACCGATTTAATTATAATTCCAGCTATTCACGATCAGCCAGATATTGCTTTAGAAAGAAATAAGGACTTTATTCCCTGGTTGATACAACACTATAAAGCAGGCACCGAAGTCGCGAGTTTATGCGTAGCTGCATTCTTCCTGGCCGAAACCGGACTTCTGGACGGTAAACAATGTTCCACACATTGGATTCATGCTGATGATTTCAAATCGCGGTATCCCAAAATAAAATTGATGGCCGATAAAATATTAACTGAAGATTCTGGTATTTATACCAGCGGTGGGGCTTACTCCTATCTAAATCTGTTACTCTATCTTATTGAAAAATATGCTGGTAGAGAATTAGCCATTCTTACTTCGAAAACATTTATGATAGAAATGGATAAGGCCGAACAATCAACTTTTCGCATTTTCGAAGGCCAGAAAGACCATGACGATTTGATCGTATTGAAAGTTCAAAAGTATATTGAGTCAAATTTCCAGGAGAAAATCAATGTGGCCGATCTTGCTGAAAAATTTGCACTCTGTCGCCGTAGCCTGGAGCGTCGATTTAAGAAAGCAACCAACAATACTGTAAATAGTTATATTCAGCGCGTAAAGGTTGAAGCAGCTAAACGCAGCCTGGAGACTAAAAACGATAATGTTGCTGAAATTATGTTTGAAGTGGGGTATTCTGACGAAAGATCATTTCGTCATACCTTCAGGAAGTTTACCGGTATTTCTCCTGTTCAATATCGAAATAAGTATCATCGTACTTTAGCTGATATTGAAAATTAATTTTAGGAACTAAAAGTTTATCGGTTACATTCTACTGGATATTAATCTCCATTAAAAACAAAACCCCTTGATTTCTCAAGGGGTTTGGGCGTTTGTACGCATTTTTCTGGTGACCTCGCCAGGATTCAAACCTGGAACCTTCTGAGCCGTAATCAGATGCGCTATTCAGTTGCGCCACGAGGCCTTTATTTATCGCCTCTCCTTATCCGGATTAGCGGCTGCAAATATATTGTTTATTTTAACTTCTGAAAAGAATCCCGGGATTTTTTTCCCATTAAATTATCTCGGCACTTAAACCCTCGTCCAATAGTTTGCTGCAACGGGGTTTCAGGTCATCATAGGCGCCGGTTTTTACCGTACATTTACCTTTATAATGCACAATTATTGAACACTGCTCGGCCTGCTCGGGCGTATGCTCACAAGCGGCTATCAAACAGTTAATTACGTGGTCAAAGGTGTTATAGTCATCGTTGTATAAAACGATCTCGTTTAATCTGTCTACTTTGGTATCTACTTTTTCCAGTACTTCTTCCTGTGTACTCATCATCTTCATTTTTTAGGGCTTCAAATATACAAAATACTTCTAAAATGCTTAAGCTGAAAACTTTACCGAAACCCATCGATTGCGTTCCAGATGCTCTATATATTCCATATCCAAACTTTCACAAGCCTCCTTAATTACTGGCAGATCTTCTTCGTAAAATCCGCTGAGGTAAATCTCCCCGCCCGATTTCAGGCATTTTCGATATATCGGCAAATCCCTCAACAGGATATTGCGGTTTATATTGGCCAGAATAATATCGTATTCTCTGCCTTCGAGCAATTCGGCTCCCCCCTCCTCTACATTAATATTATCGCAGTCATTGCGTTGCACATTCTCCAGGCTGTTCTGGTAGCACCAATTATCGATGTCTATGGCATCACAAAACTTAGCACCGCGCATTGAGGCTAAAATTGCCAAAACGCCTGTACCACAGCCCATATCAAGTACATCCTTACCCTGAAAATCGTTTTTCAGAATATGTTGAATCATCATATGAGTGGTGGCGTGGTGGCCGGTACCAAACGACATCTTGGGTTCAATCACTATGTCGTACTCCACATCGGGCTCAGGGTGAAAAGGGGCCCGCACACTGCAAATATCATCTACCAGGATGGGGCTGAAGTTCTTTTCCCACTCTTCATTCCAGTTTACCTGTTCGATCTCATTTT
This sequence comes from Salegentibacter haimaensis, assembly GCF_054121495.1. NCBI lineage: Bacteria > Pseudomonadati > Bacteroidota > Flavobacteriia > Flavobacteriales > Flavobacteriaceae > Salegentibacter > Salegentibacter haimaensis. Next base: position 142,592 of record NZ_JBSYGH010000005.1, read on the forward strand.
TCTCATAAATGATCTCAAACTCTTCCGACTGCAGAATGTGCACATTGGCCAGCAAATCTTCTTCATATTCTTCTACCGGAATATAAGCCGTCACCCCATCTTCAGTCTCCACAAAACTTTCAAAGCCCAGGTAGCCGAGTTCGGCAATAAGTATTTCAGAAGCCGGCTGCAGCGGTTCAATTTTAAACTGAAATTCAAGATAATTGGTCGCCATTTCTAGAAAGATTCAACGATCACAAGAAAATCTTCTGCTTTAAGGCTGGCTCCGCCAATAAGTCCGCCATCTACATCTTCTTTAGCGAAGATTTCAGCTGCGTTATCGGGTTTTACACTTCCACCGTAAAGAATAGAAACATCGTTAGCAATATTATCATTAAAATGTTTAGCGATGCTTTTTCTAATAAAAGCGTGCATTTCCTGGGCCTGCTCTGGCGAAGCGGTTTCCCCGGTTCCTATAGCCCAAACCGGCTCATAGGCCAAAACTACATTTTCCCAGGCATTTTCATCGATCTGGAAGAGGCTCTCCTTAAGTTGCTTCTCTACCACTTCAAAATGCTTTTCATTTTTGCGGTCCTGCAGTTCTTCCCCGAAACAAAAGATAATTCGCATCTCGCTTTCCAATGCAGCATTTACCTTGCTGGCAAGAATTTCGTTGGTTTCCCCAAAATGGGCCCGGCGCTCGCTATGTCCTAAAATCACGGTGTTTACCCCAATGCTTTTAAGCATTTTGGCCGACACCTCCCCGGTATAGGCTCCGCTTTCACTTTGATGCATATTTTGGGCAGCCACGATAATAGGTGAATCTTTAAGACTATTGAAGGCCTCGTAAAGATTGGTAAAAGCCGGAGCTACCATCACCTCCGCTTCAGGTTCTTTTACCATTTGAGTTTTTAAATGTCCTAAAAGTTCCTGGGTTTCGGCCAGGTCGTTGTTCATCTTCCAGTTTCCGGCTACTATTTTTTTTCTCATAATTCGATGCTTTAAATTTTTAGTTGGCAGAAGTTTTCCGCGAAAAACAAATATACCGATATAGGCTTAGATAGCCTTCAGGATACAAAGCCTTTCAAGGCTTTTTACAGATTTTTTAAAAATAATTGGGAATGATTTACAATTTAATATCCTCAGCATCAAACCAGTGTTTTTTCTGAGTCACGGTTCCGCGATTTAATACTACAAAGCCGGGATTGGCTCGTACGATGGTCTTTAGAACTGTCTCGTCGCTCTGGTAAAAATCGAATTTTAAATCGTATTGCTGAAGGATCTCCTGCCGGCGATCCTCACCTGAAGCCGTTAAACCATAGACTTTATATCCCTGTTTTATGGCGCGGTCTGAAAGTTCTTTGACCGCCTTATAGCCATCGCGTTCGGTTTTACGCAAATCATAAGCTACGATCAGGAATACTTTTTCGGCTTCCAGTAATTCGTCGGTAAAATCTTCGCCATCCTTTTCTACCTGAAAATCACTTATGGGCGGCTGATATCCCTCTCTTATCATTTTGGTCTCCACGTCTATAAAATCACCTTCTACCTGCGGATAAGCACCATTATTGGTAATAATCACCTCTTCTCCACCTCTTTTGAATTTCCATTTGTATTCATAAAGAGCTCCTTCAGCATCAGCCGGGACTTCCATTTGTTCTTTGATATTTTTTCCTATGGCATAGGCCCTGAAATCAAAAACCGGCAAATGCATCAACACGTGATAGGCGAAAAGGAAACATAGCATAAACGATAAAAAAATGATCCATCGATGCGATGCCGGCACGAACACCGGACTAATATATTTCCGATTAAAAAACAGGATAAGAATAAGTACCAGCAAAATCACGTCTTTATAAAAAGATTGCCAGGGCGTTAGTGGGATAGCGTCACCAAAGCAACCACAATCGGTCACCTTGTTGAAATAAGCTGAATAAAAAGTAAGAAATGTAAAGAAAACGATCATTAAAAGCAGGCTCCAAACCGTGAATTTCGGCAGGTAACCTATGAGCAGCATAATACCGAGCACCAATTCAAAAACCACTATCAAAATCGCTAAAACCAGCGCATAGGGAATTAAAAATTCCAGGTTTAAAACGGTTTCCCCGAAATACTCCTGCAACTTATAAGAAAATCCCAGCGGGTCGTTCAGTTTTATAAATCCCGAAAAAATAAATAAAACTCCAACCAGCACTCTGGAAATTCCTACAAGTAATTTCATCTTTTTTATTTTTTAAAGTTTAAGCCCCGGCTTTTTCATTCATCAGGATAAGCGCAAACACCGAATAATTAATCATATCCTGGTAATTGGCATCGATGCCTTCACTTACCAGGGTTTTTCCTTTATTATCTTCAATCTGTTTGACCCTCAATAATTTCTGAAGGATAAGATCGGTAAGCGAACTTATGCGCATATCCCGCCAGGCCTCGCCGTAATCGTGATTCTTATTCATCATCAATTCTTTGGTTTCGGCGATTTTTTCATCATAAAGCTCTGCAGCGGCATTGGCATCAAGATCGGGCTGCTCGGCGATTCCCATTTCCAGCTGTATGAGCGCCATAACCGAATAGTTGATAATCCCAATAAACTCAGAGCGCTCATCTTCATCTACTTTTCTCACCTCATTCTCCTGAAGTTTTCTAATGCGTTGGGCTTTGATAAAAATCTGGTCGGTAAGCGAGGGAAGCCTAAGGATGCGCCAGGCGCTTCCGTAATCTTTCATTTTATTTACAAACAAGTCGCGGCAGGTTGTGATCACCGCATCATACTGTTTTGAGGTATGCTGCATAAGGAAGTTCTAATTTGCGTAAATTTCGGCCAAATATTTCGATTTTTCAAAGATAGTGAATGCGCTCACTTAAAAAAGTATATCCAAAACCGGCAAAAATCAACCTATGTATATAAACTGCAAAGGCCAACTTGTAGATCTTTCCCGCCCCCGGGTGATGGGAATTTTAAATACCACCCCCGATTCTTTCTATGCTGAAAGCCGAAAAACTTCGGAAGCTGCTCTTCTCGATAAGGCCGGGCAAATGCTGGAAGAGGGTGCCGATTTCCTCGACATTGGCGGTTATTCCAGCAGGCCCGATGCCTCTGAAGTAAGCGAAACCGAAGAACTGGAGCGGGTTGTGCCGGCCATTGAAGCAATTCAGAAACACTTTCCAGAAAGTCTAATTTCCATAGATAGTTTTCGCAGTAAGGTTGCTGAAGCTGGGATTAAAGCCGGGGCAGCGATCATCAATGATATCTCGGCCGGGGAACTTGACCCTGAAATAATGAAAACCGTGGCCCGGCTTCAGGTGCCCTATATTATGATGCATATGCGGGGCAACCCAAAAACAATGAAAGACCTCAACCAATATGAAGATCTTACCCAGGAAGTACTGGAATATTTTTCAGAAAAAATTCAGCAGGCCCGCACCCTGGGGATTAACGACCTGATTCTGGATCCCGGCTTCGGATTTGCAAAAAACATAGAGCAGAATTTTGAGCTGTTTTCAAAAATGGAATTGCTGCAAAATACCCGTTTGCCCTTCCTGGTGGGCATTTCCCGAAAATCGATGATCTATAAAAGTCTTAAAATAAAGCCTGAAGAGGCTTTGCCGGGAACTATCTTCCTAAACAGCATCGCGCTTACCAAAGGCGCCAATATCCTTAGGGTTCACGATGTAAAAGAAGCGGTACACTGTCTAAAATTGTACCGGCTAATTAGTTAACAACAGGATATTTTCTATTTTTACATAAAAGCCCGGCAACTTTGGATATACTTAACCTCAGGATACTAGACATTGTAGACATTGTTAGTGTTGCCCTGTTATTATATTACCTCTACAAACTTATAAAGGGTACGGTTGCGGTCAATATCTTTATCGGGATCGTAATTATTTTGCTGGTTGGTCTACTTACCCAGGTGCTGCAAATGGAACTTCTAAGCAGTGTTTTAGGCGAATTTATAGGTTTGGGAATGTTCGCTCTCATCGTGGTTTTTCAGCAGGAAATCAGGAAGTTTTTGCTGATGATTGGCTCCACCAATTTCACTCAAAAAGGAAAATTTTTCAGGCAGCTTCGCTTTATAAAAGATGACCTGGAGACCTCTACCAATGTTTCGGCTATTGTGAAGGCCTGTGAAACTATGGGCCGCACTTTTACCGGTGCACTGATCGTGATTCAGCGAAGCACCAATCTCGATTTTGTAAAAAATTCAGGAGATTCTATGAATATTGAACTGAATCAGCCTATTATCGAATCTATCTTTTATAAGAATTCGCCTTTACACGATGGTGCTATGGTCGTAGAAGACAATAAAATTACAGCCACCCGGGTGATTTTGCCGGTTTCGAATGACAGGTCTATCCCGCTTAGGTTCGGTTTAAGGCATCGTGCTGCAGTGGGGATTACCGAAAAAACCGATGCGCTGGCTCTTGTGGTAAGTGAAGAGACGGGGCAAATTTCCTATATAAAAGATGGAGAGTTTGTGATGTTCGAAACCGCCACTCAACTGGTTGAAAAACTAAAAACCGATCTTAATTAGAGCGATTCCTCGGCCATAAACTGCACTTCATAAAGTTTACGATAATATCCATTTTCGCGTTGCAGCAATTCGTGATGACTGCCAATCTCCACAATCTTCCCAGCTTCCATTACCATTATCTTATCGGCTTTTTTAATGGTAGCCAGCCTGTGTGCGATTACGATTGAAGTTCTGCCTTTAGTGATCTTATCGGTCGCCTGTTGAATGAGTTGTTCGCTATATGTATCTACAGAAGAAGTCGCCTCATCCAGCACCAGAATACTCGGGTTGCTCATATATGCCCGCAAAAAAGAGATCAATTGTCGCTGTCCCGAAGAAAGCATAATTCCACGCTCCTTAACATTGTAATGATACCCCCCCGGAAGCGTATTGATGAATTCATGAATCCCTATATCCTTAGCCGCCTGGATCACTTCTTCTTCGGTAATTTCAGGATTCTCGAGACTAATGTTATTTAAGATCGTATCGGCAAACAGAAATACATTTTGAAGCACCACGGCTATCTGGGTTCGAAGTGATTTAAGGCTGATGTCCTTAATATCGATCCCGTCTACCAGAATCTGACCACTGTTTATTTCATAAAAACGATTCAGCAAATTGATCACGGTAGATTTTCCTGCTCCCGTAGCTCCTACGATGGCGATGGTTTCACCGGGATTGGCTTTAAAGCTTACTCCTTTTAGAACCTCCTCATCTTCCACATAACTAAAATGCACATCTTTGAATTCGATCTCGCCCTTTAATTTCCCAATTTCAATATGGCCTTCATCGCTTATCGAAGATTGGGTATCGAGTATTCCGAATACGCGATTGGCAGCCACCATTCCCATTTGAAGCGTATTGAATTTATCGGCGATCTGTCTCAAAGGTCTGAACAGCATTTGCGAGAGTTCGATAAAAGCGATGATCATACCCAGGGTGATTCCGTCGTCGGCAAGTACCCGAAGACCCCCAAACCATACGATTAGACCAATGGTTATAGAAGTAGCCATTTCAGCAATAGGGAAGAAAATCGAGTTATACCATACGGTTTTCACCCAGGCTTTGCGATGTTTGTCGTTTATATCCCGAAAATTTTCATACTCGGCCTGTTCTCTGTTGAAAAGCTGCACGATCTTCATCCCCGTGAGCCGTTCCTGCACAAAAGTATTGAGATTGGCAACCTGGGTACGCACTTCTTCAAAGGCTATTTTCATCTTCTTCTGAAAAACCCTGGTCGCATACATAATTAAGGGCAATACGGTAAGCACCAACAGGGTTAGCTCCCAGCTTTGATAGAACATAAAGCTAAGGACCACCAGCATTTTAAGCAGGTCGCTTATAATCATAAATAAACCCTGGCTAAAAATACTTGCGATGGTTTCAATATCGCTCACTGCCCTGGTCACCAAACGTCCCACTGCCGATTTATCGTAGTAGGCCATTTTAAACCTAAGCATATGTTTATAGAGGTTTACCCTAAGATCGCGAACCACCTCCTGCCCCAGCCAGTTGGCATAATAAATAAAGAGAAACTGGAAGATTACTTCAAGGAGCAAAATCCCAGCCATTACGGCTATATAAAACAACAGTAGTTCATTATTAGACGGCGTAATAGCATCGTCTACCGTAACTTTTAAAAGGTAAGGTCTTAAAACTGCAAAAAAGGAAACCAGAATAGCGGCTACCCCCACAAAATAAAAGGTACCTCTATATGGGGAGGTGTATTTCAATAGCCTTTTAAAAAGCTTAAGATCAAATGCGTTTCCGGTTTTATTTGCCATTATTTTCTAATTGATAGCGGGTATTCAACCCCGGTAAGGTATAGACCGTGTGCGGGAACTGAAGCTCCTGCCTCCCCACGGTTTTCACTTTTTATAATTTCGTGCATCGCTTCAACTTCCAATTTTCCAAGACCTATATCGAGCAAGGTACCTACCACGGCGCGAACCATATTCCGAAGAAATCTGTCGGCTGTGATATAAAAAATCAATTTATCGGCTTCCTGAATCCACTCGGCACGGGTGATTCTGCAATTATAGGTTTTTACATCGGTACGGCTTCTGGAAAAACATTTAAAGTTAGTGTATTCCAAAAGGATTTTAGCCGCAAGATTCATTTTTTCCACATCGGGTTTTAATTTCAGGTAGAAAGCCCGGTGTATTGAAAAAGGATCTTTTTGCTGCACTATATGATATTCATAACTACGGCTGGTAGCATCAAATCTCGCGTGGCTTTGGGCCTGCACCTCGAAAATGTTTCTTACCGCGATATCTTTGGGCAGAATTGAATTGAGTTTATACCGAAGTTCTTTAGTATTAATCGGTTCAAAAAAATCAAAATGGGCGAAGATTTGACGGGCGTGCACCCCGGCATCGGTTCTCCCTGCTCCCACTACCTCGGTTGTTCGTCTCAAAATTAAGCTTAAGGCCTGTTCCAGTTTTTCCTGAACCGAAACCGCATTAGGCTGATTTTGCCAACCGTGATAGGCTGTTCCCTGGTATGAGAGTTCGATAAAATACCTCAAGCTTCCGCGATAATTTTTATATTTTCGAGCTGCAAAGATAAGCCAATTATTACAAGGCCAAAGTCAAACCAGTACAGCAGATAATTCAAACTTTAAAAGTTTCAGCATTGAAAAAAATACTACTTCTAAGCGATACGCATAGCCATATAGACGACAGGATTTTACATTATGCTGCCCAGGCCGATGAGATATGGCATGCAGGCGATATTGGAAGCCTGGAGGTGAGCGATGCTCTGAAAAAGATTGCGCCATTAAAAGCCGTGTATGGCAATATAGACGGCGCAGAAATACGAAGAGAATTTCCGCTGAACCAAAGATTTATGTGCGAGCAGGTAGATGTTTGGATAACCCATATTGGCGGCTATCCCGGGAAATATTCTCCGGCGATAAGGGAGGAGATAAAAAAAAATCCGCCTAAAATTTTTATAAGCGGGCATTCACATATTTTAAAGGTGATAAACGACAAGCAACTAAAGCTTTTACATATGAATCCCGGGGCTGCAGGCAAACAGGGTTTTCACAAAAAAAGGACGATGCTTCGGTTTAAAATCGACAAAGCAGAGATCAAGGATCTGGAGGTAATTGAGTTGGAATAATCTCCGGCTAAACCTCACAGATTTTGGAAACCTGCGAGGTTTGCATTCGTGTATTGGTGGCCTCATATAAGGGCATTAAACCAGACAGGTTTCAAAAAAACCTGTCTGGTTTGAAATTTGAAAAAAATCAGCTGAAAATTTATTAAGGGAAATAGCAAACATCAATACTCGTGCATTCGTTGCAAAATTTTTTTATCACCAAAAACTAAAAAAACCCGAAGCTTTCGCTCCGGGTTTTTCACGCACTAATACTACTAAGATGATAGGCTTATCGTAATCGGTCTACAGATTTTACGAGATCTTCGTCCTTTTTAATGGCCTTATTGGCCAAAACAAGAAAAACGATAGAAACGATTGGAAGAAACATCCCAATACCCTTCTCTGAAATTTCCATTTCTCCGGGTAAACTTAGAGACCAATAAACAAACACTCCTAGTAAAAAAAAGTTTAATATGATATTGAGTCGGCCCAGTACAAACTGAAGCTTCCTGTTTTTAAACATAAAAATACTTATCAAAGACAACAAGGCCGATCCCACAAACATAGCCAGAGCTGTAAATACATCGACAGCATAAACCGGTTCCCCGGCAGGATTTTCCCAAAGGGGAATGAAAAATATCAGCACTCCACTTATTAAAGCCGCGATAAATAAGTAAATAGTTTGTATTCTTTGAAGCATATTCTCCCTGAATTCGAAGGCAAAAATAACAGAATCTTTTGAAAATTCATGAGTTGCCAATAAAAATAAAGTTGTATAATTGCAGGAACAATGCGTAACCAGCTCATAGCAGGTTATTTAAAACTCCAATTTTTTTTCGATTCTTCTTCGGAAAAATTTTACAATCAACCCGAACAAAAATTATTATTCAATCAATTCATGTTTGAAATTTCAGAATTAAAAGCTAAAAAGCTACCTGAGCTTCAGGAGATTGCCAAATCTTTGAATGTTCCCAAGTTCAGAACCCTAAAAAAATTAGACCTGGTGTACCAAATTCTGGACTATCAGGCAGCCAACCCGGCAAAAGTAAAAGAGGTTCTTCCCGAAGAATCGGCGAATCCTGCACCTTCTTCAGCTAAACCAACTAAAGAAGAAAAGCCCGAACGCAAGAAAAAGATCGGCAGTGATAAAAAGTCAGCCCGTCACCAAAAACCCACTACTTCGGGTGATGCCGGCGAAGCAAAGGATAACGAACCTAAGAGAGATCACAAGCCAAGAGAAAAGTCTTCAAGAGATAATAAACCCTCGAGAGACAATTCAGCAAAAGAGAAGGATAATGCTCCCCGAAAAGATCATAGATCACAGGAAAACCGCCAGGATAACAGGCAGGATAATCGTGGCAACCGTGACGACAAGAAACCTCAGCGGGATTCTAAAAATGATAACCGCGGAAATAAACACGACAATCGCTCGCAAAACGGTAACCGCGACACCCGCAACCGCTACCGCGAACCCGATTATGAATTTGATGCGATTATAGAAAGCGAAGGAGTTTTGGATATTATGCAGGACAATTATGGTTTCCTGAGATCTTCAGATTACAACTACCTTTCTTCACCCGATGATATCTATGTTTCTCAATCTCAAATTAGACTTTTTGGACTTAAGACCGGAGATACGGTACTTGGGCAAATTCGCCCGCCAAAAGAAGGCGAAAAATATTTCCCGCTTATCAAAATCAATAAGATAAACGGGTTAGATCCACAGGTGGTAAGAGACCGGGTTTCTTTTGAACACCTTACTCCCTTATTTCCGAAAGAAAAATTCAATATAGCCGAAAAACAAAGCACCATGTCTACCAGGATCATGGATTTGTTCTCCCCAATTGGGAAAGGTCAACGTGGAATGATAGTTTCCCAGCCTAAGACCGGGAAAACCATGTTGCTTAAGGATATCGCCAATGCGATTGCCGCCAATCACCCCGAAGTTTACCAAATCGTTTTACTTATAGACGAACGCCCTGAAGAAGTTACCGATATGCAACGCAATGTGCGCGGCGAGGTGGTTTCCTCGACTTTCGACAAGGAAGCCCACGAGCACGTGAGAGTGGCCAATATCGTTTTGGAAAAAGCCAAACGCCTTGTAGAATGTGGTCATGATGTGGTAATTCTTTTAGATTCTATCACGAGACTTGCCCGTGCCTATAACACAGTGCAACCTGCCAGTGGTAAGGTGTTAAGTGGTGGTGTTGACGCTAATGCGCTGCATAAACCAAAACGTTTCTTTGGAGCGGCGAGAAATATTGAAGGCGGAGGTTCGCTTTCTATCATTGCAACCGCGCTAACTGATACCGGATCTAAAATGGACGAGGTGATCTTTGAAGAATTTAAAGGAACCGGTAATATGGAACTTCAATTGGATCGCAAGATCGCTAACCGAAGAATTTTCCCTGCTATCGACCTTACCTCTTCCAGCACCCGTCGCGATGACCTGCTACTGGATGAGAACACCATTCAAAGAATGTGGGTACTTAGAAAATACCTGGCCGATATGAACCCTATCGAGGCTATGGAATTTATCGAAGATCGCATTAAACAAACAAAAAACAACGAGGAGTTTTTGATTTCGATGAACGGATAAGTTTTTAGAAATCAGTAAATAGAAACCGGAGCCTTAATTCTCCGGTTTTTTTATGCCCGGAAATTTGAATTTTATTTGGAAAATGAGTTCGGGCTTAAGTATATTTGTAGCTCAAAGGCGGGAGTAGCTCAGTTGGTAGAGCGTCAGCCTTCCAAGCTGAATGTCGCCGGTTCGAACCCGGTCTCCCGCTCAAAGCCTCATCGAAAGATGGGGCTTTTTTTAAAAGTCCCCATTCCCTACTTCAGCCACAAATTCAGCAGCAAAAGTTCTACTTCTTAAACTTCTGCAAAATCCTGTTAAATGCTGTAAAATAGTAAGCTGCGTCTTGATTTTAATTCTATTTTTAACTCAAACTACTACTTCTATATATTATGAAAAATAAACCCGGAAAGATTCAGGATTTAATCGACTCCCGCTTTTTAAAAGAAAGACAGGTGTTTTTATGGGGTGAGGTAAACGACCGCAGCGCCAAACATGTAATAGACCGACTTCTCTACCTGGATTTAGAAGGTACAGAGGAAATTAAATTTTTTATAAATAGCCCCGGCGGATTCGTAACCGATGGTTTTGCCATCTACGACACCATACAATCCCTTAACTGCGATGTATCTACGATCTGTACCGGCGTGGCAGCCTCTATGGGATCAATTTTACTCTCTGCCGGTAAAAAAGGTCGCAGGTTTATTCAACCACACGCAAGGGTGATGATTCACCAACCCAGCGGTGGTGCCAGGGGTCAGGCTTCAAATATAGAAATCCAGGCCAGGGAAATTTTAAAAATCAAAGAATTAAGCGCGAAAATCCTTGCAGAAAACTGCGGCCAAAGCGTTGATAAGGTCATGAAAGATTTTAATAGAGATCATTGGATGGATGCGCAGGAATCTGTGGAATATGGAATTGTGGACGGAATAATTACAAAAGATGGAAATTAAACATAAAGAAAATGACAGCCGCGGAATGTTTTACGTGGAAAACGAAAAAGGCATTCAGGCCGAACTCACTTACGAACTAAGAGAAAACAATATACTTGTTATAGATCATACCGAAGTAAAACCTCACCTCGAAGGCAAAGGTGTGGCCTCAAAACTGGTTGAAAAAACCGTGCATTACGCCAGAGAAAACAATTATAAAATCGATCCTCTCTGCCCTTATGCTGAAGTTCAGTTTGAAAGGAATAAATCCTACAGTGACGTTAAGACTTAAAATTGCACCCTAAACCTACCCAATGAACCTACACAAAATAGTTTTTATACTGCTTGGCATCCTTATGCTGGCATCCTGCAAAAATGAACCCAACAGGGCTCCGGGAATTGAAACTTCTGTAACCGAACAAAAGGAAATCAACGAACTCACATCGTCTGAGTTTGTCAGGGCCGCTTTCGAAAAATCCTCCGATTCAAGTTCAATAGGGAATATGGCCCTGAAAAATTTTTCAGCTATTTCTGAATTTTATCAAAACAGGGATTATCAACCGGTTTGGAATGACCGGGGGCTTAGAGAAGACCTTTTCAGAAGTATTGAAGCCGCACCTGAAGAAGGCTTGAACTCTGAAGATTATCACCATTCTTATTTAGAACAGGCTCTGGCGCATCTTGCCGACCTCGATGAAGAAGAACTGGGCCTAACCGAAATTATACTTACCGATGCATTTTTTCGCCTCTCCAGCCATATCGAGGCAGGAAAAGTAAATCCTAAAGATTTATACGGAATCTGGGATGTGGAAGTGAACCAGCCAAACCCAGCACAGCTTTTAAACACTGCCGTTGCCCAAAACAACCTGCAAAAAGTGCTGGATTCTATTAAACCCAAACACAGCGTTTACCAGGGCTTAAAAAAATCTTTAAAAGATTACCGGGAACTTGCCGCCAGTGAGGATAGTTTAATAAAAATTGAAGAGGGCGAAAGCATAAAGCCGGGTGAGGAAGATCCGCGTTTAAAATCTATTGCGAGAAGATTGCAGCAATTGGGTTATTACAAGGAATTTTCGGCCGATAGCGCTTTGGTTTATAATGAAAATTTTCAAAAAGAAGTAGAGCGTTTCCAACGCCAGTATGGGATTGAAGGTGATGCGGTTATTGGCAAAGGCACCATCGAAAATTTAAATCGTTCGGCAAAAGACCGGTATTTACAAATCCTGGCAAACCTGGAACGTTGGCGCTGGTATCCCAGAGACCTTGGGGAGCATTATATCATAGTAAATATCCCAAATTACCGGCTACACATAGTGAAAGACGGCGACACCATTGCTTCCCACCGAACAATGGTTGGAACCGAGGCCCGTAAAACTCCGGTATTTTCAGATGAAATTGAACATATCGTGTATAACCCCACCTGGACGGTGCCGCCTACTATTAAAAAGAACGACGTTCTCCCTTCAGCCAGAAAAGATGCTTCTTATTTTGCTAAAAAGAATATGAGCGTTTTCGATGGTAGCGGAAACCGGGTAGACCCGATGCAGGTAGACTGGAAAAACGGCAAGGCGGCCGGCTATACTATACGACAGGAAGCCGGAGCCGCAAATCCTTTGGGTAGGGTAAAGATTATTTATCCCAATCCGCATATGATTTACCTGCACGATACTCCTTCCAAAAAATTATTTGAACGCGACAGCCGGGCTCAAAGCTCGGGTTGCGTAAGAGTAGATGACGCCATTGGTTTATCGAAATATTTACTGAGCAATAACCCAAAATATACTGATGAAGAAGTTGAAAAAATCATCAATTCAGGTAGGACCACAACAATAAAGGTGACGCAACCCGTGAGGGTGCATCACCTTTACTGGACGGCCTGGCGTGAAAACGACAGCACCTTTTTTGCTTATGATGTTTACAAACACGACCAGCGACTGGCCGAACTGCTTGCTGCTAATTAGTTAAGCAGACTGGATTTTTGCAGGTAGTTTTCATCATCTTTATGAATGAATACTACCGATTCTCCTTTGATTAGGTGAATAAGGTCTTTGGCAATTGTATTGGGTACCGCAGGACAACCGTAGCTTCTACCAAGTCGCCCCAGGCGGTTAATCACTCCCGGTTCGGCATAATCTGACCCGTGAATCACCACATAACGTTTTCTGGCGTTGCTGTTAAAACCTTTCTCCATCCCATCGATAAAAAGAGAAAGTCCGTTTTTTCCGTAATAAGTTTCAGCTGTAACGTAAAAGCCAAGAGAACTTTGAAGTGAGTTTACCGTATTAGAAAATTTGGTAGCAAATTCACCACCGGTATTTTTTCCGTGGGTTACATAGGTATGATATAAAACTTCTTTATTTTCCATATCCATAATCCACATTCGTTTTTTCTTTGAGGAAAGTCCGAAATCAATTACGGTTAGCAATTTATTTTTAACCAGATTCTTGTTTTCCAGTTTTTCATAACCCTTCATAGCTCTCTCAAAAATAGTGAGAGCCGGAAGCGAATTGGCATTTTCTGCAAATTCTGAATACAGGTTTTCCACCTTCTCGGCGAAAAGCAACTCAGGTTCAGGGTTTAAAACAGAAGCCGAAACTTCGGGGATTTCAGAAACCGGTCTGGTTTCATTAGAATTGGTAAATGCGAAGGAAAATAATAATACTGCTACTACAGTCATCGTCTTATACATCATACAGTAAATTTTATGAACCACAACTAAAAGCCTGAGGTTCAGATTAGAAAATCATTTTAGTTAATCCCAAAAGGAGATTAAAGCTTTGTTAATATATTCCAAATGTGGTGCCAACATACAATTTTTTGTTTTTAATTGGTAATGAGCAGTCTTAAAATCCAAATTTTAACATTACTGAGCTCAATTATCTTAAAAACAGGGCTTTGAAGGCCGTATGCTATTCCATCTAACGCAAAATGAAAATGATTATTTCACGAATTGCAAAAGGAAATTTGTTAAAATTTTAATGTTCTAAACCAATAAGTACAAGTACCATACCATGAGAGGAGGAAAGAATTTTTTAAGATTGATCATCGCAGCCGGAATTATCATTTTTGGTGTGATTAAGTTTTGTTCTTCTGCTGAAGATAATCCCTATACCGGGGAAACCCAGTATGTAGATCTTACGGCCGAGGAAGAAATCGCGCTGGGAGAGCAAAGTACCCCGGCTATGTTACAGGAATACGGAGGTTTATCTAGTTCTTCGGCCGATCTTCAGAGAATCAGAACTATCGGAAACCGGTTGGTAGAAAACAGCATTGCTTCCTCTTCGCCTTATAAATACGAGTTTTACCTGCTGGCCGATCCCAATACCGTAAATGCTTTTGCACTCCCCGGCGGACCGGTTTTTATCACAGAGGCCTTATACTCCCGCTTAAGCAACGACGATCAAATTGCTGGGATCCTGGGGCACGAAATAGGACATGTAATAGGAAGACATTCAGCCGAACGCCTGGCCAAGCAAGGATTTACGAACTCTATTATCACAGGAGTAGCAGTGGGTTCGGGGTCGCATGAAGCCACCCAGGCCGCGGCCGTTGTGGGCAACCTGGTAAATATGAAGTACGGTCGCAGCGATGAACTGGAGAGCGATCATTTAGGAGTTAAAATTATGATCAATTCGGGCTATAATCCTGAAGCTTTAATCGAGGTGATGCAAATTTTAAAAGAAGCTTCGGGAGGTAATCGCGTGCCCGAATTTCAAAGCACTCACCCCGACCCTGAAAACCGTATTGAAAAAATAAAGGAAGCCATAGAACAATACCAATAAATCCCTGTTGGGAGCTGGGTCTCCCGGAGAAACTTATTATCTTTATCGCTTAATTTTTTTGAAACCAGTTATGAATAAGAAAGTATTATTAATGATTCTTGACGGATGGGGTCTCACGCAAGATCCTGAGGTTTCGGCTATTGCAAAGGCCAAAACTCCGTTTATGGATGAGATCACCGAAAAATATCCGCACGCCGAATTACGCACCGATGGAATGAATGTAGGTCTACCCGAAGGCCAAATGGGAAATTCGGAAGTGGGACATATGAATTTGGGCGCCGGTCGTATCGTTTACCAGGATTTGGTAAAGATCAATATGGCCGTAGAAAAAAATACGCTTATAGACGAGCCGGTTTTGGAAGAAGCATTTACCTATGCTAAAAAGAACAACAAACCCATTCACTTTATGGGGTTGGTGAGTGATGGCGGGGTGCACTCACACATCAACCACCTGAAAGGTTTATTAACCGCTGCTGAAAATTACGGAGTTAAAGAAAAGTACGTTCACGCTTTTACCGATGGCCGCGATGTAGACCCACACTCAGGAAAAGGTTTCATTGCCGAGCTCGAAGAACATCTTAAAAACACCAATGCTAAACTGGCTTCGGTAATTGGTCGTTATTTCGCAATGGATCGCGATCGCCGCTGGGAACGGGTGAAAAAAGCTTACGATCTTATCGTAAAGGGAGTTGGAACAAAATCTACCAACGCCCAGGAAACCATAGAAAATTCCTATAAAAACGGCACCAGCGATGAATTTATAGAACCTATAGTGTTAACCGACAACGCGGGGAATCCGGTGGCTACTTTGAAAGATAAAGAAGTGGTGATTTTCTTCAATTTTAGAACCGATAGAGGTAGGCAGCTTACTCAGGCCTTAACTCAGGATGATTTCCCTGAGTACGATATGAAAAAAATGCCGTTATACTATGTTACTCTAACCAAATATGATGACAGGTTCGAGAATGTGTATGTGGTTTATAAAAAAGACAATATAAAATCTACTTTAGGAGAGGTTTTGGAATACACCGGAAAAAAGCAAATTCGTATTGCCGAAACCGAAAAATACCCCCACGTGACTTTCTTTTTTAACGGTGGCAGAGAAAAACCCTTTAAAGGCGAAAAGCGAATTATGTGTAACTCGCCTAAAGTGGCAACCTACGATCTTCAGCCCGAGATGAGCGCCTATGAAGTAAGAGATAAAATCATTCCTGAAATCGAGAAAGAATCGGCCGAGTTTATTTGTTTGAATTTCGCCAATCCCGATATGGTTGGTCATACCGGAGTTTTTGATGCAGCGGTGAAGGCGGTAGAAACCGTAGATGAATGTGCCGGGGCCGTAGCCAAAGCAGCTCAAGACCACGGATACAGCATTCTGGTTATCGCCGACCACGGAAATTCGGAAGTGATGATAAACCCCGATGGCAGCCCCAATACGGCCCATACTACCAACCCGGTGCCGCTTATTTTAATAGATGAAGATATAAAACAAATTAAAAGCGGTAAGCTTGGCGATATAGCTCCGACTATCCTTCAGTTAATGGGAATAGACAAGCCCGATTTAATGACTCAGGATTCTTTAATTTAAATTTGATGATCGTAAACAAAACCCTGCTATTAAGTATAGCTTTTTTTATTGCATTACTTTCAGGTGAGCAAAAGACCAAAGAAACAGAGAACCAGGAAATTTTACTGGGATATTTCAAGAAGGAAGACTTAATGCAAAGACCTCATTCGGCCTGGTTTAATGCGGGCTATAAGCATTATAAACCCAAGGCTAAGGCTTTAAAAATCATTCAGGAAAATATTCATGATTATGAGATAAAACTGATTATGGGTACCTGGTGTGCCGATAGCCAATATGAAGTCCCTCAGTTTTACAAATTACTGGATATCACAGGTTTCGACCAGGATAAGTTGCAGGCTTATGCTGTAGACGAGTACAAAGTGGCCGGCGACAAGGTGGCCGATTCCTACGATGTTGAACTGGTGCCTACCATTATTTTTTATAAAGATGGAAAGGAAGTAAACCGCTTTGTAGAATATGCCGTAGATAACCTGGAAGAGGATATCGCTAAAATTGTGAGCGGAAAAAAATATGAGCATAGCTATTTCGGATTTTAAGGGAGAACCCCAAATTGAAATCTGCCATTTCTTTTTAAATTTGCACTATGTCTAAAACGCTTACCATTGCAGTTGATTTTGACGGAACCATTGTGGAAAATAAATTTCCCGAGATAGGCAAACCCAAACTCTTTGCTTTTGAAAGTTTAAAAAAACTTCAACAGGAAGGACATCAGCTAATTCTCTGGACGTATCGCTACGGAATTAAGCTCGAAGAAGCCGTTGAATTTTGTAGAAAAAACGGGTTGGTATTTTATGCGGTTAACCAAAGCTATCCCGAAGAGGATTTCGATATGGAAATAAGCAGAAAGATCCTGGCCGATATTTTCATCGATGACCGTAATTTCGGCGGAATGCACGGTTGGGGTGAGATCTATCAGGAGCTTAGCAATGGCAATTCAAAACCTAAAAGAAAGAAATCTGGCCTTTTTGGCCTTTTCAATTAATTAATATGATTATACCCAAAACTAAAGAGCAGATAGAACTGCTTAGGGAAAGCGCTCAAATAGTTTCAAAAACCCTGGGAATGCTGGCTTCAGAAATAAAGCCGGGGATAACCAGTTTATACCTCGATAAGCTCGCCGAAGAGTTTATTCGGGACCATGGCGCAGAACCCGGATTTTTGGGAATGTACGATTTCCCGAATTCGCTTTGTATGAGCCCAAACGCCCAGGTGGTTCACGGGATACCCAATGATAAACCCCTGGAAGAGGGCGACATCATTTCTATAGACTGCGGGGCCTATAAAAACGGCTATTACGGGGATCACGCCTATACTTTCGAAATTGGCGAGGTTGCCCCCGAAGTAAAAGAATTGCTCAAAGTTACCAAAGAATCCCTGTATGTGGGAATTCGGGAATTTAAGGCAGGTAACCGTGTGGGCGATGTAGGTTATGCCATTCAGCAATATACCGAAAGTCGTGGCTATGGCGTGGTGCGCGAGTTGGTAGGTCACGGCCTGGGAGAAAAAATGCACGAAGATCCTGAAATGCCTAACTACGGAAAACGTGGAAGAGGCAAAAAATTTATCGAAGGAATGGTCGTTGCCATAGAACCTATGATAAACCTGGGCACCCGAAGAATAAATCAGTTACCCGATGGTTGGACGATTCTAACCGCCGACAATAAACCCAGCGCGCATTTTGAACACGATGTAGCTCTGGTTGATGGAAAACCGCAGTTGCTTTCTACTTTTAAGTATATTTATGAAGCCCTGGGGATTGAGAGTGATGAAGAAGATGAATTTACAGCCGTACTAAATGATAAAGAGCTTTAGACAGGAGCAATGGAAAACCCTGCACAAAGACGAATGGAAAGATCGATTTGTCTATAAGGTTTCCAACTTCGGAAGAATTTTAAGCTTCCTAAAAAACCCTGAAGGGGTTTTGGTAAAAGGTGGCCGTGTTGGTGGTTATCTTAATTTTGGCGTTCGGCTGAAAAATGGAAAGCACAAAACCTACTATATTCACCGGGTTGTAGCCGAATTATTTCTTCCCAAACCTGAGAATGCCCGCTACGTGGTGCATAAAAACTTTATTAAGGATGATAACCGGGTTGATAACCTGGCCTGGATGACTAAAGAAGAATGGGTAAAACATCAATACGATAGTCCTAAAGTAAAAGAAAACAAACGCAAGCGAAAACTGCGAAAAGTAGTAAGCTATTCCAAACTTACCTATGCGCAGGCGGTGATCCTGAAAAAGAAATTACTCGATCCCAATAGAAAAACCCGCATTAAGGTTCTGGCCAAACAATTTGGTGTTTCCGAGATGCAACTCTACCGAATAAAATCGGGTGAAAACTGGGGCGATATCGAAGTTTGATGAAAAAAATTTTTAAATTTTTTCTGAATAAAATTCCCCGACCACTACTTATCAGGTTTAGTTATCTGGTACGTCCTTTCTTAAAAATCTGGCTTAAAGGAAAGCGTTATACCGACCCAATAGACGGAAGTAGTTTTAGAAATTTTTTGCCGTACGGTTATGTAAAGCAACGGGAAAATGTACTCTCCCCCTCTACCCTCTCCCTGGAACGTCACCGGCTCTTATGGTTATATCTTACAAATGAGACTTCCTTTTTTAGTGCTCCACTAAAAGTTCTTCATTTCGCACCAGAACAGGCTTTTTATAATCGCTTCAGAAAACTTAAAAATTTAGATTACACAACAACCGATCTTAATTCCCCGCTGGCCGATGTGAAGGCTGATATTTGTGATCTTCCTTTTAAAGAGGCTGAATTCGATTTTATCCTCTGCAATCACGTGTTGGAACATATTCCTGATGACACCAAAGCAATGCAGGAACTTTACCGTATTTTAAAACCGGGAGGCACTGCTATTCTCCAAATTCCGCAGGAATTGGAAAGAGAAACAACCTTTGAAGACGACAGCATCACCGATCCTAAAGAACGCGCCAGGATCTTTGGTCAATACGATCACGTAAGGGTTTACGGCAGGGATTATTTCGATAAACTTAGAAGTATAGGCTTTAGAGTAGAAGAAGTAGATTATACCAGCAAATTAACTCCACAGGAAGTTGATAGATATAGGTTGGCCCAGGGCGAGCTTATTCCGGTTTGCTTTAAAGATTAATCCTCAATAAGGGCCTGTTCAAATCCAGGGCTGGCAAAGGTTTTAATCTCCTCCCCGTCAGCTTCAGAATAAATAAAATAGACATCAACCATTTCCAGGTTTTCGAGCATTTCGAGCGAGCGTTCATAACCCAGGGCCATAAAGGCAGTAGCATAGGCATCGGCCAGCATACAGTTTTCAGCCAGCACCGAGACGCTTAACAAATTGCTTTGTTCTGCCCTGCCGGTAATGGGATTTATGGTATGCACAAATCTTTGCCCGCTCACCGAATCGGTTCTGAATTTTCGGTAATTCCCCGAAGAGGCCATAGCCCTATCTTTAAGCGCCAGAATAGTAAATAATTTTCGTTCACCTTCCTTTTGGTTGGGGTCGTCTATTGCGACAATCCAATCGGAATCTTTCTCGAGGTTACGGCCTTTAGCCACCAATTCTCCGCCAAGTTCTATGAGGTAATTTATAACATTTTTTCCATCTAAATATCTTGCGATTACATCCAAAGTGAAGCCTTTGGCGATGGCATTAAACTCAAGATACATTCCCCGATTTTCAAACTTTATTCTATTATCCCGGCTTAATTGTACCTTATCAAATCCCACCAGCCCTTTTAAAGAATCGAGTTGAATTGAATCAAGCCTCTTTAAAGGCTTATCGGCGCCAAACCCGTAGGCATTGACTAAATTTCCCACAGTGGGATCAAAAAAGCCTCCACTTTGCGTATATACCTTTTCTGAAGCCTTAAAAACTTCCCTGAAATTTTCATCTACCTGAATACTGCTGTCTCCCGCATTGATTCGGGAAATATCAGAATCGGGCAAATAGGTACTCATCGACTGATTAATACTTCGGAAAATTGAATCCAAAGCCTTGTTGAGTTCAATTTCTTTTTCTGAATAATATTTGATCTGATAAGTGGTTCCCAATGCCTCTCCTGTCGCTATGCGTTGAGAATTTTCGTCTTTGCAGCTAATTACAACTGAAGCGAAAAAAAATAATAGAAGTAATTTTTTCATAAAATTTAAATTTCCTGCCAGCCGTTATAGTTCACCACATAATCTTCGTCGTGGGTCACGGGTTTTTCATAATCGGAAGAATTAGCCAGGCCAACCCCGGCATAAAAGGTTCGGGCATTAAATTTTAAGGCGTGTTCTTTAATATGCTTCAGAAAAGTAAATTCAAATTCTTTGGGGTCGTGTGGATATTCGATCGCACGAACTATTACAAAGTGCAGTTTCCCTTCTTTCAAAGCCACAAACTGCGGATTTTTACCCATTTCACTGTTCACCCCTAAAAACTCATAACCCTGGTCTTCGAGGTCTTTCCCTACAATATTCATCGCAAGGTTATGCAGCTCTTTATCACTTAACTTAGACATAGCACAAAAATACGATTAAGATTCTATCTAAACGAAAAAACCCCTGCTTTCACAGGGGTTTAAATTATCTACTTTAAGGATTAACCTCCAAAGTCATCAAACCTGATATTCTCTGGTGGGATTCCAAAATCCTCACCCATTTTCTGAACAGCTTTGTTCATCAATGGAGGACCACAGAAGTATAATTCGATTTCTTCAGGCTCCTCGTGTTTGCTCAAATAATTATCGATTACTACCTGGTGAATAAATCCTACGAAACCATCTCCATCATCATCCAGATCTTTTTTCACTTTCCAGTTATCTTCCTCTAAGGGTTCAGATAATGCAAGGTAAAATTTGAAATTAGGGAAGTCTCTTTCCAGAGCTCTAAAATGTTCTGTATAGAACAATTCACGTTTAGATCTACCTCCATACCAGTAAGTCACGGTTCTTCCGGTTTTAAGTGTACGGAAAAGGTGATACAGGTGCGAACGCATTGGCGCCATCCCGGCTCCACCACCAACGTAAAGCATTTCTGCATCGCTTTCGTTGATAAAGAATTCACCATAAGGTCCAGAGATCGTTACTTTATCTCCTTTCTTTCTCGAGAAAATATAAGAAGAAGCGATTCCCGGATTTACATCCATCCATCCGTCTTTGGCGCGATCCCATGGCGGGGTAGCAACACGAACGTTAAGCATAATCTCGCGACCTTCGGCCGGGTAGGAAGCCATAGAGTATGCCCGCTCTACGGTTTCGGTGTTTTTCATCACCAATGGCCATAGTTTGAACTTGTCCCACTCTTCCTTAAACTTATCGGGAGTATCGTGCTCTTCAGGGTGTGCGGTGATATCCATATCTTCATATTTCACCTCACACTTCGGAATTTCAATCTGGATATAACCTCCAGCCTTATAATCCATATCTTCAGGAATTTCTACTACGAATTCCTTAATAAAAGAGGCTACGTTGTAGTTTCTCACAACGGTAGCTTCCCATTTTTTAATTCCGAAGACTTCTTCAGGGATCTGAATTTTCATATCCTGCTTCACCTTTACCTGGCATCCAAGTCTCCAGCCCTGTGCGATCTCTTTACGGGTAAAGTGAGGCTCCTCGGTAGGAAGAATGGCTCCACCCCCTTCAGAAACTATACATTTACACTGAATACAGGTACCACCTCCACCACAGGCAGAAGGCAGGAATAATTTATTATCACCAAGAGTAGACAGCAAAGTCCCTCCCGATCCTGTTTCGATATCTTTTTCGTTATTCACATTTATAGTCACCGGGCCAGATGGGGATAATTTGGATTTGGCTCCAAGAAGCATGGAAACCAGGGCCAGGATCAATACTAAAAATACTACTACACTTGCTATTACAACTGTCATAATCCTATTTTTTCCTTATTATAATTTAATTCCCATAAAACTCATAAACCCTAGGGCCATAAGTCCGGTTATGATAAATGTGATTCCAAGACCCTTTAAAGGTGCCGGTACATTGGAGTAAGCGATCTTTTCTCTAATGGCAGCGATTCCAAGAATGGCAAGGAACCAACCAATTCCACTTCCAAACCCGTAGGTTAAGGCTTCGGTGATTGCTCCAAAATCTTTTTGCTGCATAAATAATGAACCTCCAAGTATAGCACAGTTTACAGCGATAAGGGGAAGGAAAATCCCCAATGCCCCATAAAGAGCAGGCGCGAATTTTTCAACGATCATCTCTACAAGTTGTACCATAGAAGCGATTACCGCGATAAACATAATAAAGCTCAGGAAGCTAAGGTCTACATCGGCAAATTCGGCTCCAAGCCAGGTTAAAGCTCCCGGTCTTAGCAGGTAATTGTCCAGTAAAAAGTTAATAGGAACGGTGATGGTAAGTACAAAGATTACCGCAGCACCTAAACCAACAGCTGTTTTTACTGTTTTTGAAACGGCAAGGTAAGAACACATTCCAAGAAAATATGCGAAAATCATATTCTCTATAAAGATGCTCCTAACAAATAAATTTACATAATCCATTATATCTTGTTTTAGCTGTTAGTTTTCTTCAATTAGTTTACGGTTTCTGGCACGTTGTAACCAGATGATCACTCCCACTACGATAAGCGCCATAGGAGAAAGCAGCATTAATCCGTTATTTTCGTAACCCAGGGCATAAAGACCTGTAGATTCGGCTGCGGTTGCGGCTTTGTGACCTAACACCTCATACCCGAATAATTTCCCGGAACCAAGCAGCTCACGGAAAAAGGCTACGATGATAAGAATTAGACCGTATCCGGCCGCGTTACCCACACCATCAAGGAAAGATTTATAAACTCCATTCCCCAGGGCGAAGGCTTCCAAACGTCCCATTACGATACAGTTGGTAATAATAAGCCCGATGAAAACCGAAAGCTGCTTACTAACATCGTAGGCATAGGCCTTTAAAATCTGGTCTACCAATACCACCAGGGAGGCAACTACTACCAGCTGCACGATAATCCTGATTCGGCTTGGAATCATATTACGCAAAAGCGATACGATCATATTGGCAAATGCCATTACCGCTACCACCGCGATGGCCATTACCACTGCAGGCTCTAACTGAACCGTAATTGCAAGGGCCGAACAAATACCCAGTACCTGTACGGTAATCGGGTTATTATCGTCTAATGGATCTGATAATATTTTTCTGTTTGCTTTCGACAGAAAATGCTCTCTCTCTTCTGAATTAGACAGGAAGAGAATCATTTCTTTTTTCTTAGCTTCCTTTTCTTCGGAAGTATTTTTTATCTCCTTAGCCATAATTACTTAGTTGCTACTTTAATATCTTTTTGCTGCTCGAAATACGGCAGGTAACGCTTCAGTCTTTCAGAAATCATATCTGAAACCCCGTCTCCCGTAATAGTTGCTCCTGAAATTGCATCTACCCGGTTGTCGTCTTTATTCGAAGAATCGTTGTTCCCTTTCACAACCGATACCCCGATAAGATTTCCGCTTTCGTCAAAAATCTTTTCATCGGCGAAACTTTCCTTAAACCATTCTTTGGTGATCTCGGCACCTAAACCGGGGGTTTCCCCAAGGTGGTCGAAGGTGGCACCCTTAATGGTATTCACATCGTCTTTAAGAGAGATGTATCCGAAAATCGCATTCCAAAGTCCGTTTCCTCTTAGCGGTACGATATAGTATTTTTCACCTTCATAATCTGCTACATACAGAGGAAAGATTTGTTCAGAAACCGGTCTTTTTAATTCTTTGGCAAGGTCTACGGTAAAGGCATCAACCTCTTCGTCTACGCTACCGTCTTCTCTAAGACTTAATTCTTCTACAATATATTGGTCATACAAAGCTTCAGCTCCGGCTCTATCGGTTTCAACACCAATAGTTGCCAGAATACTTTGCATCTTTTCCTGCCTTACGTTCTCGCGCTGAATTGGCTGCAGCGAGGTGGCGGTAAAAGCCAGCACCGAGGCTACCACGATCACCATAATAATGGCGAACATAAAAGTGTAACCGTTGCTGTTTGTTTTATTTACTGATTTTTCTTCCATAATTAAACTGCTGTTTCAACCTGTCCGGTTGCGGTTTTTACTCTTTTCCTTCTGCGCTTGATGTTTGACTGAATCACGTAATGGTCTATGGTAGGAGCAAATACGTTCATAAGTAAAATAGCAAGCATCACTCCTTCGGGATATGCCGGGTTAAATACCCTGATCATAATGGAAAGGAAACCTATCAAGAATCCGTAAATCCACATTCCTTTTAGGGTTTGAGAAGCCGATACAGGATCGGTAGCCATAAATACAATTCCGAAGGCAAGACCTCCCACTAACAGGTGATTGTACCAGCTAAAATTGGTAAGTTCATTTCCTGTGATTCCAAGTGAAGGAAGTGCATTGAAAATTAAAGCCATCACTGCTGCTCCGATAAATCCGCTTAAAATAATTCTCCAGTTTCCAACTTTGGTGAACACCAAAAGCAGGGCACCTGCAAGAATAAATAAGGCCGAAGTTTCAGCAACCGATCCGGGAATTACTCCCATAAACATATCCATAGAATTATAGGATACCTGCTCACCTGCAGCTAAACTCCCCAGGATAGTTTCACCCGATACTGCTTCAATATTGCTGGCCTCACTAACCCACACCTGGTTTCCAGACATATAAGTTGGATAGGCGAAGAAAGCAAAAGCCCTTGCAGTTAAGGCAGGGTTCAGAATATTCATCCCTGTTCCTCCAAAAGCTTCTTTCCCAATTAATACAGCAAAAATTACTGAAAGCGCTAACATCCAAAGCGGCAGGTCTACCGGCATAATCATTGGAATAAGCAATCCCGTTACCAGGTAACCCTCGTTTACTTCGTGACCTCTGTAAATTGCGAAGGCAAATTCAATTCCAAGACCAACAGCATAAGAAACCGCAATCATCGGAATAATTTTAAGAGCTCCGTGTCCTATTGCATCCCAAAAGGTGAAATCACCCCCAAGTTGCACAAAATGTTGATACCCCTGGTTCCACATCCCGAAAATCAAGGCGGGAATAAGTGCGATTACCACGGTGATCATAGTTCTCTTAAGGTCTACTGCATCACGAATATGCGCACCTTTTTGAGTGGTATGATTTGGGGTAAAAAGGAAAGTATCTATCGCGTTAACCGCAGGAGCATATTTTTCGAATTTCTTTCCTTTTCCGAAAGGCTCCTTTATTTTATCTAATCTTTGTCTAATCCATTCCATAGTGCTACTGCTTTTTAACCAACTTCAGTAATCATTAAATCCAGACCCAATCTTATCACTTCCTGAATTTCGATTTTCGAGGTATTTACGTATTCTACAAGTGCGAAATCTTCAGGAGCAACTTCATAGATACCCAGATTTTCCATTTTTTCAATATCACCCGCCATACAGGCTTTTATTAGCTGCATAGGGAAAATATCCATTGGAAGCACTTCTTCCATCTCCCCGGTCACCACCAGTGCACGCTCCTCCCCGTTAAGGTTGGTAGTAGGTGTGTACTTGCGATTTGGGAACAACCAGGAAAGTGAAGTCCTGGAATTTGAATGAATATTATTATAGGTAAATGGCAACCATCCAAAGGCACGGTATTGATTTCCTTCAGGAATCATACACAGCTCATTGGCGTAGAAGTTAAGATATTGATTATTGGTAATCTTATCGCCGGTAAGCACATTCCCGGAAATCATTCTAATATCTTCACTTACATTACCAACAAGATCGGCCGAATTGGCTCCGATTTTAGTTTGGTAATATTTGCGATCTTTAGCTTCACTACCGGTTACAGCCACAGTGCGGTTAGCTTCAAATCTTCCGGTAAGGAAAAGATTTCCGATAATGGCAACGTCTTCAGGAGCAATTACCCAAACACGCTCTCCCTGGTTTACAGGATCTATTTTATGAATCTGCACTCCAACATTTCCGGCCGGGTGAGGCCCGTTTACGTTGTGCAACTCAACTCCCTGGGTATTTCCAAGCACAGAAGCAGAACTTTTATCTACTGAAAGATGCACTTTCCCGGGCGTTAGTTTTTGCAATGCTTTTACTCCTTCCTGGAAAGCTGCCTGCTGGTCCTTTAAAACAAAGCCCCAATCTGGCGCTAAAGGCGCCGTAGACACTGCAGAAATAAAAATCGCTTTTGGCGTATCTTTAGGATCGGCAATGATATCGTATGGACGTTGCTTTAGAAAAGCCCCACAGCCGCTTTCAAGAATTCTGGCTTTTACGGCATCGGCACTGGCCGAAGCTGCATCGAGTTTCCCGAATTCTTTGTAGCTATCCTGAGGATGTGCTTCTATAATCACTTCCAGAATACGACGACGTTCTCCACGCTTAATTTCCTTTAGCGTACCGCTAACAGGACTGGTAAAACGAATTTCTTCTGTGTATTTGGAAAAGAAAATTTCATCGCCGGCAAGGATTTGAGCTCCTTCTTTAACCACCATTTTAGGTACCACTGTATGAAAATCTGGCGGTTTTATGGAATAGGTCTTTGACCTTGGAGCCTGTACCAGCTCTTTTTCCGCCTCCCCTTCTAATCTTAGAGATAAACCTCTTTTAATTCGAATGTCTTTTGACATAGGATGGAGTGTATGTTAAAAAATTAATTTTAAAGTGCTGCAAATTTAGAATTTTAACCTCAAACCACCCAACAAATGCATTAAATTTCGATTAAGGCAATTGTTAAAATGAAATGTTAAAAATTCGGGTATCAAATTTGTATTTACATTTGTAGATATACCAGAGAATGAAAAACATATTCTTTTTACTGCTTTGTATTTCAAACAGCTTATTTCTTATAGGTCAGGAAAATGAAAACCTGCCACCAAATTATATTCGCAGCATTCAACTGCACGGGGATTCGCTCCAGGAAAATGGTAATCCCGTGATCAATATGGGCGAACGCCTGCACCTTAGTTTTGATGATATTATTGGCGATGAAGCCGATTATTACTACCAGATCGAACACTTTGATCATAACTGGGCCAAATCCCAATTAGCAAAGGCCGAATATTTAGAAGGCATAGATAATATTCGGATTTTCAATTATGAAAATTCCTATAATACGCTTCAGTCTTATTCTCACTACCGCCTAAGTATTCCAAATGAAGAAAGCAGAGGCCTTAAAGTGAGCGGTAACTATATGATCAAAATCTTTAATGGCGGTGGCGAACTGGTGTTTTCCCGAAAATTTATGGTGGCTGAAAGGCTCGCCGTCGTACCCATTCAGATTAAAAGATCGAGAAACCTCAATTTTATCGAAACCCGGCAGGTTTTGAACTTCAGCATAGATCCCAGGGAATTTTTACTAAAAAATCCAGACCAAACCATCAGGGTGGTTTTAATTCAGAATCACAATTTAAAATCTGCCATCACCGATTTAAAACCTCAGTTCACCATGGGCAATGAGCTTATTTATCGCTATGACCAGGAGAGTTCATTTTGGGGCGGGAATGAATATCTTATGTTCGACAACAAAGAACTGCGGGCCTCTACGGCCGATATTAATTATGTAGATGTAGACAGGCTCTACCACCATCATCTTTTCCCCGATCGCAGCCGGGCCGGCGAGCCCTACACCTACAATCCCGATATTAACGGGGGGTTTGTAATACGCAGCCTGAATGCCCGGGATCCTAATATTGAAGCCGAATATACCTGGGTGCATTTTAACCTCATCAATTACGACGATCTGCAAGGCGGGGAACCGCATATTTTTGGAGGATTCAATAATTTTCAAACCGACGAAAGCACCAAACTTACCTACAACCAGGAATCGGGACAATACGAAGGTGCCAGGCTTTTTAAGCAAGGATTTTACAATTATAAATATGTGCTTAAACGAGCCGATGGCAGTATAGACGAAGGCTTTTTTAGCGGCAACCACGATGATACCGAAAACACCTATCAGGTACTGGTGTACTATCGTGATCTCGGCGCCCGTTACGACAGACTTATTGGAGTGGGGAGAGCAAATTCAACTGTAATTACTAACTAATGAAAACCAGGCGCTCGGCCTTAAAATTTCGGGGTAAACGTTGCCTAAATTGTGATCATCCTTTAGATCCAAGCGACAAATATTGCCCTGCCTGCGGACAATTAAACTCCACCAAAAAGTTATCTTTTGATGATTTTTTCAATGAATTTTTCGCCGGAATTTTTGCCTACGATTCCCGTTTCAGAAGAACTCTGAGAGCCCTGCTTTTCCAACCCGGAAAAATCTCGAAAGATTATATCCTTGGAAAAAGGCAGCGTTACGCCAACCCCTTCAGGTTTTATTTAAGCGCTTCCATTATATTTTTCTTGATTTGGGGGCTTACCCAAACCCTTAACCCCAATAGCGGCCCGGCCATACAACCCGGCGGAATTTCTACTGAAGCCAATAGAGCAGCCCTGGACAGCCTGCGTGCCCGTACCGACAGAGACAGCGTTTCACCGCTGGCCGATGATGAACTGGGAATTGTAAAATTAATTGAAGAGCAACCACGCCTGGGAAGACAAACCTATCTGGATGTTTATACAGACCAATCCAGCCTGGACACTATGTCTTTTCTGAATGCCAGCTGGAAAAAACTGGATATCTATCATCGTTTTTACAAGGAAAAATCAATTCCAAATGCCTACCAGGCCCTGGACAGCCTTAAACACGAACACAGCACCTATAATCATTGGCTTTACAAAAAATCGGTAGATTATATAGAGATCCAGAAGAACCCGAACATTTTTGTAAACTACTTTATTAGCAAACTGCCGTTTATCATATTCTTTTATTTGCCGGTTTTTGCACTTTTTATCTGGCTTTTATACCTGCGTCGCAACTATACCTATATGGAACACCTGGTGTTCACCTTTCACGTGCAAACCACCTTTTTTGTGTTATTTACCTTCTATGTTTTGCTGAATTTTTTCATAAATGCAGAAGATATTGCCTGGATTTTTATCCTGATCTTTACCTTTTACCTGTATAAAGCCCTGCGGAAATTCTATGGACAGGGCCGTGTTAAAACGATTCTAAAGTTTATGATACTCAACCTAATATTCTTTATTTTAGCAGGAATTGCAGCAGTTTTTTCAGCTGTGGCATCTTTCGCGATATATTAATTATGGTTCAGCAAATCACCAGGGGAATAAAAATTTCAGTAGAAACCTCCTTCGAGGGCAAGTTCTACAGGAATAGTAATATCCGCTTTGCATTTGCTTATAAAATCACCATAGAGAATCAAAGTAACGACTGTGTGCAGCTAAAATCCCGTTTCTGGAAAATTAAAGATGCACTTAATTACACCGAAGTGGTTTCGGGAGATGGGGTAATTGGCCAACGGCCGGTGATCAAACCCGGTGAAAGCCATTCTTACGAGAGTGGATGCCTTCTTACTTCCCCATTTGGGTCTATGAGCGGTTATTACAATATGGTAAATTTCAGTTCTGCCAGAAGATTTAGAGTTCGCATTCCCAGTTTTAAGTTAAGCGCCCCCTTCGCGCTTAATTAAAATTCGAAGTTTTCCTCATATACCTTTTCGCTCTCCAGGTCTTTATACCAAAATTTCGCCTGTCCTCCTGCTACTATTATTTGCGAGATGCTTTTGGTTTTTACAAATCCGCGGTCCATTATGAGGTCAAGACTTTTATCTCCAATTCCTGCCGAATGATGAAAGCCCAGCATAGCTTCAGGAGTAATTTTATTTTTTCTTCGGAATTCCGAAAACCAGGCCTCGCGTTTTTGCTTCATCTTCTCGTCGTATAAAGGTGAAGACGACCAGATATGCTCCTGAAGCTGTAATTCTTTGAGGTGTAACCTTTCTTCATCCCAAACCACTTCGGTAAAACCGAGATTGGTATCCCAATTTACCATCACCAAAGTAAAGGCTTCGATCCCGTTAAAATCGTAAGATTCCAGGGTTTTAAAAACATCAGCAGAAGCAAGTAAATCCTTAACCACCACTCCCCTGCTAAGCCGATAATTGGATTTGCGTTTATGAGGTTTAAAAGCTCCATTCATAAGGCTAATTGCGCGCTTTCTTTGGCTTATTCCAATCCAGGTTCCTCCTGCTTCCATATCTTTAGGAAACAGCAGTGGCACCTCTTTATAGATTTCAACGGCGGGGGGCCGGGTTTTCCTGCCCGGTGCTTCATCCCGGTTTGAGGTCAAAACGAAGGAGTTTTCGGTCAAATTTAGAGGCAACAAACTCAGCGTACACATAGCGATTTCTTAATAATTTAAGCCTATTTGCTAAAATAGTTAAGCTTTCGTGAACTGAGGTCTGAAATTGCCTTAAATCGCTTAAATTTTTTACCTTTAGCAACTTGAAATTTTAATTACAAAACTTTTAAATAAATTATTTATGTCTAACGGATTTTTCCACGTTCCGGTTGCTGTTAACGAGCCGGTAAAAACCTACGCTCCCGGGACCCCCGAAAGAGAAGAGGTATTGCTTACCTATAAAGATATGTACAACACCAAAATGGAAGTACCTTTATATATAGGTTCTAAACAGGTAAAAACGGGAGATACTGCAACGATGTACCCTCCACACGACCATAAGCACGAACTCGGAATTTATCATAAGGCTTCAAAGAAAAACGTTGAAGAAGCGATAGAAAGCGCTCTGGAAGCCAGAACCAAATGGGCCAATTTGCCCTGGGAACAAAGAGCTGCAGTATTTTTAAAAGCTGCCGACCTTATCGCCGGGCCCTATCGCTCCCGTATAAATGCTGCGACTATGATCGGGCAGTCAAAGAATATTTATCAGGCTGAGATTGATTCGGCTTGTGAACTTTGTGACTTTCTACGCTTCAACGTAGAATATATGAGCCAAATCTACAACGAGCAGCCAGAATCATCTGAAGGTAACTGGAACCGTGTAGAATACCGCCCGCTAGAAGGTTTCGTGTATGCCATCACTCCTTTCAACTTTACCGCCATTGCCGGGAACCTGCCCTCGAGTGCTGCCCTAATGGGGAATGTTGCTATTTGGAAGCCAAGTGACAGCCAGGTATATTCGGCCCAGGTGATTATGGAGGTTTTCCGTGAAGCAGGAGTGCCAGACGGAGTGATCAACATGGTGATGGGAGACCCGGTGATGATTACCGACACCCTCCTTGCCAGCCCAGATTTTTCCGGAATTCACTTTACCGGTAGTACTACTGTATTTAAAGGTATCTGGAATAAAATTGGAAGTAATATTCAGAATTACAAAACCTACCCAAGAATTGTAGGGGAAACCGGAGGAAAAGACTTTATTGTAGCTCATCCAACGGCTAACCCAAAACAGGTGGCTACTGCGATTTCAAGAGGAGCTTTTGAATTCCAGGGACAAAAATGTAGCGCCGCTTCAAGGGTATATCTTCCGAAAAGCCTTTGGCCGGAGATCAAGGATTTTGTTACCGAAGATGTAAATTCGTTCAAGATGGGATCGCCGGAAGATATGACCAACTTTATCACGGCGGTGATTCACGAAGGCGCTTTCGATAAATTAGCCAGCTACATTGACAAGGCTAAAAAGGATAAAAATGCCGAGATCGTAGTAGGTGGAAATTATGATAAATCGAAAGGTTACTTTATCGAGCCTACCGTGATTCTAACCACCGATCCTAAATACACCACTATGGAAACCGAATTATTTGGTCCCGTGGTGACTATTTATGTATATGATGACAAGAATTTCAGCGACAAAAAATGGGATGATTTGCTGGAACTGGTAGATGACACCAGTATTTATGGACTTACAGGAGCCGTGCTTTCCGGAGATCGTTATGCTGCTACCCGTGCAACCGAGCTTCTGCAGAATGCTGCCGGTAACTTCTACATTAACGATAAACCAACCGGTGCCGTAGTTGGACAGCAGCCTTTTGGAGGTGCCCGTGCCAGCGGTACCAACGATAAGGCCGGTTCTAAACTGAATTTATTGCGTTGGGTTTCTCCAAGATTGATCAAGGAGACCTTCGTAACTCCAACCGATTATCGTTATCCTTTTATGGGAGAATAATTTGTAGGAAAATATCTTACAAAAAGAGGCTGTCTGAAAAGGCAGCCTCTTTTTTATTCGAAATAATATAGGATTGTTTTATTTTCATGGTATGAAAGCTAAAGTTGTATTTAAGACCTACGACCAGTCCCAGTTAAGTCTTTTACCTCCCAGTGGACTTGCAAGAAAAAGTCGGACATTTTTTCTAAGACCTATGCTACATTTTTAAATTGATAAAATTATTGTTCTACTTCATAAGGAGTTTTATACCCTAAAAAAGAGTGTAAACGTTTTCTATTATACCATATTTCTATGTATT